>JANWVU010000009.1 GCA_025056465.1 Verrucomicrobiia bacterium | reverse complement strand
CATTATGCGGTGCGTCGGCCGTTACCGATGACGGTGTGGCGGGATTTGGGGCCGGTGGAGGTGGCGGCGTTTGCGGAGCGTGCGACGGGTGTGCCGGCGGTGGATTTGATGGTGAACCCGGTGCGTGCGTATCCGCTGGGCGCGTTGGCGGCACATGTGGTGGGCTATGTGAACCGGGACCGACCGGCATCAGACGCGGATGTGCTGGAGCAGTATTACTACTACCAACCAGATTTGGTCGGGAAGCAGGGGGTAGAGCGCGCGTGGGATACGTGGCTACGCGGGGAACCCGGTGGGCGAACGATTCGGGTCAGTCCCGGTGGGACCACGGCGGAGGTGGTGGCCGAGAAGCCGCCCGCGCGCGGGCACACGGTGGTGTTGACGTTGGATGCGCGGATTCAGCGATTGGCCGAGGAGGCGTTGGCGAGCGCGCCGGTGGGTGAGCGACCGTTGCGCGGCGCGGTGGTGGTGATGGATGTGAGCAACGGCGAGGTGTTGGCGTTGGTGAGTTGGCCGACGTTTGATCCGAATGTGTTTCACACCGGAGGCGCCGGTCGGGTTGAGGCATTGTTTCAGGATGTGGGGCGGCCGTTGTTCAATCGCGCGATTGGCGGGTTGTATGCGCCCGGCTCGACGTTCAAGCCGGTGACGTTGTTGGCGGCGTTGGAGAGCGGTCGGGGACGGTTGCAGGAGGTTTCGCATTGCAGTGGAGCGTTGATGGTGGGGAATCGGTCGTTTGGTTGTTGGCGACGGGAGGGGCACGGCGCGGTGGACGGGCTGACGGCGATGCGGTGGTCGTGTGATGTGTGGTTTTACGAACGGGGGCTTGCGACGGGAGTGGAGCAGTTGGAGCGGGTGGCGCGATGGTTTGGGTTGGGCGAGCCGACCGGTGTGGACGTGGGCATCGAGCCGGCAGGGTTGGTGCCAACGCCGGCGTGGAAACGCCGGCAGCACGGTGAACGGTGGTGGGATGGCGACACGGCGCAGTTGGCGATCGGGCAGAGTTTTTTGTTGGCGACGCCGTTGCAGATGACGGTGATGGCGGCGGCCTTGGCCAACGGGGGCACGGTGTGGCGACCGTTTGTGGTGAAACGAGTGATCAGTCCGAGCGGGGAGGTGGTGCACGAGACGCGGCCACAGGCACGCGGGCGGGTGCCGGCGAACGCGGCGAATTTCGAGTGGGTGCGTCGGTCGTTGTGGGACGCGGTGCGGTTGGCGGATGGGACGGCGCATCGGGCGAGTGTGCCGGGGTTGAGTGTGGCGGGCAAAACGGGGACGGCGGAGTTTGATTTGTATGAGGGCGGGCAACGACGGCGGATCAATCGCGGTTGGTTTATCGGGTTTGCGCCGTATGAGCAGCCCCGGTACGCGGTGACAGTGTTGCTGGAGGAGGCGGTAAGCGGCGGACACACGGCGGCACCGGTGGCGGGGAAGATTTTTGCGGGGTTGTTCGGGCGAACGTACGCGGCGGTGGCGAGCGGAGGTGGGGATTGAGCGAGCGGTGGCGCAAACAACTCGCGTTGTTGGGGCGGATGGATTGGGTGATCGTCGGGGCGATGGTGGTGTTGGCGGTGATGAGTGTGTTGTTCATCTACAGCGCGTCGTACCGGGGGCCGGGTCAGGCGATGCCGGATTTTTATCGGCAACAGATGGTGTGGTTTGTTTTGGGGACGGTGGCGTTTGTGGGGGCGGCGTGGGTGGATTACCGGTGGTTGTGTCAGTGGGCGACGGTGGGGATGGTGTTGGCGGTGGGGTTGTTGGTGCTGGTGTTGGCGGTGGGTAAGACGGTCAACGGCGCGAAATCGTGGTTGGGCTGGGGCGGGTACGGGATCCAACCGGCGGAATTTGCGAAGTTGAGTGTCATTGTGGCGTTGGCGTATTATTTGTTTGATCGAACGCCCGAGGCGCGTCGCCGTTGGAGGACCACGGGGACCGCGTTGGGGATTGCGGCGGTGCCGATGGGTTTGATCCTGGCCCAACCGGATCTGGGGTCCGCGATGGTGTTGGTGCCGGTGGCGTATGCGATGTTGTTTGTGGGCGGCGCCCGCATCAAGCAGTTGGTGTGGGTGGCCGCACTGGGGCTGGCGATGTCGCCAGTGGCCTGGTGGCAGTTGAAGGATTACCAGAAGGCGCGTCTGACGGTTTTTTTGAAGCCGGAGAAGGATCCACTGGGCAGCGCGTGGAACCTGAATCAGTCGTTGATTGCGGTGGGGTCGGGCGGCCTGACGGGGAAAGGTTATTTGGACGGGACGCAAAATTTGTTGGGTTACCTGCCACGGACGGTGGCGCCGAACGATTTTTTGTTCAGCGTCATTGCCGAGGAGACGGGTTTTCTCGGAGCGGTGGCGGTAATTGGTTGTTACGCGGTGATTTTGTTCAGCGGGTTGCGGATTGCAGCACATGCGCGCGACCGGCTGGGCACGTTGCTGGCCACGGGTGTGGTGGCAATGTTGTTTTTCCATGTGTTTATCAACATCGGCATGACCATTGGGCTGATGCCCATCACAGGTCTGCCGCTTCCCCTGCTCAGCTATGGCGGGTCGTTTGTGATCGCCAGCATGACGGCGTTGGGCCTGTTGCAGAGCGTGTGGGTACGACGGAGGATTTAGAACGGTGGAAGCCATCAAACAATTGATTCGCAAAGGCGAGGAGCTCTTGCGCGGGCGCAAGCGCTCCTCGGTGTTCAAGGAAATCATCATCAACGCGGAGGCGTTGGAAAATCGTGTTGCGGTGTTGGAGGACGGTCAGCTTGAGGAATTCAGCATCGAGCGGACGCGCGAGCGGCACATTGTGGCGAGCATTTTCAAGGGCAAGATCAAAAACCTCGAGCCCGGACTGAAAGCTGCGTTTGTGGATATTGGGTTTGAGAAGAACGCGTTCCTGCACTACTGGGACATCATCCCCGAATCGCTTGCGGAACGGGTGGAGTTGGTCGAGTCTGAGGACGGCAGCGCGCCCAAACAACCGCAGAAAATCAGTCAGAACGATATCCCGAAACTGTACCCGCCCGGTTCCGATGTGATTGTGCAGGTGGTCAAAGGTCCCATCGGCACGAAAGGGCCGCGTGTCACCACCAACATCAGCATACCGGGTCGGTTCCTAGTGTTGATGCCGTTCAATCCGCTGCGGGGCATCTCCCGCAAAATCGAGGACGAAAAAGAGCGTCAGCGACTGAAGAAAATCCTGCAACGCCTCAAGGTGCCGGGAGAGATGGGTTTAATCATCCGCACGGCAGGTGAGGGACAGCGCAAACGCTATTTCATTCGCGACCTCGAGTTGCTGCTCAAGACGTGGCGTGAGGTGGAAGAGAAAATCAAAACGCAACCGACTCCTTCCTGCGTTTTCCAAGAGCCCGATCTAATCGAGCGCACGGTGCGCGATTTCCTCACCGAAGAAGTGGACCGCATCGTGGTGGACAACGAACAGGCTTACGAGCGCATTCGGGAGATGGTCGGCCAAATCAGTCGTCGCTCCCGCAACAAGGTCAAGTTGTACACGGAACCCACGCCGATTTTCACGAAGTTCAATGTGGAAAAACAAATTGAGAATGCGTTTCGTCGTCAGGTCTGGCTGAAAAGCGGCGGTTACATCTGCATTGATGAAACGGAAGCGCTGGTGGCCATTGACGTCAACACCGGCAAGCACAAGTCCCAGAAGGACCTCGACACAACCATCTTCCAGACGAACATGGAAGCGGCCGAGGAAATCGCGCGCCAGTTGCGTTTGCGCAACATTGGCGGGCTGATCGTCATTGATTTCATTGATATGCGCAACCGCGCGGATCAACAGAAGGTCGTGCAAAAAATGCGCGAGTGCGTGAAACGCGACAAAGCCAAGACGCGCATCCTGCCCATCTCACCGCTGGGGTTGATGGAGATGACCCGCCAGCGTCACAGCGAAAGCATGGCCAGTGCGGTATATGAGGATTGTCCGTACTGCAACGGTCGCGGCCTGGTGAAAAGTCCGCTGACGATGTCGGTGGAAATCCAACGCAAGATCGCCGAGGTGTTGCGCTCGGTGAAACATGATCCGCAAGGCGAGCCGCCGCATTTGCGTGTGTATGTGCATCCGCAAGTGCTCAACCGGCTGCGCAGCGAAGATGAGGATTTGTTGGTTGATTTGGAGAAGCGACTGCACGGCAAACTCAGTTTCCGCGCTGATCCCTCATTCCATCTTGAACAGTTCAAGATCACCGACGCGATCACCGGCCAAGAGTACACCTGAGCGTCGCGGTCGGAAGGCTCGATCCCGCCGCTGGGCAATGGTGCGGGCGGGGCGGTGGTGTCTGCTTGGTCTCGTGGTTGGCGGTGCACCGCTGGCCGCGCAAACAACATCGCCGCGCGTGCTCACGCCCGGGGCCGGTACCTACGAAGCGGTCTCGCGGCTGACTGCCCTCCTCGAGCTGATTCTCGAGCATCATGTGCCGGCGGAGCCGGTACAGTTGGCTGAGGCCACCACCGCTGCGCTCGAGCAGTTTGTGCAAACGGTGGATGAGGAAGCCGAGCTGTTGCCCGCTGTGCAGACGCCCCAGCCCGATGGAGTGGTTTTGGGTGCGTTGCTGACGCGACGCGACGACATGCCGTTGATCGTAAGTGTGCGAGACGGCACCACGGCGCAACGGGCAGGGTTGATGCCCGGCGAGTGGATCACCGGCGTGAATTATCAGCCTACGGCGGGGCGGTCTCTTGCAGCGTTGCGACAGCAACTCGACGGTGTGGCTGGCGCGGAATTGATTTTGGAGCTTCGTGACGCGGGCGGTTCGGCGCGAGCGTTGCGGATTCGCCGCGAAGCACCGCGACCGGCACCCGGTGGCCTGCGGTTTTTAGCCGGCGGGGTGGCGTATTACCGGCTGCCGTCGCTGGAGCTGGAGGTGGTGGAACGGTTGCGTGAGGGAATCGCGAAAGCGCATCAGGAACAGGCGCGCGGGTTGATTCTGGATGTGCGGAACAATCCCGGTGGGCATTTGCTGGCGGTGGCAGCGGCCATCGAGTTGTTCCTACCGGGTCGCTCACCGGTGGGGTCGGTGGTGTACGGTCGGGGACAACGTCGGACGGCGCTAATGACGGCGTACGAACCGGTGGTGTTCCAAGCACCGGTGGCGTTGCTGATCAATGCCGGTACGGCCGCGGAGGCGGAATTGCTGGCGGGTGCGTTGCAATCTCACCGACGAGCCCAATTGTTCGGTGCGCGAACGGCGGGGCGCGGTCGGGTATGGCAGTCGTTTGCGTTGCCGGATGGGATGCGCCTGATTTTGCCGGTCGGACGGATGGAGACGCCGGACGGACAATCGTTCGACCGTGAGGGGCTGCTACCGGACGTTGCGGTGGAGCTGACGCGTGAGCAGGAGCGGCGACTGGCCTTAGCCGGCTTCGGGACGGAACCGCGCGATGACCCGGTGATTCAACGGGCGTTGGAATCGTTGCGTCGTGAGCGCTGAGCCGGTGGGCTGCGGGTCGCTACTCCAACTCTTCGCCCAGCTCGACGTTCCAGTACGCGAGGTCGAGGAAGTGTTTCCAGCTTTCGTGACCGCTGGTGGCGACGGTGATGTTGACGAACGGTCGCCACTTGGGGCGTTTCGGTTTGCGGATCAATCGCATGCCGGCTTCAGCGGGCGTGCGGTTGGCTTTGCGTGTGTTGCAGGGGATGCACGCGCACACGATGTTTTCCCAAGTGGTGGTGCCGCCGCGGTCGCGCGGGATGACGTGATCGAGATTGAGGTCTTTGCGGTCGAATCGTTTCCCGCAGTACTGGCAGGTGTTGTGGTCGCGCTCGAAGATGTTGTGCCGCGTGAACTTGACCTCCTTGTGCGGGAGGCGGTCGAAGAACAACAACAGGATCACGCGCGGCACACGGATTTTCAGCGAGACCGTGTGCACCACATCCTCGCCGTGATGGCCGCGACTAAACTCGCACCACTCTTTGAAGTCGTAGGTTTGAAAACCGCCGTCGGTCTCGGCGACGACTTCGGCGTGGCCGGCGAACAACAGCGAAAACGCGCGCTCGACCGTGCAGACGTTCACTGCCTGCCAGAGCCGGTTGAGCACCAACACGTTTTCGTTGAGCCAGTTTCGCATGGAACACGAGAAAACTATCAAACCGACCCCACAGCGTCAACGCAGGCACCTCAACCGGTCGCGTTACATTCGCGCAACCACCGGGTGATGATCCGGTAACGTGGCGCGAGATGCTTTTGCGATTGAATATTGGGGGTTGAAGGCTGATATCATGTCGGGGATGAAGCAACGATTTGTCGCAACGTTTTTGTGTTTCGCGCTCGCTGGGGCCGGGTTGGCACAGGACAAACCTACGGTGTTCGTCGCGCCACTCGACGGTGACCTCGCCGCCATTCAAGGTTGGCAGCCGGCCATGGGCGAAGGATTGGCCGAGATGTTAATTACGGAGCTGACGAAGCTCGGGAAGTTCGAGGTGCTGGAATCCACGGCGTTGCCGGAGTTGATCGAGGAAATCGAGTTGGGTCAGCAAGGGTACGTCGCAAAGGACGAACGCGTGGAGAAAGGACAGTTTGCCGGGGCCGATTTCATGTTTCGGGGCAAAGTGACTCGATTCGGAGCCGGTAAGCAAGGAATTGACCTCGGTGGATTTGTGCCCGGGAGCGGAGGCAAGTTGGGGCTGGGACAAACGCGCGCTGATGTGCGGATTGATTGGCGGTTCGTGGACACGGCGACACGCAAAATTATCAAGACGGGCCAGGCCGTCGGTCAGCATACCGGTTTGGCATTCGACGTTGGCGTAGGCGTCAAAGGTCATGGAGGAAAAATTGGGTTTCACAATCAGGAATTCATGAACAGTGCGCTGGGGAAGGCGACCGTCAAGGCGCTTGAGAGCATCGTTCAGGAGATTGCGGCGATTCAATTGCCCGAGTCTGGTCGGCGTCGCGCCCAAGCGGCCAAGGCCGCCGAGCAACGCAAAGTCACTGGCCAGGTGCTTGCGGTGGCCGGAAAGAACACACTGATTGTGTCACTCGGTAGCGACCACGGTGTCAAAAGCGGCGACAAACTAAAGTTGTACGAGTTGGTCGAGTTGAAGGACGATGAGGGCAACGTGGTGTTTACCGAGGAGAAACTCGTCGGTGAAATCACACTGGAGTCGGTGCAGGCCGATCGCAGCAAGGCGCACTACGCCGGGGATGCGGCGGTGAAAAAGGGTTGGGTAGTCAAGTTTGAGTGACCGGGTCGCGTCGGGCGGCGAACCGCCGCAGATATCGTAACGCGACCTCAAAATCATCCGGTAGGGGAGCGCAGAAGGTTCGCGGGGGATCGGACAGGGTGATCGCGCTGGCGTGCAAAGCCGGTCGGGTCATCAATGGGCGCTCGGGTTCGTTTGGCTTGGGTTTATAATTTGGTTTGAGCGCCGACAAGTACAGCGGTGCGCCGCCGTAATCGGCGTCACCAACCAGCGGGTGACCGATCGCCTGCAAATGCACGCGGATTTGATGAAGCCGACCGGTCGTGATGATGATCGTCAACAAACTGTGCTGGCGAAACGCCTCTTTCACTGCGATGTGGGTCTCGGCAGTTTTGCCGTTGTGCAGATCAATCCGCGCCAAACCGGGGCGGTCCGCGCGTTCGCCTACCGGCAAGGTGATGGATTGGCCGACTGGTGTCCCGTGACAAATCGCGAGGTACTCTTTGCGAATGAGGCGATCGCGAAATTGCGCCGTCAATCGCCGGTAGGCTTGCGAGTGTTTGGTGAAAATCATGACACCGCTAGTGTAGCGGTCGAGCCGGTGGGGGTTGGTCAACTCTGGCAACTGATAGCGTTGCCTCAGCAAATCCCACAGGTTTGGCAGCGTTTTGTCATAACGATCCGGCACGGCCAGCAAGCCGGGGGGCTTGTTGACCACCAGCAGGTCGGCGTCCTCGTAAAACACATCGATGTCGGGTAATGGATTGCTCAATGAGCCTCTCCCGCGCCGAGCTTAGACAACTGAAAGCCGCCGCTCAACATCTGGAGCCGGTCGTGTTCGTTGGCAAACAAGGTCTCAGCGCTGCGGTGGTCCGCAGCGTGGATGATGCCCTTGCTGCGCGTGGATTGATCAAGGTGCGCTTCGTGGCCGGTAAGGCTCAGCGCCATGAGTGGGCGCAGGAACTTGCTCAACGAACCGGTAGTCACCTTGTCACCGTGGTCGGCCATGTAGCCGTGTTGTACCGGGCGCAAGCGACCACCCGCGACGGCCCTTCGGACCGGTAGGGACGATGCGTTGGTTCGCCGGTACCCGGCACCGCGTGCGCTTGCCCGATGACCGATTTCACCGTAGGGTGCGTCGAGGTGATTTATGGAGACACTGCAATTGCTCGGGACGGCGTTGGGATTGTCGGCACTGGCCGGGTTGAATCTGTATCTGACGGTCTTTGTTACCGGCCTAGCGTTGCGGTTTGGGTGGTTGGAGCTGGCACCGGGTTTGGAACCGTTGATGGTGCTGGCCGACCCGGTGGTGTTGACGGTTGCGGGTGCGTTGCTCGTGCTGGAATTGATCGTGGACAAGGTGCCGTACGCGGACAACACATGGGATACATTGCACACCGTAATTCGTCCGATCGGCGGGGCCATTATCGGATTGAAAGCGCTCGGCACCGTCAGCCCACAACTCGATGTGATTGGCGCGCTGCTCGGGGGCACGGTGGCGTTGACGACCCATGCCACGAAAGCCGGTACCCGGTTGATGGTCAACACGTCGCCCGAGCCGGTCAGCAACATCATCGTTAGCCTCACCGAGAACGTGGTGGTCGCGGTTGGAATCTGGTTTGTGTTTCGGCATCCGATTATCGCGCTAGTGATTGTGGTCGTTTTCGTTGCGGCGTTCTGGTACTTCGCGCCGCGTTTCTTTCGCATGGTCAAAGCGTATGCGACGGCGATGTGGCATCGGTTGCGGGCGCGTCGAAACGAGATGGATCGCACCGTCTCGAGGACGCTGCCGGAGTTTGCGATGGAACCGTGGTTGGCGGTGCAACATCGCCACGAAGACATCGCCTGGGCTGTTCCTTGTTTCACGGGACGCGACAAAATCATCGGCCGCAACGTTCGGTGCGTGCTGGTGGGAACGACCGCCGGTCGGCTGGTGCTAATTGGCAAACGTCTGTTTCGGACACGCTACCGGGTCATCAGCCCGGTCGGCGCGCATTGGGTTGAAGATCCCGGTGCGCTGTTTCATGTCCTGTGCATCAAGCCGACGGACGGCGCGCCGTTGCGCGTGCGATTCACCCGCCGACACTCACCCGCGCTACCGGCGATCCTTGAATGGTTGGAACAACATCGGCAGCCGGCGGCCGCACCGGCGTCGGTGTCTGCATGAAGTCTTGAGCTGCTCTAACCATCGCCGCGCCCCAGCCAGTGAGTGAGGTCGGGCAGGATGTGGTGGGGCCGGTAGGCGAAGCGGGGTAGATCGGATTCGCGCGTGACGCCGGTGAGCACGAGCACGGTTTCGATCTCGCTCTCGATGCCGGCGACGATGTCGGTGTCCATGCGATCGCCGATGATGACGGTTTCCTCGCGGCGGCATTCCAACTTTTTCAGCGCGTGACGCATGATCAACGGGTTGGGTTTGCCGACGTAATAGGCTTTGGCACCAGTGGCCAGTTCGATCGGGGCCATCAACGCGCCGGTAGCCGGTACAAGCCCGTTTTCGGCGGGGCCGGTTAGATCCGGGTTGGTGCCGATCAGGCGTGCACCGTTGAGCACCAGTTGCACGGCGCGCGCGATGCGGTCGTAGGTATAGTTGTGGGACTCGCCCACAACAACATAGTCGGGGTTTACTTCGTCCATGATGAACCCGGCATCGTACAGTGCATGAATCAACGCGGCCTCGCCGATAACGTACACCCGTCCGTTGGGGCGTTGGCTGGCCAGGAAGGAAGCTGTCGCCAGCGCGCTCGTGTAAAAATGTTCCTCGGCTACCTCGAGTCCCAACCGCGCCAGTTTCTGCTGCAATTCGCGCGGTGAGCGTTCGCTGCTGTTGGTGAGGAAGACGAATCGTTTTTGTTCGGCATGCAACCAACGGAGAAATTCCGGCACACCCGGTAGGATGCGGTTGCCGTGGTACAGCACACCGTCCATATCAATGATGAACCCGCGCTTGCCACGCACCGACTCGTTCATGCGCGCGTTTATGAGCGAAGCGGGCAAGTCATGCAAGCGGGATGCGGGTATCGGCTTGCATTGGAGCGGGGCGACGGCCAGCATCGCGGTTCATGACGCGGCGGACATTTGTAGGGTTTGGTTTTGGAGCGATTCAGGGCGGGTTGTTTTTGCTTGAGGCCCACCGGTCGGGCCGATTCGACCGCTTGGTGGTTGCGGAAGTGATCGGCGATGTAGTGGCGGCGGTGCGGCGGGCCGGTGGCACATACGCCGTGAATGTGGCCACGCGATCCGGTCTGGAACGGCATCGGGTGAGCGGCGTGGAGATTTTCAACCCGAGCGTACCGGCTGACCGCGCGAAACTGGTCGAAGCAATCGTGGACGCCTGTGAAATGGCGACGGCGCTGCCCAGCGTGGATTACTACGATCATGGGGCGGCGTCGGTGACGGCAATGTTGGCCGAGGCCCTGCCGCGAAAAACCACTCCGGCCATCTTGTATGCCGGTGAGAATCACATTCGCGCGGCGGAAATCCTCGAAGCGGCGGTGCGCGCCCGGTTGGGCATTGACGACATTGCGCGGTTGCCGTCGCAATGTTGTTTTCTCAATACGGTCATCGGGAAAATGAGCAAGGTGGTGACCGACCCGCAGGAGATCCGGCAGTGGGATTTGGCACCGCTGGCGCCGGACCTGCCGCGCGCGTTGTTGGTGGAACAGTTCAACCGGATTCTTATCAATCGGCTACCGGGTCCGCCGTTCTCGCGCGCGATCACGGTGTTTGAGGAAAAACCCGATCTGAAACCCTTCGAGGAAGCGAAGCTTTACGGCCATAACGCCACACACGCGCTCATCGCCTATCTCGCGCAGCGGCGCGGGTACCGGTACATGTCGGATGTGGCGGCGGACAAAGCGCTGCTGGAATTTGCCCGGGCGGCGTTCCTTGAGGAATCCGGTCGGGCGCTGATTCACCGGTGGGCGGGCGTGGATGCACTGTTCAGTCCGCCCGGTTTTGCGGCGTACGTGAACGACCTGATGGAGCGGATGGTCAATCCGTGGTTGCGCGATGCGGTGGATCGTGTGGCGCGCGACCCGCGTCGGAAGCTTGCTTGGGATGACCGGCTGATTGGAGTCATGCGCCTCGCGTTGGAAGCCGGTATCACGCCCTACCGGTATGCGCGCGGCGCAGCGGCTGCATTGGCGGTGATTGCGCGAGAGGAATCACAAAAATCTCCCTCGCAACTGTTCGATGAAATTGTCGTGCCCGGGGCCGAGGCAACCGACGCCCATCGTCTGCCGCAGTTGAAGCAACTGGTTCTGGAGTCACTGCGCGATTTGGATCGGCCGCTGCCCGTCTAGCGCAGCGCGGCGGTCGCAGGGACGCGGGGGAGAGTTTGCGCTACCGGCTAGCGATGCAGGGTGCGACGCAGCGCGTCGAGCAATCGGTCCACGTTTTCGGGTCGGCTGTTCTCTCCCATCAATCCGATGCGCCAGACTTTGCCTTTCCATGGGCCGAGACCCGCACCGATTTCGATGCCGAACTCGTTGAGGAGCCGGTGGCGCACGGCGGCCTCGTCCACGCCGGGCGGAACGTGAACGGCGTTGAGTTGCCAGAGCCGGTGGCCCTCCTGTGCGGCGAAGGAGATACCCAGCGACTCGAGACCGGCTTTCAATCGCAGGTGATTTTGTTGGTGTCGTTGCCAACGCGCCGCGAGTCCCTCGGTCAGGACGAGACGTAACGCTTCGTGCAATGCGTAGTTCATCGAGATGGGCGCCGTGTGGTGGTAAACGCGGTCTTCGCCCCAGTAGGCGGCGAGCAGGTTGAGGTCGAGATACCAGCTTTGGACTTTTGTTTTGCGACGGCGCGCGGTTTCGACGGCGCGCGGGCTGAACGATACCGGCGCCAGGCCCGGTGGGGCGCTGAGACATTTTTGGGTGCCGCTGTAGGCGGCGTCCACGCCCCAGTCGTCGAGAGCTACCGGGCAACCGCCCAGTGAAGTCACCGTGTCGAGCACGAACAGGGCACCGGCCTCGTGGGCGAGTCGGGCCAGGTCGGCCGGTGGGGTCAATGCGCCGGTGGAGGTTTCCGCGTGGACGACGGCGACGAGTTTGGGCTGCCGGCATTGGCGCAGGGCGGTGGCCAGTGCATCGGGTTCGATGATGCGGCCCCACTCCGTCTCGATGCGATGCACGCGCGCGCCGCAGCGTTCGGCGACATCGCACATGCGATTGCCGAACACGCCGTTGACACCGATGACGACTTCGTCGCCCGGTTCGATGAGATTGACGAAGCAGAACTCCATGCCCGCGCTGCCGGTGCCGCTGACGGGAAAGGTCATCGGGTTGCGGGTTTGGAACACGGCGCGCAGCATGGTTTTCACCTCCTCCATCAACTGGACGAAAAAAGGGTCGAGATGGCCGACGAGCGGACGGCTCATCGCGGCGTAAACGGAGGCCGGTACGTTGCTGGGGCCGGGGCCGAGCAGTAATCGGTCGGGCGGTTGAACGGAGGACGGGAGATTCATGCTTGTAGGCTACCGGGCAACGCTCGACTCGCTCAAGTGCGATATTTATGCTGCGGCCGTGCGGACGTTGGCGAACGCGTTGGTGGAGGAGTTACGCGCGGCGTTGGGTGCGGATGCGGTGATTGCGGAGCCGCATCAGCTCGTGGTGTACGAGTGTGATGCGTACACGTTGGAACGACACCTACCGGATGCGGTGGTGTTGCCCCGGTCCACGGACGAGGTGGTGACCGCCGTGCGGATTGCGGCGCGGCATCAGCGGGCGATCATTCCGCGCGGGGCCGGTACGAGTTTGAGCGGGGCGGTGTTGGCGGTGGATGGCGGGGTGGTGATTGGGACGGCGCGGATGAATCGGGTGTTGGAGGTGGACGCGCGGAATCGTCGGGCGTTGGTGGAAGCCGGTTGCGTCAACGCGGACATTTCGGCGGCGGCACGACCGTACGGGTTGCATTTTGCGCCGGATCCATCGAGTCAGGGCGCGTGCACGGTCGGCGGGAATGTGGCGATGAACTCCGGTGGGCCGCACACGTTGAAATACGGTGTGACGACCAACCACGTGCTTGGGTTGGAGCTGGTGTTGCCGGACGGGGAGGTCGTGTGGTTGGGTGCAACGCGGGAGAGCGGCGATGATGTGGAGGGGTACGACCTGCGCGGCGTGGTGGTCGGCAGCGAGGGGATGTTCGGCGTGGTGACGCGCGTGTTGGTGAAGTTGGTGCCGGTGCCGCCGGCGTGGCGGACGATGCTGGCGATTTTTCCCGGCGTGGACGAGGCGAGTCGGGCGGTGAGCGCGATCATTGCGGCGGGGATTGTACCGGCGGCGTTGGAGATGATGGATCAGTTGATCACGCAAGCCGTGGAGGAAGCCTACCGGTTTGGTTTTCCGTCGGATGCCGGTGCGGTGTTGATCATCGAGTTGGACGGTTTGGAGGCAGGGTTGGAACGACAAGCGGAACGGGTGCGAACGTTGTGTCGCGAGCACGGCGCGCGCGAGGTGCGGCACGCGCGCACGGAGGGCGAGCGGGCGGAGTTGTGGAAGTGCCGGAAACGCGCGTTTGGAGCGATTGGCCGGCTAAGTCCGAGTTTTTTGACGCAGGACGGTGTGGTGCCGCGTTCGGCGCTGCCGGAGATCATGCGACACATTCGGGCGGTGAGCGAAAAGTACGGGTTGCGGATTCCGAACGTGTTTCACGCGGGCGACGGCAACATTCATCCGTTGGTGTTGTTCGACGAACGCGACCCTGATCAGGTGCGGAGAGCGGTGGCGGCCGGTAACGAGATTTTGGAGCATTGTCTGGCGCTTGGCGGGAGTGTCACCGGGGAGCACGGGATTGGAGTGGAAAAGATTGATTTCATGGAGCGCCAGTTTCGGACGGCGGATTTGGAGGCGATGCGCGCGGTGCGGCGGGTGTTCGACCCGGTGGGGCGGTGCAATCCGCACAAGATGTTTCCGGGATCGAAACGGTGCGCGGATTTTCAGGTGCGGAAACAGGCGGCGGCATGATGCAGCATTTTGTGGACGATTTCGTGGTGACGGTCGGTGCCGATGTTCGGCTGTCGGAATTGCAACGCGTGCTGGCACCGCACCGACAATGGTTGCCGCTGGACCCGCCCGGCGATCCAACGATTGGCGAATTGATCGAGCAGAATCTGAGCGGGCCGAGACGATTCGGGTACGGCACGGTGCGCGATTATCTGCTCGGGATTCGCGTGCGGTTGCTGAACGGGAGCGAGATTCGGTCGGGCGGTCGGGTGGTCAAGAACGTGGCCGGTTATGATTTGGGCAAATTGTTCGTGGGCGCGCGTGGGCGTTTGGGGACGGTGCGTGAGGCGACGTTCAAATTGCGACCGTTGCCGGAGGCGGAGGCGGTCGTTGGGGCGGAGCTACCGGATTGGCGCGCGGTGGCTGAGCTGTTGGATGCGATTTGGCGAGCGCCGCTGATGCCGGTGGTGGTGGATGTGGTGTCACCACGGCGCGTGGTGGTTGGCGTGGCCGGTAGCACGGAGGAAGTGGCATGGCAAAAAGAGCAGTTGGCCGCGCTTGGTCTGACGCAGCCGGCAACGCTGGATTACAACCGTCCGCTGCCGCAACGCGCCTCGGTGGCGCCGTCGCGGTTGGTGACGACGTTGTCGGAGTTGCATGCGGAGGAATTCGTAGCACGGGCTGGCAATGGTTGGATTGAGTACCGGGGAGGGCGGACGCTGCCCATGCCGGCGTCGGCACCGGCATGGTTGCAGGCACGGTTGGAGGCGGCGTTGCGGTGAGCGTGATGGGTTTCTTGGACGAGCACGCGGCGCGGGCATGCATTCATTGCGGGTTGTGTTTGGGGTCGTGTCCGACGTACCGCGAGACAGGCGACGAGAACGAATCCCCGCGGGGTCGGATTTGGTTGATGCGGCAGTTGGCGGCGGGGCGGTTGTCGTTGACGGCGGGAGTGGTTGGGCCGCTGGACCGGTGTTTGGGGTGTCGGGCATGCGAAGTGGCGTGTCCGAGCGGGGTGGCGTACGGCGCGTTGCTAGAGCAGACGCGCGCGTATGTGGAGCGAGGATACCGGCGACGGGGCTGGCAATGGTGGTTGCGTCGGGTGCTGATTGATGAGGTGTTGCCGTATCCGCAGCGGTTGCGGGTGGCGTTGTGGCCGGTGGGGTTGGCGCGGTGGTGGGGCCGGCGGGGTGGGTTACCGGCGTGGCTGCGGGAGCCGATGGAGTTGTTGCCTGAGCGGTGGGATGACGCGCCGTTGCCGGCGGAGTCACCGGCCTGCGGTCCGCGTCGGGGGCGGGTTGGGTTGCTGACTGGTTGCGTGATGAGCGTGTTATTTCGCGGGACGCACCGGGCCACGATGCGGTTGCTGAATTGGGCGGGGTACGATGTGGTGGTACCGGAGGGGCAGGTGTGTTGCGGGGCGTTGCACGCGCACAACGGGAATCTCGTGCAGGCACGTCACTTGGCTCGGCGGAACGTTGCGGTGTTTGTGCAATCGGGCGTGGACTGGGTGGTGGTCAATGCGGCGGGTTGCGGTGCGATGATGAAAGAGTACGGACACTTGTTGGGCGACGAGGAAGCGATGCGCGTGGCGGGTCGGGTGCGTGATTTGGTGGAGCTGTTGGCGACGCGCGAGTTTCCGCAACAGGGGACTAAGCGTGTGACCTATCATGAGGCGTGTCATTTGTCGCACGCGCAACGCATCCGGCAACAGCCGCGTGAGTTGTTGCGGGCCGTGGCCGGTAGGCAGTTTGTGGAGCTGCCGGAGTCGGACACGTGTTGTGGCAGTGCCGGTAGCTACAATCTGACGGAGCCCGATATGGCGCGTCGGCTTCAGCAACGGAAAGTGGAGAACATTTTGCGCAGCGGGGCGTGCGTGGTGGTCACGACAAACCCCGGTTGCCAGATGCAAATCGAGGCGGGGTTGCGTCGGGCCGGTGCGAGGCATGTTCGGGTGCAACACCTGGCGGATTATCTGGTGGAGCGGTTGAGACTGCGTTGAAGCGCGCGCCAGCGATCGAGGTCGGCACGGGTGTCGATGTCGAAGGTGCTCGGCAACTCACGCCATGAGAGGTTGAGCTGGCTGAGTCGTTGTCGGGTTTGTTCCATGACGCGATCGGTGCTCCACGCGATGTTACGGAACAGATCGAATGGCGCGGTCAACCCGACGAGCGCATAGCCGCCGTCGTCGGTGGGTTGGATGACAACCGGATAGCGGTGGAGCAGTTGGAAGGCGCGCATGATGGTTGTGCGAGTCATGAGCGGACAATCGGTACCGATAACGATGACCCGCCGGTAGCCTGCGGCGAAAGAGTCGGCGACGATGGTGGTGAGCCGGTGGCCGAGGTTGCCGGGTGGTTGGGGCCGGTAGGCGGCGCCGGGGCAGCGGGTGACTCGGCGGAAGGGTGCGCGCGACGGGGTGAAACGCCATTCGACGTGGAAGGGTGCGTGGGAAAATTCGCGGGCGAGCTGACGGAGCCAGCGTCGGTAGAGCGTCGCGGCGCGGTGCGGGCCGATTTCGGTGGCGAGTCGCGTTTTGACTTTGCCCGGGGTTGGGTATCGAGCCATCAACACCAGCTGCTCAGGTGCGTGGTGCGGAGCGGTCATGGGGATGAGATGGATTTTGCGTGGGTGCTACGTGCCGGTAGGCGGGGCGGAGGCGGTCATGCCGGATGAGTGGGGATTGGTGATTTCAGATTTGAGATTGGAGATTGGGGATTCACCCGCGCGGGGAATGGGTTTCGGTCACGAGGTGAGTGCGCCGGTGCAACTGCTGCCGCAGCCGGCCGTGCAACCGAAGCAGTGCGGGCCGGTGATGATGGGACGGTTTTCGGTGTCGGCGACGGTGATGTCCCAGAGGTAGAGCGGTTGGTGGTTGCACCATCGGAGGTCGAGCATTTGGTTGAAGTCGCAGTCGTAGACTTCGCCGCGCCAGCCGATGGAGAGCGTGGTGCGGCACATGAGATGGTCGAGGGTTGCCGGGTTGAACTTGGCGATGAGCAGTTGGAGATAGGAATCGTACCGGCCTTCGCGGTGAAGCCACGCAGCGAATCGCGCGATGGGCATGTTGGTGAGCGTGTAGAGGTGGTTGAAGACGATACCGTAGTGGGCACGCAAGTGATGCCGGTAGTCGGCTTCCAATTGTGCTTGTTGCGGCGGCAGGGTGTCGCCGAGCGGGTTGTAGACGAGATTGAGCGGGAGGTCGGGTGCCGTGCCGTAGCCGAGTGCGTTGAGGATTTGGAGGGCGCGGATGCTTTTGTCGAAGACACCGTCGCCGCGTTGGGCGTCAACGTTGTTGGGGAGGTAACAGGGGAGTGAGGCGATGATTTCGACGCGGTTGTCGGCGAGGAACTCCGCGAGGTCGTGCTGGCCGGGCTCGAATAGGACGGTGAGGTTGCAGCGGTCAATGACATGGCGGCGGAGCGTGCGGCAGGATTCGACGAGGTAGCGGAAGTTGGGGTTGAGTTCGGGCGCGCCACCGGTGAGGTCAACGGTGGGGATGGTGGTGTGGGCGAGCCAATCGAGAATGCGGTCGGCAGTTTGGCGGGTCATCATCTCGGTGCGAGCGGGGCCGGCGTTGACGTGGCAGTGCTGACATGTTTGGTTGCAGCGTTTGCCGAGGTTGATTTGCAAGGTGGTGATGGTGGTGCGACGGAGCGGCGCGCGGCCGAGTTGGTGAAGTCGTGTTTCAAAGGTGTTGACGAGACAAGGGTCGGGGTTGTGATGCATAGGTTCAGCGTAGCAGATTGCGCGGGGAAAACTAAGTGGCGAGAGAAGCTAGTTCGTTTCGACGAGTTGGAGCCGGTAGCTGCCGGTGGGGTTGATCCGTCCGGCGGGCGGATGGGGCAACACGACGAGCAGGGGCGAGCGACCGAGGAGGTGGGCATCGGCAAGGCTGCCCTTGTCGATGATATGCCAGAGGTCGGCACCAGTCCGCGGGTTGAGTTGTCGGATGCTGTAGTAGGTTTCGATGATACCGGCTGGGGCGAGTAGGTTGACTCGGTCGGTGTCGTCGGCGACGAACAGCGAATCGTCGGTGACCAGAACGTATTGGCCGATGTTGCGGACGCCCCAGCGGATGGAGCCGTCGCGGGCATCGAGCTTGAGCAAGGCCGGTACCGCGTCGCGCACGGTAATGCCCAAGCCGCGCGGCGCGACGGGGGCGGCACGAAATTGTTTCTCGTGAGCTTTGGCTTGTTCGGAGGACAGGACGACGAAAGCGTACACGGATCCGTCGGGTGCGAGGGTGAGGTTTTCGGTTTGGAGGTCGGTGGCGCGCCATCGTTGTTGTCCGGTATGCAGGTCAAGCAACGTCACGCTCTGCAGGGTGGCGACGGCAAGCGCGTTGTCGTTGACGGTGAGCGTGACAAACTCGGCGTCGAGTTGGTGTTGCCATCGGGGTTCGCCGATGCGGTCGAAGACAGCGAGGTGGCGACCACCGACAAGGACCAGCGATTTCTCGAATGGGAAGACAGTCGGCCACTCGGAAAACGCGAGAGTGAGTTCGGCAGGGGTTGCGCCGCTGAATCGCACCTGAAACTCGCGAGGGGGTGCCGAGGGTTGCTCGCCACCAGCGAGGTTGAACAGGCGACGGGCGGAAAACTGTTCGGGGTCACCGGCGGTGAGTTCGGGTTCCTCCTGAGATTCCGTCTGTGGTTTGAGGGCGGCGGGGCGGATGGTGATGGTGTGTTGATTCCATTCATGCTGAGATTGTGGAGGCCGGGTGGCTTCGCGCAGTGGTGTGCCTGTTTGGGCATCGAGAGATTGCACGCGGTCGCGATAACGGATTTGGATCTCGGAACCATGAACGGACACGACGCTACCGGATTCGTCTTCCGGCAGCGTCACGCTCCAGAGTTTGGTTTGGGTGCGCAGGCGGAGCCGAAACAATTCATTGTTGGCACGGACCAAAACGGTGTCGGCATCGAGGGGTTGAGCGAAGAAACTGGCCATGGCGGAATCCACGGGGAAAGCGACGGTGATTTTGCCGCGGGGCGCAAATAGCAACCGGTAGGTGAGCCAACCGGCTCCGAGGACGAGTATGAGGACGAGCACGAGCGCGAGTTTGCGCCAGAGGGTGGTGAGTACGGCGCGGCTGCGTTGCAACTGAGCATCGAGTTGGTCGAGGCGTTGGTCGCGGGGCGCATCGGGTTCGGTCGCTTGGACGGCGGCTTTGCAAGTGTCGCTGCAGTAATAGCCGCGTTCCGAGACGCAAAACATGCAGAGTGGTTTGCCGCAATTCATGCAATTGTGCGTGGCGCGTTGATCAGGATGATGAACGCAGGGGATGAATGATTGGGCGGGTGTGGTCATGCGTTGTCCTTCTCCCACTTGAAGCGGCGACGGAACATGAGATTGGGAGTGGCGGGGGCGGGTGCTGCCGGTGGTTGAGTGGGTGAAGCAGCGCGGAGCGCGCCGAGTTGTTGGAGTTCGGCCTGGAGCCGGTCGGCTTCCGACTCCCAACCGTTGGCGCGACAGGTTTGAAGGGCGTCGAACAGCACTTTTTCCGCGCGCTGGGGATGGCCGGCACATTCCCAGCACAACGCCCATTTGAGGTAGGCTTCGACGAAGCGCGGGTATCGTTGGGCGAGACATTGGTAGGCCTCCATCGCGGGGAACCATTTTTGTTTGTAGAAGAAGTGTTCGGCTTCCTTGAACAAGAACTCCTGCTGGCCAGCGCGCCACTGATGAGTGGCAGTTCCGTAAGCCAACCCGAGGAGAAATCCGCCGATGTGACCCCAATATGCCACTTCCGCGCCACCGGCGCGCAGGGCTTGGAGACCGAAGAATAGTTGCAACGCGATCCAGAAACCGATGAAGAACCACGAACTGATGCGCGCGATACCTTGTCGCATGATCAAGGGTACCGGGATGAATCCCGCGTACCAGATGCGGATTTTGAATCGGGGGAAGCGTACGAGATAGAGTCCGAGCAACGCGGAGACTGCGCCCGAGGCACCAATAGCGGGTTCGTCAAGATTCGGGAAACGACCAGCGACGGCGGTGGCCCAGAACAGCAACGCGGAGGCGATGCCGCCGAGGAAGTAGGCGAGGAGGAATTTGAGCGAGCCGAGCGCATCTTCCAAATCGCTACCGGCGAACCAAAGGTAGGCCATGTTGCCGCCGATGTGTAGGACGCTGTTGAGGTGCATGATCCAATCGGCGTCGGGATTTTTCGGCCAAGCGAGGTGAAGGAACATGTGCGTAATGAACTGGTGAGGTTGCGGTGCGGCGGCGACGAAACCGAGTTGGCGTGCGATGGCGTCGGAGTCGAGGGCGCTGGTGAGGAGGTAGATGATGATGTTCAGCGCAATGAGCGACAAGGTCGCCACCGCGGGTCGGGCGCGGTCGTGGTCGGAGCCGACCGGTATGAGCAGGGCGAGCACGCCGGTATGCTATAACTTCGGCGGCGAATGGCGAGGTTGTTTGTGCCGGGAAGTTGTCGGTGAGGTGGGTTGCAGGATGAAACGAGAGGATCAACGGTTGGACGCGCAGGCGTGGGATGAGCGGTACCGGTGCGGAGATACGCCGTGGGACAAAGGCGAGCCGGCACCGGGCTTGGTGGATTTTCTGACACGGGAGCGGTACGAACCCGGTACGGTGTTGGTGCCGGGCTGTGGTCGGGGACATGATTGTCGAGCGTTGGCGGCGCATGGGTTTCGGGTGACCGGGTTGGATGTGTCGGAGGTGGCGATTGAGGAGGCGCGGCGATTGGCGGCCGGTAGTGGAGTGGAGTTTGTGGTGGGAGATTTTTTGACGCATCAGGGCCGGTACGACTGGTTGTTTGAGCACACGTGTTTTTGCGCGCTCGAGCCGTCGTTGCGGGATGCGTACGTGGATGCGGCGGCGCGCGTGGTGCGGCCCGGTGGGTGGTTGTTGGGGATTTTCTTCGATGTGGAGATGGAAGACGGGCCGCCGTTTGGCGCGACACGGGATGAGCTGCGCGCACGGTTTGGGCGGTGGTTCAGGCTGTTGCGGGAAGAGCGTCCGCGTTCGTGGCCGGGACGAGTCGGTGAGGAGGTGTTGATGTGGTGGCAGCGTCGGGATCAGCCGGTGGATCATGCGGGAGACGGCCGAGGATGAATTGAGATGCTCGTTGGGCGTGGGCTGCCGCGATGGGGAAGATATACGGATCGTTTTTCAGAACGCGATACCAACTCTGGATGTAGGCGACGGAATTTTGGAGGGTTGCACGCTCAATCCCTGCGATGGCGCAGAGGTAGGCGCTCCCTAGTTCGGCAACGAGCTCTTCTTGGCTGTAGGCGTGTGAACCGAAACTTGCGAGCACCGTAAGCGATTTGCGTTTGAGCCGGGAGGGATGGCCGGTGGCGTGGACCAGCTCGTGGAAAAGTGTGCTGTAGTATTCCTCGGCGATTGGAAATGCGTCTGGGGGCGGGACATAAACTTCGTCGGTCAGCGGGCGGTAGTAGGCGGCCAAGGGGTGCTGGTGAATCGCTGGACGTTTGGGCATGTTTTGCACGATGGCTTCGGCTGTGTGGATCGGTCTAGGAGTGATTTTGTTTTTGGGTGGAGGCAAGGTCGTTTGCTGAATGTTCCAAACTTGGTATTTGCGGACACGCAATTCGACTGGGTAACTAGGTTCGCCCTGCGGGTTGGTCCTCCTGCAGGTGTTCGGAAAAAATGAGTAGATGGTCGTTGGCTTTTGTTGGGGGAGGATGCTGGCACCGCGTCGCTCGACTTGTCGCTGCGTGAGCCAAGCACGCTGGGTGAAGGGCGTAGCGAGGAGGAGGGTTGCGTTTAAGACCCCATAGGGGCGGCGGGAGATGTAATTGTATGGGAGGGCACCTGACCACGGTATTTTCCACGGCACGATGTTCTGGTTAAGCAAGTCGAGGATTCGCTCGGTGATTTGGGCCATGAGCTGCCTTCGACTGGCCTGCAATGGGAGCTCGTTCTGCGGGGACATGTTGATTCACTGCATGAACCTGCATTGACTCGGTCGAGCTTTCAACTTGTATGACACACTGGCCCTGGTGGCGCAGACCGGGTTGCGTGGTTGATTTCAACTGGCTTTTGCGTGGGGTGTGACTTACAAAGAGAGTTGTGAGAAGCTGCGCGGCAAGGAGGGCGGGCTTCTCGCTCGTGGAGTTGATCACTGTAGGGGCGGTGTTGGGTTTGGTGGCGGCGTTGCTGCTACCGGCGTTGGCCCGTGCACGCGAGCGAGCGCGACAGGTTGTCTGCGCGGGCAATCTCCGACAAGTCGGGCAGTTGGTGTGTCTTTATTACGACCGGTATGAGAGGCTGCCGGTGGAGGATTATCCGGGTTACTTGTTGTGGGATGGGGCGCGGTATGTGTTGTACGGGCGGGTTGTGGCCGATGCCGGTGGGTGGCCGGTAGCGCGCGTGTTTTATTGTCCGTCGGGTCGCGAATTTCCGCCGCACGATTGGGATACCGGCATTCAGAATTTGGGGATCGCGGGTCAGATTACGGCGTGTGCGTATTGGGGTCGGAGTCCGTCGCAAGGGGCGCCGAGCCGGTTGGATCGGGAGTTGCGGGTGTTGGTGACGGATTGGTTGGGACCGTCGGGTTATTTCCCGAATCACGCCGCTGGGGTGAATGCCTTGCGCAGCGATGGCGCGGTGCAATTTCGTTCGGCACCGAGCGGCTGGAATGTGACGATGACGAATGGGTGGGGGTGGATTGACGATGAGTGAGGCGAGGGTGGGGCGCATTGTGTTGGGATTGGATGGCGGTGGGACACGCACACGGTTGGCGGCCGTGACGAGCGAAGGTGAGTTGGTGGCGTGGCGGGAAGCCGGGGGGATGAATTTTCGGACGATCGGTTGGGATGGTGTGCGAGAGACGCTGACGGCTTTGGGTCGGGATTGGGGTGCGAAGGTCGCGATGCTCGGCGTGGCGGGTGCGGCACAAGGCGAGACGCAGAAGCGGATTCAGGAGATGGTGATGGCGTTGGGTTGGGCGGAGCGGGTTGTGGTGGATCATGATTTGCGCGTGGCGTGGGCTGGGGCGTTGGCCGGGCAACCGGGAGTGATTGCGATTGCGGGGACAGGCGCGGCGTGTTTTGGGGTGAACGCGGTGGGCGAAACATGGCGTGCCGGTGGTTGGTCGTGGGAATCGGACAATCAGGGCGGCGGGTATGCTCTGGCGGTGGCGGCGCAAGCAGCGGTGTGGCGTGCGCGGGACGGGCGCGGGCCGGCGACCGCGTTGGCGGATGCGCTGCCCGAGCCGGCGAGTTGGGAGAGGTTGTCACGAGTGGGGACCGCTCGATTGGCGCGCGTGGTGGTGCAGTTGGCGGAGCAGGGCGACGCGGTGGCGCGCGAGGTTGTGCAACAACAGGCAGACGCGTTGGCGGAAGCGACGGCGGCGGTGGCGGTGCGGTTGGGAATGGAGACGGGGCCGGTGAGTTATGCAGGGTCGTGGTTGGAGCGGTCGGCGTTTTATCGTGATTTGTTTGCGACGGCGTTACGCGCGCGCTTGCCCGCGGTGGAGATGCGAGCTCCGCGGTGGCCGCCGGTGGTTGGGGCGGTGTGGTTGGCGAGTAGCGCGGCAGGATGGGCGATGCGGGAGGCGTTGATGGATCGTTGCGCGGAGTGTTGTGGTAGAAAGACTTTGACGGCGGTGCGCGAAGTTGTATAAGTGGGCATTGAGGAAACCACACTCTGTGGTTCCAAGGAGGGAAGTGTGATGAATGTAGTGGTGGCGGCAGGACTGCTGTACGTCTTTCAACAGGCGGACTGGGTCGGCAAGGTCATTGTGATCATGCTGCTGGTTGGGTCGGCGTTGACGTGGTCAGTGATGCTCACGAAGTGGCAACAGTTGCGGCAGGCGCGGCGGAGTTCGGAGGAGTTTTTGAGTCGGTTTCGACGCGAGCGGGACCCGTTGCATTTGTTCATCAACAATCATGAGTTTCCAAATTGTCCGTTCTACAACATTTATCGGATGGGCGCGGAGGAAATCTCGGGGCAGTTCGGTAATGCCCGCCGTGTGGAGGGCGGATACAAAGCGTTGGGCGGGGGCGGTGCAGCGGCGTTGGCGGTGGTGGACCCGGAGGTGGAGACGGCCACGCGCGCGGTGATCAATCTCGACACGTTGCGCAGTGTGTTGGGGCGGGCGATTGATGAGGAGGTGCTGGCGTTGGAGCAGCATGTGTCCATTTTGTCCACGGCCGTCACAGCGGGCCCGTTTCTGGGATTGCTCGGCAGTGCGTGGGGCGTGATGCACGTGTTTGCCTCGATGGCGGAGCAGGGATCGGTGCGTTTGGGTGCGGTGGCGCCCGGTATCTCGGCGGCGTTGCTGGCGACGGTGGTGGGGTTGCTGGTGGCGGTGCCGTCGTTGTTTGCGTACAACTGGTTGGCGGCGCAGATCAAACAGGAGACGGTGCGGATGGAGGGGTTTGCCGAGGAGTTGGTGGCGGCGGTGGAGCGCAATTATGTCACGAACTAATCGTCGGGGTCGCCGGTACGGTCACCTACCGGAGTTGGGCGAGATTAACGTGATGCCGTTGGTGGATTTGTTCATGCAGTTGTTCATCGCGGTGGTGATTTTCTTTCCGGTGGTGGAGTATGGGTTGAACATCAATCTGCCCAAGGGCACCACCAACACCATCAAACGCGAACAAACCCGCACGTTGTCGGTGGATAGTCAGGGGCGGGTGTTTCTGAATGATGTGCCGATGACGCTGCCGGAGTTGCGCACGCAGCTTAGTGCCCTGGCGAATGTTCAACCGCCCGTGACGATTTTGGTGAAAGCGGATCAGGCGAACAATTACGGTGCGGTGATGAGCGTGTTGAAAGAGTTGCATGCGGCACGGATCACGCGGATCGCGTTGATGACACAGGAGGAAACCCCGGCGCGTGTGGCGCGGCGATGAAACGTGCTGGGTCACGGTTGCGACGCAATTTTGTGTACGCCATGGCCGGTCACGTGGCGGTGGTGGTGTTGTTGGCAATTTGGCAGGGGAAAGGAATTGGGTGGCGGGATCGGTCGGCAGTGGAGGTGGAGATTTTCACGCCGGCTGATTTGTTGGGGGACCTGCCGAGAGGACCGGGGGTGGGTCGGGGCGCATACACGCCGCCGCGGTTAGGGAGTGGCGGGGTAACGATGGATGCGCCACCGGGCGAGGCGGTGTTCACGCCAGAGGAGCGTCCGGTAAAACCCAAAACGCCGGTGGCTGCGTCAGAGGGAGAGGTTGCGATGCCACGACAAGCCCGCCGAGAGGAGCGAGACAGTCAGGTGAGTCGGACGAATCGGACGAGTCGGACGGGTCTGACGGGTCAGACGAGTCGGACGAATGCGGTGGCGAGCAGCCGTAGTGCGACCGGTGCGGTGGCGCGTGCCGGCAGCACAATGGGCACGGCGACGCGGGTGGCTCGGAGTGGCGGCACGCCAGGGTCGCCGACGGGTTCACCGGCCGGAACGAGTGCGGCGGATATTCGGAATCGGTTCGCGCGGGCGCTGCAGGCTGAAGCCGGCGGGACTCCCTACGGCGACAGGAGACGGGCTGGTGGTGGGTCGGGTAGCAGTGCGGTGATCGGGTCGAGAGACGGGTCCCCGGATGGGGTGGCCGGTGGGGTGGGACGTGGGTCGCCGTTTTGGTGGTATTACCAACAGGTGCATGATCGGTTGTATGAGGCGTGGGTGCATCCGCCCGAGGCGGTGAATTGGGATCGGCGACAGTTCGCGACAGTGGTGATCAAGGTGGCGCGGAATGGTGAGATTGTGGCGGTGCGATTGTTGACGCCGTCGGGCAACCGCGCGATGGATGAGTCGGCGTTGGCGGCCGTGGAGAGTGTGGGCCGGTTGCCGCCGTTGCCGGATGGGTTGGGTGGCGCGACGGCGGATATCACGGTGAATTTTCAATTGGAGGGTTAGCAGGATGAGCGCAGCATGGGTGGCGTGGTGGATGGTGTGGTTGGCGTGCGCGGTGACTGCCTCGGCACAGGTGGTGGTCACGAAGGGCCCGACAAAACGCAGCATCGCGCTAAGCGGGTTTCGCGGCGACGCGACATGGGCGGCACAAGTAGCGGATGTGTTGCG
The DNA here is from genome assembly GCA_025056465.1 of Verrucomicrobiia bacterium. GTDB lineage: Bacteria > Verrucomicrobiota > Verrucomicrobiia > Palsa-1439 > Palsa-1439 > JANWVU01. The sequence continues at coordinate 10,535 of JANWVU010000009.1, read as the reverse complement.
CAATGACCTGCGCATCTCGGGCCATTTCACAGTGACACCGTCCGCACAGGCCGAGTTGATCCAGAGCGGTGCGGTGCGCGTGGAGGGGAATCAGTTGGTGGTGGACTGCACGGTGACGGTGGCGGCGAGCAAGCAGGTGGCGTTGTCGAAAGCATACACCGGTAGCGTGCAGGATTGGCGACGGGTGGTGCATCGGATCTCCGATGATATTGTCAGCACGATCACGGGTCAGCCCGGTATTGCTCAGACGCGGATTGCGTTTGTGTGGGTGCGCGAGGGGGTGAAGGAGTTGGCGGTGATGGACTACGACGGGCATAACGTGCGGCAATTGACGCACGACAAAAGCTTGAGTGTGCGGCCGCGGTGGTCGCCGGATGGACGGCGGTTGATTTACACGAGTTATGTGAATCGGTTTCCGGATGTCGTGGAGGCGGACTTGATCACGGGGACACGGCGGATTGTGGCGAGTTTTCCCGGATTAAATTCGGGCGCGGCGTACTCACCGGATGGTCAGCACATCGCGTTGACGCTGAGCAAGGATGGGAATCCCGAGTTGTATGTGATGTCGGTGGCGGGCAGCGGACTGTTGCGGTTGACGAACACGCGGGCGGAGGAATCGTCGCCGGTATGGTCGCCAGACGGACAACAGATTGCCTATGTGAGCGCGGCCGGTGGGTCACCGCAAATTTGGGTGATTGGGCGCAACGGCGGAGAAGCGCGGCGGTTGACTGTGTCGCCAAGTTACAACACGGAACCGGATTGGTCGCGTCCGCCACCGAACGGGGAGTTGCCGCCGATGATTGCGATGACGTCGCGGGTGGGCGGGCGATTTCGGATTGGGTTGTACGATTGGGGTGCGCGCGAGGTGCGGTTGCTGGAGACGGGCGCGGGAGATGCACAGGATGCGTCGTGGGCACCAAATGGTCGGCATTTGGTGTTTGCGAAGGTGCAGGGCTGGCGGTCGCGGTTGTATCTACTTGACGCTTTGAGCGGCGAACAAGTAGAGTTGCCGGCGATTGATGGGAGTGCCACCGAGCCAGCGTGGGGACCCTTGATCGCGGCGGGGCGTGGAAGTTCGTGACACAAGGAGCGCGGAGGACATGCGAGTGTTTCAATTTCTTTTACGGATAACAATCATTTCTGCATTGGCAATCAGCACGCTGACGGGTTGCCGTCATCCGCCGGCACCCAAGCAGGGTGGGGATGGATCGGGTTTGGGCAGTGGCGCGGGGCAGATGGGCGGCATCACGCCGTTGGACAGCACGGGCGTTGGGATGACGGGTGGCCGGCCAGCAGGGACGTGGGGGCAGCACGGTGAGTTTGAGCCAGTTTATTTCGAGTTCGACAGTGCGTTGGTGCGCCCGAGCGAGCTTCCCAAGTTGCAGGCTGTGGCGAATGCGTTGCGGGGAAACAACAAGAAGCTCATCATCGAGGGTCACTGCGACGAGCGCGGCACGGCGGAGTACAACCGCGCGCTCGGTGAACGGCGCGCGTTGGCGTGTCGCGAAGAATTGATTCGGCTGGGCATCGCCGCGGATCGGATCACAACGATTAGCTACGGCGAGGACCGACCGGCAGTGATCGGGCATGACGAGTCCGCCTGGTCGAAAAACCGTCGTTGCGAGTTCATCACGGTCAGTCCCTGAAATCCTGACTACGCGTCGTTGACGGCCACCCATGTCGCCGGTAGGATGACCGGCGAAAGGAGCCTTTATGGGCAACATTGGCGGTTGGGAGATCTTCTGGATCGTATTGGTGGTGTTGTTGCTGTTCGGCGCGAAGCGGATTCCCGAAATGATGCGCTCGATGGGTCAGGGCGTGAAAGAGTTCAAAAAAGCGGCACGCGACATTTCCAGCGACGAAGAACCTCCCGCCACTACCAAACCATCCCCGCCGCCCGCTTCGCCGTCCAACTCGTCCGGTAAACCGGCGTGAGGGACTGAGCGGCCCGGTAGGGCGGACATGTGATGAGCTCGGCGCCGGAACGCGAGCCGGACAACTCGACCGACGCGCCGCTAGTGCAGCCGTTTCTAGTTCATCTCGAAGAACTGCGCTGGACACTGATCAAGTCTTTAGCGGCGCTCGCTGTAGCGATGATTGGCTGTTTTATTTTTGCGCCGGACTTGTTGCGGCTTGTGATTTGGCCGTTGCAACGCGTCACGGGCGATGCGTCGGCCTATCTGCGCACGTTGGAGGTGGCTGGTGGGTTCACGTTGGCGATGCGGTTGGCGCTGTATGCCGGGCTGGTGGTTGCCTGCCCGCTGATTCTGTATTTTATCGGGCAGTTCGTCCTACCGGCGTTGACCCGACAGGAACGCGGACTGTTGTGGCCGGCATTCAGTGCGGGGGCCGGTATGTTTTTGTTGGGGGCGGCGATGGCGTATTTCGTCGTGGTCCCGGCAGGACTACGGTTTTTCCTTCACTTCAACGAACGGCTCGGCATCCGGTCGGAGTGGACCATTGATAACTATGTGGCCTTTGTGACGCACATGTTGTTGGCCTTCGGACTGTGTTTTGAACTGCCGTTGGTCATCTTGGTGCTCGCCAAGTTGGGCATCGTCACGCACGAATTTTTGCGTCAGAAACGTCCTCAAGTGCTGGTTGCGATTTTGGTGGTGTCCGCGTTTGTGACCCCGACAACCGACCCGTTCAACATGGCGCTGTTGGCGGGGCCAATGTATCTGCTGTATGAGGCGTGTGTGTGGGTCGCATGGTTGCTGGAGCGGCGACGTCGTCGCGCGACCTCGGAACTGACCTCAGTCCCATAACGCACCGAAACGCAAATTGCGTGTGCTGACCAGAAGGCGATGCGCACCGACAGCTTCCATCATCAACAACACAATCAGCCCACCGGCGACGATGATGTCCGCCCGTTCGGGAGGTAAGCGCGGGTAGGTGCGGCGTTGAGGTAACGGGATCGCGTGCAATTTCATCACCAGCGCACGCACTTGCGATGCGGTTAGGATCGCGCCATGGACCTCCGCATGCTCCAGCCTCGCCAGCGTCACCACGGAGCCGCCGGTGCCAATGGCGATCCCGTCCACCGCGCGGAACGGCGCGGCGTGTTGAGCAAGCAGCTCCCGAATGTGGTGTGTGAGTGTCGCAACATCCTCGCCGTATCGTTCGGTCAAGCGCACCGCGCCCAGCGGCAGACTAACCCGGTAGGGCGGCAGAATCATTTCGCTACTTCCACCACCCACATCCAACACCGGACCACGCACATCACGGAATTGTGGATCGGAGTGAACTCCGCGCCAGATCAATTCCGCCTCCGTCTCGCCGCCGATTACCTCCACGACCAAGCCGCACCGGTCTTTGACAGCACGCACGAGGTCGGTGTCGTTTGCGGCTTCACGCGCCGCGCAGGTGGCCAGCACACGAATGCGTTCGGCACCGTGTTGCGCTGCGAGCTGTCGGTAATGTTCTACGGCATCGAGTGTGCGACGGATGGCTTGGGGATTGAGGTGCCCGGTTCGCGTGAGACCTTCGCCGAGGCGAGTGGTGGTGTCTTCGTTGATCAACACTGTCACGCGCTCGCCGTCCACATCGGCGACCAACAATTTGACGGTGTTGGTTCCGATGTCGATAACCGCGCGCCGCATCTAGATCAACAGGTCGGGATCTACGCGTTCCAGCAACGCCTGAAGCATCCCGAGCACGTCCCGGCCATTGGTGGCATGGAGACTAGCAGCAGCCAATTCTTGCGCTTCCTGGTAGGTCATCCGCCGGATGACCTCTTTGACGCGTGGCAAATTGGAAGCGCCCATGCTCAGTTCGTCCACACCCATGCCGACCAACAACGGCGCGAATAATGGATCGCCAGCCATCTCACCGCAGACACCGACCCAAATGTTGTTGTTATGGGCACTCTCCACGGTGTTGCGAATCAGGCGCAAGATGGCCGGGTTGGTGGGTTCGTAGAGGTTAGCGACCTTCTCGTTTACGCGGTCCACTGCCATCGTGTATTGAATGAGATCGTTGCTACCGATGCTGAAGAAGTCCACTTCCTGCGCGATCATCTCTGCCGTTAGTGCGGCGGATGGCACCTCGATCATTGCACCCACCTGGATGTTCTCATCGAAGGGGATCTGTTTCTGCCGCAGACTGGCTTTAACCTGCTCAAGAATCTCGTTTGCCTGAATCACCTCGCCCACATGACTGATCATCGGGTACATCACCATGACGTTGCCGTGTGCGCTCGCGCGCAAGATGGCACGAAGCTGGGTTTCAAAAATATCGGGTCGCCCCAAACAGAATCGAATACCGCGAAATCCTAGGAAGGGGTTAATTTCCGGTACCTTTGATTCCTCTGAGTGAAACTTATCTCCGCCAAGGTCGAGCGTGCGGATGATCACTGCGTGCGGTGCCATCTCGCGGACGACTTTCGCGTAGGTTTCATATTGCTCGTCCTCGCTGGGGAAATCAGGTCGCTTTAGATATAAAAACTCCGTGCGGAAAAGGCCAATTCCCTCCGCACCGACCTGTTTCAAAGCCGGCACATCTTCCGGCAGCTCGATGTTGCCGGCCAACGTAACGCGGTGATGATCGAGCGTCTCGGCCGGTAGGTCACGGAGTTGGGCCAAGCGCTCCCGAACGTTGTGACGTTTGACTTCGAGCTGCCCGTACACGAACAACGTTTGCGGGCTGGGATCGACGATGACCGTGCCACTGTACCCGTCGAGGATGGCCGGCTGGCCGTCATGGACTTTCTGGCTGATGTCCCGCAGCCCCACCACCGCCGGCAGGTTCATCGAACGCGCCATGATCGCCGTGTGGGACGTGTGGCTGCCGACGTCGGTGGCGAAGCCCAGCACGTGCGTGCGATCCAACGCGGTTGTGTCCGTGGGAGCGAGGTCGTAGGCAATCACGATGGTGTCGGGCGGCAAACTCGACAACTCGCGGTGTTCGTGGCCGAGCAAGTTTCGCAAGATACGTCGGCAAACATCCTGCACATCCACCGCGCGTTCCCGGAAAAATTCGTCATCCAACGTGGACAAGGTTTGGACGTATCGCTGAGCAACCTTGTGGAAAATAAAATCCACATTCTTTTTTTCTTCGCTAAGCAACTTGCCCACTTGGTCAATCAGTACCGGGTCCTCGGTGAGTGCAAGGTGCACCTCGACGATGTTGGTCAACACGGAGGCGCCGGTGCCGGTCTCGATGCGACGCTGCAACTCATGCAACTGCGCGCGCGTTTTGATCAGCGCCTGTTCAAAACGGTTTAGCTCTTTCGGAACATCCTCGTCATTGATGTCATACTGCGGAACGGCCTCCTCGGCGACGCTGTAGACAAAAATCTTTCCGTGGGCGACCCCGGGGGAGACGCCGATGCCCTGAAAGACTTTTTCGGTCGCCGTGGGCTTGTTCATGTTCCACGTCGTTTCTACTCCTCGTCAAACTTGCGCTCAAACAGTTTTTCCAGCTCGCTGATTGCCGCCTCGGCGTCCTTGCCCTCCGCGATGATTTTGACCCGCGACCCATAGCCCGCCGCCAGCATGATCAACCCCATAATACTTTTGCCGTTGACGACCTCACCATCCTTCTCGACGCTGATGTTGCTTTCAAAGCGACCCGCCGTTTTCACAAACAGCGCTGCCGGTCGCGCATGGATACCGAGTTTGTTTGTGACGGTAAGTTCCTTGACCACCCGTTGCTGGGGCGTGTTTGACGAGGGATTTTTTTTGAACACCGACATACGCAATTTTTCGGTTAGGTGCTTGGTAACAGACCACTCGCACCGCGCATCCGCGCGATCAGTCGTTCATTAAACTCGCGGGCGGCGTTGTGTCCCATGCTCTTGAGTTTTTGGTCGAGCGCCGCGACCTCAATCAAACGCGCCAGGTCTCGCCCCGGTCGTACCGGTATTGTTACATGCGGCACCTCGATGCCCAGTATGTTGTAGGTGTGCTGTTCCAAACCGGTGCGCTCGATGTCCGTCATCTTATGCCAATCCAGCAAGGTGACCACCAAATCCAACCGCTTCTCTGTCCGCACGCTGGCCACGCCGAAGATGGCCGGCACATTAATGATTCCCAGCCCGCGCACCTCCATGTGATACCGGGTGGTCTCTGCCGATGTTCCAATCAACTCCCGCCCCTCCATCAAGCGGATGCGCGTGACGTCGTCGCTGACCAACGAATAACCCCTCTCGATTAGCGCCAACACGCTTTCGCTTTTGCCCACGCCACTTTCCCCGCGAATCAACACGCCGATGCCAAGAATGTCCACCATCGATCCTTGCTCGCTCACGGTGGGCGCAAAATCCATCTCCAATGCGATCGTGGCCGCGTTGATGAACTTCATGGTGCTCATGGGTGTCCGGAACAGTGGCGTTTGCATCCGTTCGCATGCCTCCTCCACGGCCGCAGGCGGTTGCAGATTGCGTGCAAAGACCAAACACGGAATTTTTCGTCGCAACATCGCCTCGATCCGTGCGACCGCTTCGCTCGGTGTCAGTGATTTCAAGAATTGATGCTCCGCACCTCCGATCACCTGGACGCGCTTGTAAGCGAAATATCGGAGAAAACCTGCTAACGCCAAACCCGGGCGGTTGATCGAGCCCTCGCGAATAGGCCGCGACAATCCCGCCCCACCGGCCACCAGCTTCAACTGTAGAGTCTGGGCGTGGTTTAGGTAAAATTTTTCAACCGTGACCACAGTGGAGGGAGGAGACATCGCGCTCACCTCCGAGTTCCCAAGCCGCCTCTGCACTCACAACACGAACATCGTCCACGCTGAGCTCCGCCAGGCGCGGAGCTGTAAACACGCTGCTGTGCTGGATGCTTAAGCGAATTCACATCGTAAACTCCGGCCCCAGATAAATCTCGCGGCTTTTCGGGTCGTTGATCAGAAACTCGCTGGTGCCTTCCCGCAACACCCGGCCGTGATGAATGATGTAGGCGCGGTTCACCACCCGCAGCGCCTCGCGCACGTTGTGATCGGTGATCAAAATGCCGAGACCCCGTCGTTGCAGTTCTCCGATGATTTGCTGCACTTCTTGGACCGCGATCGGATCCACTCCACTAAACGGCTCATCGAGCAGCAACAGCTTCGGGCCGGTAACCAGCGCGCGGGTGATTTCGAGCCGACGTCGTTCTCCCCCGCTGAGGGTGTACGCTTTATTTTTGGCCAACGGGGCAAGGTCAAGTTCCTCCAACAACGCCTCCAACCGCTGTTGTCGCTCGGTCGCCGACAGCGGAAGCAATTCGAGTATCGCCAAGAGATTCTCCTCAACCGTCAACTTGCGAAACACGCTGGGTTCCTGCGCCAAGTATCCCATACCGAATCGCGCGCGACGATGAATGGGCCAATGCGTGATGTCCTGTCCGTCGAACCAGACCTTCCCACCGTCAGGACGCACCAGACCAATTGTCATGTAAAACGTGGTTGTCTTTCCGGCGCCATTCGGACCCAACAAACCCACCACCTCCCCCGCACGCACATAAATGCCCACACCATCCACCACGCGTCGCTGACCGTAAGTCTTGACCAGTGCCTCCGTGCGCAACAAAGCATCCGGTGGGGTTGACGTGCTGGTCGGCTCCACGGCTCGCGAGTCTAGCAAGCTGGCTGAGTGACTCAAGTCGCGCGCCGCGACGCACGACGGCGGTGCAGGTGACGGTGGACTCATGGGGTGTCGTTCGACTCGGTCGGCGCGGCTCGCTGTTCTTCCGGGTAAAACAACAACCGCGTCCGCGACTCCACCTCAATTTTCTTGGTGTCACGCCAGAACACGATCGTCTCGCCGCTGACCCGACCGTCGGGGGTGTCCAGTTCAGGTTGACCACTCAGCACCACCCGTCCGTCGTGCGCGGTGTATTCAGCCTCCTCGGCTTTGGCTTTTCGGTCGTTGAGCGTGATGACGACTCCGCCTTTCGCCAAAATCCGGCTTAGTTGGCGCCCTGCCAATTCCCCGCTGCGCGAACGGGTGACAGTGTTCGTCGCGCGCTCAAACCACACCACCATCTGATCCGCTCGAACCGTGATTCGAGGGTCAACTACCAAAACATTCCCGGTAAAGGTGCCGATGTTTTGCAGATAATCCACCGACAGTTTCTCGCTGGTCACAATCGTGGGTTGAGGCGCAGTGGGGGCTGAGGATTCATCCGCCGTCGCCGAAACCGGTAAGGCAAGCAGAATCGCGAGCAGGGCGATGGTCTTGATCATCGTTCGCCCGAATCCCCGCTCAGCACCACACGCACTTGGCCCTCGATGTGAAACAGGTTGCTGCTGCCCCACCACTCCGCCCCGTTGCCCACAACGATAAGACCGGGCCCTTCTAGCCGAATCGGAGATGCCATCCGCGCGTGGCGATTGTGCTGATCCAACGTGGCCGAATCACTGGTGAAGACGTATTCCACACGATTGCTTGAATAAAACTCCGCCCGCAACTTTTCGATTTGCAACCGACCATCGTCGAGAAACTGGCCTCGCTCGCCCCGGATCATCCAGACCAGATTGCCGTCGGCGTCGCGTTCAGGCACTTCAAACTTCTCCACATACCCACCGGCCAACTGGTCGGAGAAAACAACAGCACTGGCCCACAATCCGGCGAGAACGATCCCAAGAAAGTGTCGGACCTTGCTCATGCGAGGTATTTCTCGATGGCGGTCGCCCACGTGCCTTGCGCCTTGAGCACCAACTCAATCACCTCGCGCACGGCGCCGTTGCCCCCGGCCGCACGTGTGCAGTAGTGAGCGACTTTTTTCACCTCGGGCACGGCGTTCGGCACCGCAATCGCCAACCCCACCCGACGCATCACCGGTAGGTCCACCAACTCGTCGCCAACGAATGCCAGTTGCTCATTGGTCAACCGAAGTTGCTCACGGATTTCGGTCACCGACTCCATTTTGTTCACGCCTTTCTGAACGCAAATCGAGACGCCCAACTCCGCCGCCCGACGTGCGGTCGCTGCGGAAGGTCGGCCGGACACGAACCCGACCGGCAGCCCAACCCGCAACGCCATCGCGATCGCATGACCGTCCTGCACGTCGAACGCTTTCCACTCATCGCCCTGTCCGTTGAAGTACAGTTTGCCGTCGGTCAGCACACCGTCCACGTCCAACAACAAACACCGCACGCGCCGCAGTCGCTGTTGCAATTCCGCCTGAGAAATCATCGCCGCGCAGTGTAGCAGATGCCCCGCATGCGGCAAGCAACGGACAGGGGAGCTTTACTCGACGGGCACGGCGGGAGTACATAGCCGGCATGGAATGGATTCATCTGAGCTGGCAGTTGATGGTGATCGTGTTGTTGGTGCTGGCCAATGGATTTTTTGTGGCCACCGAGTTTGCCATCGTCAAGGTGCGCGCGAGCCAGTTGCGCCCCATGCTGCCGGGAGGTGGATGGCGTGTTCGCCAATCGTTGCACGTAATCAGCCATCTCGATGCGTATCTCTCCGCCACCCAACTCGGCATCACGTTGGCAAGCTTGGGTCTGGGTTGGTTGGGCGAACCGTATTTGGCGCACTGGATTGAGCGGCCGCTCGCGGCGTTGGGCGTCCAGTCGGAGACGACCGTGCGGACGACCAGTTATGTGTTGGCGTTTTCCATCATCACATTCATGCACATTGTGATTGGCGAACTGGCGCCTAAGTCACTGGCAATACGGTACCCCCGCCGGATCACGCTGTGGTCCTCGCCACCGCTGACCATTTTTTACTATCTTTTCCTGCCGGCAATCTGGCTCTTGAACGGCACGGCCAACCTTCTGCTGCGATGGGTGGGCATCCCACCGGCAACCGAGACCGAACACCGGTTCACCCATGAAGAGTTGCAGTATGTGCTGATGCATGCGCGGCACGTCCATCCGTCGGATCAGTTGATCAATCGTCTGTTGCTGAAAGCACTCCGGCTGCGCGAGACCACCGCTGCGGAAATCATGATCCCTAAGGACCGCGTGAGCGTGTTGTGGGCGAGCGCGCCGTTGGCGCAAAATCTCAAAATCGCTGAGCAAGCGGGTTACAGTCGGCTACCGGTCTGTGGCGATCGTCTGGAGGACGTGCTTGGTATCGTCCACGTGAAGGAGTTGCTCTGGCAGGTCGTCAGTCTCGGACCAGAACAAGCGCGGCTGACCGATATCATGCGACCGGTCCTGACATTCACGCCCGAGACGCGGCTACCGGCGATGTTGCAGTTGTTTCAGAAATCACGCAGCCATCTGGCGGTGGTGATTGACGCGCAGAACCAGATGCAAGGCATCGTCAGCTTCGAGGATGTGTTGGAGGAGTTGGTGGGTGACATTCGGGATGAGTTCGACATCGAGAAAGGGCCCATCTTCGATCGCACCGAAGATTCCATCTTGGTGGACGCCGACATGCCAATCCGCGACGTGGCCAACGAAATGAACTGGCCGTTACCGCGTCACACCACCATGACGGTCGAAAAATGGTGCTTGAGCAAATGGGGGCGAATGCCCAAAGCGGGTGAGGAGTTGCGTGTGGAAAATTACCTAATCACGGCAGAGGAGGTGACACCTCGCGGGTTGCGACGGGTGCGGTTTCGCCGTCTCTCAGCCGATCAGACCTAGTGCGATCT
>JANWVU010000099.1 GCA_025056465.1 Verrucomicrobiia bacterium | reverse complement strand
GTCGTTCTGGATGGCACCAGCCCAGCCGTTGCGAAAGCCGATGACCTCCCACCCAGCCATCAATGCCCGTCGGGTTACGGCGCGGATGACGGCGTTCAAGCCCGGGCAATCTCCGCCGCCGGTCAGCATTGCGATTTTGCTCATGGTTTCGTCCTCATGTTTGTAGGGGGTGAAACATTAGCTTGATTTGGTTTCGTCGGAGGAAAGTTGTAAACCCGCCTGGGTCGTGGTGTTGAGCAGGCGCTCGACGAAGCTGGTGGAATAGCGGCCGCGGCGGAAATTGGGATCTTTAATAATCATCTTGTGTAGCGGGATTGTGGTGCGGATGCCGCGAATGACAAACTCGTCGAGCGCGCGACTCATGCGGTCGAGGGCGGTGCGACGGTCGCGCGCGTAGCAAATGAGTTTGCCAATCATCGAGTCGTAGTACGGCGGGATGACATAGCCGGAGTAAACGTGTTGGTCCACGCGCACGCCCAGACCTCCGGGCACGTGGAGAAAGTCAATGCGACCGGGGGATGGTTGGAAGTTGTTGAACGGGTCTTCGGCGTTGATTCGGCACTCGATGGCGCATCGCGGAAACTCAATGTGTTTTTGGTCGTAACCCAGTTCTTCACCCGCGGCGATGCGGATTTGTTCTTTCACAATGTCAATGCCGGTGACTTCCTCCGTGACGGGGTGTTCAACCTGGACGCGCGTGTTCATTTCGATGAAATAAAAGTCACCGTTTTTATCCACCAAAAACTCAACTGTGCCGGCGTTGACGTAGCCCACTGCCTCGGCGGCGCGAATGGCTGCCTTACCCATTTTCTTGCGCAGGTCGCCAGTCATGATGGGCGAGGGAGATTCTTCGAGGAGTTTCTGATGACGTCGTTGGATGCTGCAATCGCGTTCCCCAAGATGAATCACTTTGCCACGGCGGTCGGCGAGGATTTGGAATTCGATGTGACGCGGCTCCTCGAGGTATTTCTCAACGTACACCGTGGGGTTGGCAAACGCGCGCTCGGCCTCGCTCCGCGCGGTGTGGTACGCCTTGATCAACGACGGATCGTTGTGGGCGACCCGCATCCCCCGACCACCACCCCCACCGGCGGCTTTGATGATGACGGGATATCCGATGCGGCGCGCGGTTTTGAGCGCTTCGTCCTCGCTGGTGACGGGACCATCGCTGCCCGGTACAACAGGCACACCGGCTTTCCGCATCGTCTCGCGGGCAGCCACTTTGTCGCCCATCGCACGGATGGCTGTGCTGGGGGGGCCGATGAACTTGATGTTACAACCCTCGCAAACCTCGGCGAAGTGGGCATTCTCGGAAAGGAATCCGTAGCCAGGATGAATCGCCTCGACATCGGTCACCTCGGCCGCGCTAATGATGCGGTCAATTTTAAGGTAACTCTCTTTACTTGGGGCCTCGCCGATGCAAACCGCTTCATCGGCGAGTTGGACGTGCAAGGAATCAGCATCGGCTTTGGAATAAACCGCTACGGAACGGATACCGAGCTCTTTGCAGGCGCGGATGATGCGCACCGCGATTTCACCCCGATTGGCGATGAGGATTTTGTCGAACATGCCGCTATCGAAACCCTATAAACCGATGTTCGTTATCCTTTGGGTTTCACGGCGAACAGTCGCTGGCCGTACTCGACCGGCTTGGCATTGTCGACGAGGATTTCCGCAATCACTCCCTCAACCTCGGCTTTGATTTCGTTCATCACCTTCATCGCTTCGATGATGCAAACAACCGTTTCGGGGCCCACCTCCGTGCCCACTTCAACATACGCCGGCGCATCCGGCGCAGGAGAGCGGTAAAACGTGCCGACCATCGGGGAAACGATGTATTGGAGGTTGCTCGGTGGCGCCGCCGCCGCGGGCGCAGGTGCCGCTGCCGGTGGGGCCGCGGGCGTCGCGGCAGGCGCCGGGGCCAAAGCCGCCGCGGCAACAGGGGCCGACACCACGGGTTGATAGCCTTCCGGTCCCCGCTTGATCCGAATCTTCAAGCCATTGTGTTCCATGGAGAACTCCGACAAATCGTTCTCCTTCATCATGGCAATAATGGCCTTGATCTGCTCGATATCCATGTGGTTCCTCGCAAGTTCAACGGCTCCGTAACCCTCCAACGAAGCCGCCAGCCTACCAGTTGGGCGCGGACTGTATCAAACCACCCTCACCTTGTCGAACGCTTTCCTCCCACCGCGCCAACTCTTCCGCATACACGGACTTCGTCGGATTCAACTGCACCGCGCATCGCAACGCCTCAACCACCTCCCCCGCAGGCCGTCCTGCCCGCGCCCGTGCCTGCGCCAACCACCAATGCCCGGCCGACCGATACGGATCCCACCGCACCGCCTGCTCCCAATGTTTCACCGCCTCATCCCAACGTCCCAAACGTCCCGCCAACGTGCCCGCCTGCATCCAATAAAACGATCGCACCGGCATCGCACCCGCCGCCGCCTCCATTCGCCGGTAGGCTTCCCACGGATTCATCGCGGCCAATCGCACCCCATCCGACCAACGTCCGGTCGCCACCAACGACCGCCCACACCAAACCGCAAAAAAACCCGTCACCACAACTGCCCCCGCCAACCACGCGCCTCGCCACATCGTCCACCCCACCGGCTCACCGACCTGGTCGGGATCAGTCCGCAAACCCCAAACCAATCCCATCAACATAAACGCCGGCCACCCCAAACCCGGCACATACAAATCAAAATCCACCAACCCATGCACCGACCACCCCACCAACGCCGCCACCAACGACCGCCCCACCACATCCCCTCTTCGTTCCCGCGCTAACCGCCATGCTTCCCAACATGCCACCGCCCACATCAACGCAAACAACCCAAACGCCACCACCCCGCTATCCGACCACATCTGCAAAAAATTGTTGTGCGCCATCTGTGCTTCCTCGGTCATACCGGTCTTGTACTTCGGATATACCGACCCAAACGTCCCCGGCCCCGTGCCCAACCAAAAATTCTCCCGAGCGATCGCCCACGCACCCGACCAATAATCCAGACGCGCCCCCACGCTGCCCGCTCCGCGCCGCAACAAACCCAACTCCCAACCCACCGCACCAACCGCCACCACCAACACGACCGCAAAAAGCACCACACCCCGCCGTCGCTCCCCGCCGCAAACCAACCACGCCAAGAACGCCGCGCCCATCGCCAACAATCCGCCTCGGGACCCGGTAAGCAACAACACCGCCAACACCAACCCTACCGCAAACACCAACACCATCGTCCGCACGACCGGCCTCCACAATCTTCCCCTCATCCAGACCCACGCCACCAACGGTCCCAACCCCAATACCAACAAACCCGCCAACGCATTTGGATAGACCATCGCCCCGAACACCCGCTCACTTGTTAACCGCCCCCAAAACTCCTGCGGCAACTCACCCGGCTGAAAATACGCCTGCGCCATCTGCCGCGTCGCCTCCAATCCACCAAACCACTGTTGCAAACCCAGCACGGCATTCACCACCACCGCCAAACCCAACGCCCCAAAAATTGTCCTCGCACCGGCAGCGTCGCGCACTGTTGCTGCCGTCAGATAAAACAACGTCACCGCCACCGCAAAATGCAGCACCGCATCCACCGATGTCGCCCAACAAATCGTCCCCGGCAACGCCGCCACCTGCGTCCCCAGCCACGCGACCGGCAACCACCCCAACCAGCTTCTCCCCCACCGCTCGCGCCCCACCCACCACGCCAACAAGATCAACCCCACACTACCGGCCAACAAACCCAACTCATTCGGCCACGACCAAATCAACCACTCCATCCCATCGCCCGGTAACTCCAATGGCACTCCCAACACCACCGGCGTCACCCACTTCAACGCCGACACAAATACCATCGCCGCCAAATACCCCACCACCCAACGTTTCATCTCACCTATCCCGCCCCCTTTTGTCGGCAAGAGAGCCAAAACAAAGCCTCCACCACCGCCATCGTCGCAACTCTGTTTCACCGCCGCAAGTCCACTCCGAACACCGAGCAACGTCAGGCGAAATCAACAATCCCCCGCCGCTGTGGTCGTGATCCGAAAAACTAAAGAGAACCTAACTCCTGCCCCAACGGCTTAGGACATAAACGTTCGATTCATACCGGCGACCGATCGGAACGACCCCTCAACCGCGGCTTATCTTCGAGGACGCAGCCACCGAAAGCGAAATTTCTGCGGGAGCATGCCCGATACGAACCGCTTTTCGACAGTTCGTTCGACCCTACAAGTCCAGCTCGCGCAGCAGTTGGTCAACCGTCATTTGATGATGAGCCGCAACGCTCTTCAAAATGCTATGCAGAGTGCCGACTCGAATGGGGTTTGCATTCGGAATTACCTTGTGGTGTTCGCCGTTGCGCTGCGTTGTTACCCGCATGTGTGAGCCAGTCTGCCGTGTCACCTCATACCCCAGGCGGCGCAGAGCGTGCGCCAATCGCGCACCGTTGATGTCCCGCGGCAATTTCACAAAGCCAGCACTTCATCGCGGACGAAATGCAACCGCACAATTCGGGGGCGATCCATTGTCTCGTCAAAATAGCAGTTGACCGCATCGCGAACACGGTCGCGCAACTCCGCAATCGTGTCCGCTTGAGTGTGAATCCCATATCCGAGCGCACTGGCCGTAAAACCCCCATCCACCTCGTCCTCTCGCACCTCGAAAATGATTTCCTTCATGATTTCAGCCTAACTTCACATTTCCTCCACGACAAGCCTCACTCCTTACGGGCAGGCTCCTTGCCGTTTTCAAACGCCCCCTCGGTCCGTTCACACAACTAACTTCAACAATCCCACTTCCAACGCCAACGACTCCGGCACGTTCCGTTGCCACGCCTCCCGCACCTGCTCCAACGCATCCAGATTCGCTTCTGCCTGCTCCGCTCCAATCCGGTCGGCTACCGCCTTGGTCACCTCCGCAAACTCCGGCATCGCCAACAAGTCCCGTTCCGCTCCGTTCGCCCACAACAACACATCCCCAAACCAAGCCACCATCTGCTCCCACACCTCATCCCGCGCCGACCGATACTCCCCCTCCACGCGCGCCTCCAACTGCTCTCTCATCCGCTCCCGCGTCTTCGCGTCCAACTCCTCATACTCCCAATGCGGCATTTGCGCCGCCACGTCTCGCTCCACCTGTTCGCGCACCTGCCCTAACCATCCCGTCAACTCCCGCAGCAACCGATACGGCCCAACCACCCGATACGCTCCCTCACTCCGAAACTCTCGCATCAACTCCCCGACCTTCGCCCGATGTGGCGACACCGCGCCGTCCCGCTCGCCCAATCGCACGCGCACACACCGCGACACAATCGTTGGCAACAACCGCTGCGATTGCGCCGTCAGCAACAAAATCACCGTCTGACCCGGCGGCTCCTCCAACGTCTTCAAAAACGCATTCGCCGCCTCCTCCGTCATGCAATCCGCATCCACCACCACGCCCACCTTCACCCCGCCGTACTGCGCCGCCAAACTCACCGTCCGTGTAAACTCCCGCATCTGCTCAATCTGAATCCGCCGCGTCTTCGACTCCGGCCGAATCCAATGCACATCCGGGTGCGTCCCCAACTCCACCCGCCGACACGACTCACACCGATCACAACTATCCGCCGCCGCCTCCCGGCAGTTCACCGCCTTCGCCAACGTTCGCGCCAGGGCCTCCTTCCCTGCCCCCCTCGGCCCCACCACCAAATACGCATGCGCCAACCGACCCCGCTCCAAACTCCGCTGCAACTGCTCCGCTCCAACCACCCCGGCATGCTCACGAAACGACATCTTGCACCAACCTCCACACCTCCTCTTCCACCGCCGCCAAATCTTTCGCCCCGTCCACCACCTTCACTCGTGCCGGCTCCCGCTGCGCCAACGCCAAATACCCCGCTCGTACCCGCTCATAAAACTCCAACGCCTGATTCTCCATCCGATCAAACAAATCTCGACCTCGCGCTCGCTCCAAACCGATCCGTGGATCCAAATCAATCACCACCGTCAAATCCGGCATACATGATCCCACCGCCGCCCGATTGATCGCCGCGACCACCCCGGCATCCAGACCACGCCCCGCCCCTTGGTACACCGTCGTCGAATCCATAAACCGATCACACAACACCACCCGACCGGCTGCCAACGAGGGCTCGATCACTTCCCGCACCAACTGCGCCCGACTCGCCGCAAACAACAACAACTCCGTCTCCCCACACATCACCGACCGATACCGCGTGTACTGCAACACCTGCCGAATCTGCTCTCCAATCTCCGTCCCACCCGGCTCCCGGCAGGTCAACACCGCCCGCCCTGCCGCACGCAACCGCTCCGCCAACCGCTCCATGATCGTGGATTTGCCGCAGCCCTCGCCCCCCTCCAACGTGATGAACTTTCCGCGCCCACCCATGCGCGCGCATCCTAGTCCACCCTCAAACCCCACCGCAAGCCCCCGCAACCCCGCAGCCCTCAACCTTACTCCCTCAGCGCCTTCGCATGCTCCCCTGCTCGCTCCCCCGCGTGTGTGTCTGTGGCCCCCACCTGTCCTACCGGCCGTCACCGCGCGCGGCATTCCGCTACCGCCGCCAACACATCAAAAATCGCTGCCCCTCCTGCCGGCGCCATCACATACAAACCCGCCCAACCCTCGCGTTTCACCCACAACGCTTGCTCTACCGCGATGTCCCGCGCCACCTTTCCCTGATCCGACGGATCTTCGTACGCCGCCAACCGATTCAAAATCGTCTCCGGTATCACCACCCCCGGCACCTGCGCCATCCGCCGTGCGTGATCCAAGTTCGACAAAATCATCACCCCAACCAAAATCCGCATCCGATCCCGGTACCGTTCCAAACACCCCAGCGGCTCAAATCGAAACGCCGGTTGCGTCATCACATAATCCGCGCCCGCCTCCCACTTCTGCTCCAACCGTTGCCGCTCCCGCTCACCATCCAACGCCTCCGGCTCAAACCCGGTACCAATCGTGAAATGCGTCGGCGGATGCTCACCGGCCTTGCCAAGCGGTTGCCCGCCAAAATCCAAACCCGCATTCAAACACGAGTGCGTCAGCCGAATCATCCCAATCGAATCCAAATCAAACACCGCCGTGGACCGCGGGTATGTCGGCGCCATCTTCGGCGGGTCACCGGTGATGAACAAGACATTGTGAATCCTGTGCGCGTGATACCCGATCAACCGACTCTGAATGCCCATCGTGTTCAAATCCCGCGCCGTAAAATGCGGAATCAACTCAATCGCATCCCGCGTCCAACCCAACTCGCGCCGAATCAAATGAATAAACTCACCGGGCGGCATCAACGGAATCCCGCGCGACCCATCTGTGATATCCACCGCATCCACATGCCCGCTCTCCGCCAATCGTCGCACCAAATCCACTTTCGCACGGATTGCTTTCGGACTGGTCCCGCGCGGCGGCAATACCTCCACACTCACCACAAACTGCCCATCGAAAAGTTTCCGCGAAAACGGTCCGTTCCCTCGTTTCTGCTCCGGCCCTACCGGTGCAGCGGCCGGTGCCGCGCCGACCACCACCACCGATGAGTCCCGACGCGACTCCAAATAATTGTGCATCTCGCGAATGTGTTGCGGATGCACCTCGCAACAACCGCCAATCAAATGCAACCCCAGATCACGAAACGTCCGCGCCAACCGCCCCATGTACTCCGCATTGACCGCGCTCAGAAACCGATTCCCAATCCGCTGAAACCCACCGGCATTCGGCATCGCCACCAAATACACCCGACCCTCTCGTACCGACTCCGCTCGCCGCGCCTGCTCCACAAACGCCTGCGCATCCCACGGCGCGCAACAATTCACCCCCACCACCGCCACTCCGCGCGCCACCATCCGCTCGACGAAATCGGCGGGCGCCGCCGCATTCTGAATCGTCAGCTCCGCAATGATCGGCGGAGCTCCCGGCACCCCACGCGCCACATCCACCACCGACTCCAACTGCTCCAACGTCGGGAACGTCTCCAACAACAATGCGTCCACCTCGGCCGCCACCAACGCCTCCAACTGTTCCCGGTAGGCCACGCTCGCATCGCCCGACGTTGGCCCCACCGACCCCAATACAAAAAACGGCCCAGTCGCTCCCCGCTGTCGTTCAAACTCACGGATCGCCCGACGCGCCAACTCCACTGCCGCGCGGTTGAACTCCGTCACCCGGTCCCCGAGACCAAATCCGTGCAACTGAGTGCGATTCGCCCCGAACGTATTCGTCTTCAGACACCGCGCCCCGGCCTCCAAATACGCCCGATGAATCCGCAACACCAACTCGGGCCGCTCCACGTTGAACGACTCATACACGTGGTTCGGTTCCGACAACCGCCCCGTCAGCTCAAACAACAACGACCCGGTCGCCCCATCGCACAACAGGACGCGCTCGCGCAACGTCTCCAAAAACCCCGCCATGCACCCCCTTTGTAACCAACCCATCCGCCCGAGTCAAAAACCCAAGGCCCTCCCGCAGCACTCAGGTCGATGCTGCAATCGCCTGCGCGCTGAGGCCCAAGACTCAAGAGGTGGTTATTCGACGAAGCGCACGCGTGGGCCCCAACCCGCGCGTGTTAGGACAACGGATTTAGAGGGAGGATGTGACTCACTCGTATGTT
>JANWVU010000098.1 GCA_025056465.1 Verrucomicrobiia bacterium | reverse complement strand
AACGAGCGCGAGCAAGCCGGGGCACGGCTTTTCGGGCTTTCCACGGAAACGTGACGGAACTGCCACCGGACAGTGACCTCGCTGTCTGACCGTGTCGGCATGACTACTTTGAAAACCGCTGCGGTGCGTGCGAGTGGTTGGCGCGTACTCGGCCATGCAAATCATGACCGTTACCGGGTCCACTTAGCGGAAACCGATCTCGATTTGTTCGAGGCGCAACGGCTACGGTTTGAAGTTTTTAATCTTGAGCTGGGTGAAGGTTTGGCCGCCGCCCACGGGATGGGTCGCGACGAGGATGAGTTTGACCCGGTATGCGATCATCTTTTGGTTCGCGAAGCTGCCACGGACAAAGTAGTCGGGACCTACCGGCTTCAGACTGGAAGAGTCGCCACGGCCAACCTCGGATTTTACAGCGCACGCGAGTTTGACCTCACCGGCTGGGAGTTCGCATTCCCGCAAATTTTGGAATTGGGTCGTGCCTGCGTGCACCGCGAACACCGTAACCTTCGGGTGCTGGCGCTGCTGTGGCGTGGCATCGCGGAGTATGCCATCGCGCATCGGGTGCGGTATTTGATTGGGTGCAGTTCGGTTCCCGGCCAAGATGAGGCGGCCGCGTGGAGGTTGTTCGACGAGTTGTGGCCGAGCACTGCGGCACCGCAACCGTTTCGGTGCGCCCCTTGGCCAAGCTACCAATGTCGTCGGGACTTGGCCCGTGATTCGGCGGACGTAATTGCGCCGCCTGTACCCAAACTGCTGCAGGCTTATTTTTCATTTGGCGCAAAAATTTGCGGCCCACCGGCTCTGGATCGTGAGTTTGGCACGATTGATTTCCTCACCTGGCTCGACCTGCATAACCTCGACGAACGCGTTGGCGCGCTCTACTTGGGCGAGTTGTGGCCCATGCTCCAACGCGCGGCGGGTGCGGTTGATTCTGTAGCTTGATCGCGCCGTGGCTCGGCCTGGTGGGGGTCTTGCCAGCCATCGGTCGCCGCACTTATACTGAGCACCGCCCGCCCATGAAGCCCCTGAATGTTCGCACGGCCCTCCGCAAAATCCGAACCGAGGGCGATCCATTGCTGAAAGCGCAAATGCTCGCCTCGTTGTGTTCGGCCGTATTTCGGGAGAGAGGGATCGAACTGGTTGTGGTGGGCGGCACGGCAATCGAGTTTTACACCGACGGAGCGTACATGTCGGGTGATGTTGACCTTTGCACACTTGAGCCACCACGCCCTATTCCGCTCCGTTTACGTCAGGCGGTGATGACGTCGCTGGGGGCGCGAGGCGGTCCACGTAGCTGGGAAGTCGGCGGGATGTTTGTGGATTTACTCGGTGTGGTCGAAAAAGAAGCACGCTCGCCCCTCCGCGTCCTCGAAGGGCCTTTCGGACCGGTCAAGCTTCTGGATCCCGAAGAGCTTCTCGTCGAGCGCGTGTTGATTGCTGTGTATCCCCGAGCCGACTCTTCCGCCCGTGCTTGTGCTAGGCAATTGTTGGGTGTGGCGGTGACCGGCAAGGTGCAAGTGGATTGGGTAGAAGTACGCCGGTTGGCCAAAGCACCGGCCTATCGGGTGTGGGCCGAGCTTCGGCAACTGACTCGGGAGGTGTGCGATGAGCTCCAAATCCGAGACCCCCTCGATCCCCATTGACCGACCCATCTCGTGGGCGGATTGGCTGAAAGGCCGCAAAGCCCGTCGCGAAATCAGCGAGCGACTGGCGCCGGCGGGCGCGCAACGGATGCGCAGTTCCTCCGATGCGCGGCTGCGTCGGAAGTTCAAGGGCCAACGCGGCCTACCGGCACGGCCTACTTCGGAGTTGTAATGCGAGCCGACTCACACCGCCGGTAGCGGCTCGGCGCGCAGGTCGCGCTGCGGTGCGCGTTGTTGTTGGTCGAGGTAACGGTTCAATGCATTCAGATAGGCTAACGCGCTTGCCTCGATGATGTCGGTGCTGGTTGCTTTGCCGGTGACGATTTTGCCGCCTTCAAACTCAACGCGCACACTGACCTCGCCGATGGCGTCTTTGCCGCGCGTGACGCTGGTGACGGAGTAGTCCACCAAGTGCCCCCGGATCCCCGTGATGCGATCGATGGTTTTTAGCGCCGCATCTATCGGTCCGTCGCCGGTGCCGGCATCCGCGCGAACAGTCTCCTCGTCCACGCGGCGCAGCCGCACGGTTGCCGTGGGAATCGCGCCAGTCATCACTCCGAGGTAGTCTAGTGTCCAGACGCGCGTCACTTCGATAAACTGTCCTTCCACTAACGCCCGCACATCTTCGTCGTAGATTGCCTTCTTTTTATCAGCCAATGCCTTGATTTGCTCGGTAACCTTGCGCACTTCCGCCTCGCTGAGTTTGTAGCCCATCTCCTCGAGCTTGCGCGCCACGGCGTGATGACCCATGTGTTTGCCCCAGGTCAGTTCACTGGTGCGACCAACATCTTCGGCACGCATGATCTCATAAGTCTCGCGGTGAGCCAGCACACCGTGTTGGTGGATACCGGCTTCGTGCGCAAACGCGTTGTCGCCGACGATCGCTTTGTTGCGTTGCACGACCATCCCGGTCAGATGCGACACCAACCGGCTCGTGGGATAAATTTGTCGGGTGTCAATCTCGGTGTAGAAACCGCCAAACGCATCTTTGCGCGTGCGCAACGCCATCACGATTTCCTCCAGCGACGCATTGCCGGCCCGCTCGCCAATACCATTGATGGTGCACTCTACTTGCCGGGCTCCGTTTTGAATTGCGGCAAGCGAGTTGGCCACCGCCAGACCCAGATCGTTGTGACAATGCACACTGATGACCGCGCGCGCGATGTTGGGCACGTGTTCTTTGAGATACCGGATCAACTCGCCAAATTCATGCGGCACCGCGTACCCGACCGTGTCCGGTATGTTGATGGTGCCGGCCCCGGCTTCGATGGCCGCCTGCACCACCTGCGCCAGAAACTCCGGCTCCGTGCGGCTGGCGTCTTCGGGTGAAAATTCCACGTCCGATACGTACTGCCGGGCGCGTTGAATACCGGCCACTGCCCGACGCAGGATTTCGTCCTGCGCCATTTTCAATTTGAACTGCCGGTGAATCGCGCTGGTGGCGAGAAAGACATGAATACGCGCGCGGTCGCCGGCAGGCTCCAATGCCGCGGCGGCGCGATCAATATCGGCATCCACGCATCGGGCCAATGCGGCAATGCGGGGGCCACGAATTTCGCTGGCGATGGCGCGCACCGCCTCAAAATCGCCCTCGCTGGCCACCGGGAAACCGGCCTCAATGATATCCACGCGCAGCCGCGCCAGTTGACGCGCCACCTCGAGTTTCTCGCGCGTGTTCATCGAGGCGCCGGGACATTGCTCCCCGTCGCGCAACGTTGTGTCGAAAATCAAAACTCGTTCGCTCATGCTGTCCTTTCCCGCCGCCTGCGACAGCCGGGTTTCAACAAAAAACCCACTGCTGCCGGGCCGCAGTGGGTTGCAAAAATTGTCGGGCGCGACACTCAACCCACGGCTGCCCCGATTCGGAGCAGGCCCAACAGTCGCAGGTTGAGTAGTCCGCCAATCACGGCGCAATAACTAGCAATCAGCGCACCAACCGTCAAGCGCGCGGCGGTAGTTCTGTAGTAAGGCGCAATTGTGTCAATACCGGTAGTGATCCGGCTTGTACGGGCCGTCAATCGGCACGCCGATGTAGGCGGCTTGTTTCGGCGTAAGTTTGGTGAGCTTGACCCCAATTTTTTCCAAGTGAAGCCGCGCGACCTCTTCATCGAGCCGTTTCGGCAGACGGTAAACGCCAATCTTGTACGTATCTCGGTTGGCCCACAAATCCATCTGTGCAAGGCATTGATTCGTGAAGCTGTTGGACATCACAAAACTGGGATGGCCCGTCGCGCATCCGAGATTGACCAGCCGCCCCTCGGCAAGCAGGTAAATGCAATGACCGTCGGGGAACACGTATTTGTCCACCTGCGGTTTGATGTTGATCTTTTTGACCCCGCGCGCCTTGTTCAGCCGATCCACCTGAATCTCGTTGTCGAAATGTCCAATGTTGCACACGATGGCCTGATCTTTCATGCGCTCCATGTGTTCCAATGTGATCACGTCGCAGTTGCCGGTAGCGGTGACGTAGATGTCCGCTTTGCCGAGCGTTTCCTCGACCGTGGTGACCTCAAATCCCTCCATCGCCGCTTGCAGGGCGTTGATCGGGTCAATCTCGGTGACGATGACCCGCGCGCCAAACCCGCGCAATGAATGCGCACTGCCTTTGCCCACATCACCATACCCACAGACCACCGCCACCTTGCCGGCCACCATCACGTCCGTGGCGCGTTTGATCCCGTCCGCCAACGATTCGCGACAGCCGTACAAATTATCGAACTTCGATTTGGTCACCGAATCATTGACGTTGATCGCCGGCACCAACAGCGAGCCTTCCTGCAAACGTTGATACAACCGATGCACTCCCGTGGTGGTCTCTTCGCTGACGCCCTTCCACTCCTTCACCACATCGTGCCAGAAACCGGGGCGCTCCTTGTACACCCGTTTCAACAACCGTTTGATTACTTCCTCCTCCTTGCTGTCGCTTGGTGTGTTGACCCAATCACTCCCGTTTTCCAACTCATACCCTTTATGGATCAACAACGTGGCATCTCCGCCGTCGTCCACCACCAGATTGGGCCCGCGGTTACCGGGGTGCGTGATGGCATCCAGCGTGCATTGCCAATACTCCTCCAATGTCTCGCCTTTCCACGCAAACACCGAGATACCGGCTTTCGCGATGGCGGCCGCCGCATGATCCTGCGTCGAAAAAATGTTGCAACTGGCCCATCGCACCGACGCTCCCAACTCCACCAACGTCTCAATCAACACCGCTGTCTCAATCGTCATGTGCAACGACCCGGTAATGCGCACGCCTTTGAGCGGTTTCTGAGGGCCGTATTTTTTCCGGATCGCCATCAACCCCGGCATCTCCGCTTCGGCCATCTCAATCTCGCGTCGCCCCAAGTCCGCCAGGGACAAATCGCGCACCTTGAAATCGCCGCCACTGCGCGCGCCGTTGCCGTTGCGTCGCGTCAATTTCACCCGTGAAGCCGGTAACTTGATCGTTGCCATACTCAATTTCCTTTCTTCATTGAAAAAATCGTCGCACGCTAGCCGCAGTTCAATCGGCCCTCAAATCCCAAGTGCTCGTTTCAACTCGCTCACCTTGTCGGTGCGTTCCCAAGTCAAATCCGGATCATCTTTCCCGAAATGCCCGTAGTTTGTTGTCTTGCTGTAGATGGGCCGACGCAAATCCAATTGCTCGATGATATCGGCCGGCTCAAAGCTGAACACCCGATTGATCGCGCGCGCGATGTCGTCATCCGGTACCAGGCCCGTGCCGAACGTGTCCACACTCACGCTGACCGGTTTGGGATGTCCAATTGCATACGCAAACTGCAACTCGCATCGCGCCGCCAGACCGGCTGCCACCACGTTTTTCGCCACCCACCGGCCCATATAAGCGGCACTGCGATCTACCTTGGTGGGATCTTTGCCAGAGAATGCTCCACCGCCGTGCCGACCCATCCCACCGTAGGTGTCCACAATGATTTTTCGGCCCGTCAACCCGGTATCCCCTTGTGGCCCCCCAATCACAAACCGACCGGTGGGGTTGATCAGATACTCCGTGCGGTCCGACAGCATATCCAACGGCAACACCCTCTTGATGATTTTCTCGATGCAAAACTTCTCAATCTCATCGTGGTCCACATCGGGCGTGTGCTGAGTGGAAATCACCACGTTGGTGATGGCTACCGGCCGACCATCCTCGTATAACACCGACACCTGCGACTTCGCGTCGGGACGCAACCACGGCACTTTCCCGCTCTTGCGAATCTCCGTCAGCGCCCGCCCCAGCCGGTGCGCAAACATGATCGGCGCCGGCATCAGTTCCGGTGTCTCGTTGCACGCATACCCAAACATCAATCCCTGATCCCCGGCGCCCTGCTTTGCCGTCTTTTTACCTTTCGCGCGCCGCGCGTCCACCCCCTGCGCAATGTCGGGCGACTGCTGCGTGATCAGCACCTGCACAAACACGCGATCGGCATGAAACACATCATCATCATGCACGTATCCAATCCGCCGAATCGTTTCCCGCGCAATTCCCACGTAATCCACCTTGGCCCGCGTGGTAATTTCCCCGCCCACAATCACCACATTCGACTTCGCATAACACTCGCAAGCCACGCGACTAAACTTGTCCTGTGCCAAACACGCATCCAAAACCGCATCCGAAATGCTGTCGCACACCTTGTCGGGATGACCTTCACCCACCGACTCAGACGAAAAAATAAACCGTTTTTTGCTCATGCTTTTTCTCAACGCAACTCGCCGTTTCACCGTAAAACGAGCGGTCGCAAAAGCTACTTCACCCGTTCCCGGCAGGCAAGCGTTTTGGACAACACCGCGGCATCCCGCACGACAAATCGCTACCGATTGCGACTCGCTTCCCAACCCCGCTTGGCTCACTGACTTGGGTGTTTCATTTCGGAGCTCGGCGGCGCGGGAACTCCTTTCCGCCATCGACCGGAATCACCGTTTCCCGTGGCCGCGATTTTCTACGGCGCTGCCTGAAAGTTGCGACTCGTTACCCAATCGCGCTGCAGCCAACCGGCCTGAGCGCGATTCAGGCGCATAGCGCGTTGCTTGCTCCCACGCCATCCGCGCTGCCACGTGGTTGCGTTGACGCTCGTGCATCAGGCCCACCTGCCACCACGCGGCCGCGGCCAACTCGGCCGGTAGGTCATGCGCGTTGTGTAGTCGCTCCACCACCCACACCAAATCCCGCTGGGCCACGGCGCGCTTGTTGAAAAAGCCCGGCAGGTGAATCAACGACAAAGCGCGCACTAATCGCACTTCCACATCGTTCGGGGCAGCCGCCAACGCCCGCTCCAACCACCCGCCCCCCTCCCGACACAATTCTAGCTTTCTCAACGGCAACGCGGCGGCGCCCGCTTCCATGAGCCGGCAACTTCCCAAGTACGCCCACACCCGCGGCTCAATGTTTCGTAGCTCGGCCAGGGCCTCGAAGCGCTCAACGGCCTCTCGCAACGCAGCGATGTCCCCACCGGCCGCGCGTACGTACCAGCGACGTGCTTCCTCAAACTCGGCCTGCGGGTTGTCGGTCGTCGCCCACACAGTTGTCGCCACCAATCCAACGCAGACCCACAAAAACCTGTGCCCGAAAACTGCGAAACCCAACCTACGCCTGTTCATCTAATCGTGAGATGCAGACCGACCTCACAAAGTTTTATCGTCCATGAGCACCCCTCACATTGTGATCATCGGCGCCGGTCCCGGCGGTCTGGCGGCGGCCATGTTGATGGCGCATCGTGGTTGCCGCGTGACCGTGCTGGAGCGGCTCCCGCGTGTCGGCGGCCGCACCGCCACGCTAGACCTTGCGGGATTCAAATTCGATGTGGGGCCGACTTTCTTCCTCTATCCGAAAGTCCTCGAAGAAATCTTTGCGCGCGTCGGACGGCGGTTGCGGGATGAAGTGCAGCTCGCGCGGCTCGACCCGCAATACCGACTGATTTTTGGTGCGGGCGGCACCTTGAATTGCACGCCCAACATCGAGCAGATGGAGGCCGAGATTGCCCGACTCTCACCGGCGGATGCGCCGTCGTTCCGCCGTTTTCTCGACGACAACCGTCACAAGCTCGAGCAGTTCATGCCCTGCCTGCAAACCCCGTTTGATTCTTGGCGCGATGTCGCCACCTGGCGCATGGCGCGACTGCTACCGGTTTTGAAGCCATGGCAATCGCTGGCCGATAACCTCGCCACCTACTTTCGCGACCCCCGACTCCAACTTGCGTTCACGTTTCAGGCGAAGTATCTCGGCATGTCGCCGTTCGTTTGCCCGAGCCTATTCTCGATTTTGTCGTTTCTCGAATACGACACCGGCGTGTGGCATCCGCGCGGCGGTTGCGGCGCGGTCAGCACGGCGATGGCGCGCGTTGCCACCGACCTCGGTGCGGAAATTTCCCTGGGCGAGCCGGTAGAAGAAATCTTGTTTGAGGGCCGCCGCGCGGTGGCGGTGCGAACTGCGAGGCGCACCCTGCCGGCGGACGCGCTGGTGATTAATGCCGATTTTGCGCGCGCGATGGAACGGCTCGTACCCGACCGGTTGCGTCGGCGATGGACCAACCGCCGCATCGCACGAAAAAAATTTTCCTGCTCCACCTTCATGATGTACCTCGGCATTCGCGGCCGGTACGATCATCTGGCTCACCACAACATCTACATTTCGGCCGACTACCGGCAGAATCTTCGTGAGATCGAGGAACTCAAGGTATTGCCCACCGACCCATCCTTCTACGTGCAGAATGCCGGCGTCACCGATCCCACGCTCGCCCCGCCGGGGCACAGTACGCTGTATGTGTTGGTGCCGGTGCCCCACCAAAATCCCAATGTGGACTGGTCGCGCGAAAAACGTGCGTTCCGCGCACGCACACTCGATCAGCTCGCCAAGATCGGGCTGGCCGGTTTGGAGTCGCGCGTCTGCGTGGAACACATCGTGACACCGGCCGACTGGGATCAACAGTTTGAGATTTATCGCGGCGCAACCTTCAACCTTGCTCACAACTTTCGTCAAATGTTGC
>JANWVU010000097.1 GCA_025056465.1 Verrucomicrobiia bacterium | reverse complement strand
TAGGCGACGTTGAGGCCGGGCGCGGTGAGGAGTTGGAGGTTGCGGTCGGCTTGGACGGTGGGCAGGTCATTGGGGTCGAGACCGTCCATGCCGGTGATTTCGCCGCGGCGGAGTTGGATGAGACGAGTGGTGTTGTCGGGGACGACGCGGTAGATGAGTTTTTCGATGGCCGGTGGGGTGTCCCAGTAATCGGGGTTGCGTTCGAGGATGATGCGGTCGTTGGGTTGCCAGGAGACAAAGCGGTAGGGGCCGGTCCCGACGGGAGTGCGTTGGTTCGGAGTGTTGGGACTGATGAGTGAGGCGGCTGGGATGCAGAGACTGGCGAGGAGCGGGGCGTGGGGTTCTTTGAGGTAGAAGATGAGGGAGTTGGCGCGGGCTTCGACATTGGTGACGACGTTGAACATCGCGGACCAGTAGGCGAAGGTGGCGTCGGGATGTTCGCGGCGGAGTTGCCGGCGGAAGGAAAACAGCGCGGAGTCGGCGGTCAGAGGCGTGCCGTCGTGGAAGCGGACGCCGTCGCGGAGGTGGAAGGTCCAGACCAAGCCGTCCGGTGAGATGTCCCACCGGGTGGCGAGGCATGGTTCGGGCTCGGTGGTGCCGGGACGGAAACGGACAAGCCCTTCGCAGATGTTGACGAGGACTTTGATGGATTCGCCGTCGTCCACATCGGCGGGGTCAAGTTTTTGGGAATCGGCCCCGCGCGCGAAAATGACGGTGTTGGTTGGGGTGGGAGAACGGGCGCAGCCGGTAAGCAAGAGGGCGAGGCTGAACAGGATGCAGAGGGCGGGGTTCATGGCACGAGGATAGCGGTGGGGTGGTTTGACAGCAAGGGAGGGCGATTTTAGACTGGCGGGCGTTTATGGAACTCGGGGCAGCAATACGCGCGGTGCGATGGCCGGCTTCGTGGCAAGACTGGCTGCGTTGGGTGTTGGGCGCGGCGGTGGTGGGACTGATTTACTACGCCTATTGGGTGCAGGTGGTGGAGGCCGCTGAGGGGGTGTACGCGATCAGTTGTTACCAGTGGTTGACGGGTCACTGGCACAATGTGTCGAACTACTCGCACGGGCCGTTGATTCCGCTGATTGCGATTGGGATTGTGTGGATGAAGGGGCGTGGGTTGCTGCGGGCGCGATTGGAACCGATGCTCAGCGGTGCTTGGGTGCTGTTTGCGGCGATGCTGATTTATTATTTCGGCGTGAAAGCGATGCAGCCGCGCCTGGTGGTGTTTTCGTTTGTGATTTTATTGTACGGGCTGGTGCTGACGTTAGCCGGGCGGGAGGTGATGCGGTATCTATTTTTCCCGATTACGTTTTTGCTGCTGATGATTCCGCTGAACTTTCTCGATGAGCACATCGGGTTTCCGCTGCAGTTGTTGATGGCCAAAGTGTCGGCAGGGTTTTTGAACTGGTTGGGGATTGAGACGGTACGTGTCGGCACAAGCATCCGCTCGGCGGTGTTTGATTTTGACGTAGCCAATCCGTGCAGTGGGATCCGGTCGTTGATGGCATTGACGACGGTGACGGCGGCGTTTGCGTATGTGACGCAGACGAAGCAGTGGAAACGTTGGGTGTTGTTTTTGAGTGCGATTCCGCTGGCGGTGTTGGGAAACATGGCGCGCGTGGTGGGCATCGCGCTGATTGGGCAGGTGTACGGGCAGGGGCCGGCGATGCGTGCGCATGATTACTCGGGGTTCATCGTCTTTGGCGTGGCGCTGATTGCGATGGTGGGGATCGGGTTTTTGCTGAATTTCCCCTACCGGCGTATCTTGGAAAGCTGGTTGCGGCCGTTGCCCGCGCCCGTGCCGGCTTCGGAAACGGGCATGGCGGGCAACAGCCCCTCGTAACGCAGGAGGGAGCAATCCATGAGCGAGACAACCAATCCGACAACGGCGACAACGGCTCCAGCGACCGAGTCGGCCACGACGGCGCGGGGGCCGGGTTTGCTGCACTTGGGGATTGCCGTGGGGATTTTGGCAGCGGGTGTGTTGCTAACGGCATTGACATCCGATGTGATCAAGGTGTCGGAGCCGGGGATTGCGTTGGTGAACAACGAGCCGTACCTGCCGGCGCGCGTGGGCGATTGGGAGGGTGGGCCTCAAGAGGGATTGTCTGAAGTAGAGCGAAACGTTTTGCCCAAAGACACCTTGGGTGCTCGACGAGTTTATCGAGACAAGGCGGGCAACCAATTGTATTGCTCGATTGTGTTGGCGGGTCGTGACGTGACTAGCATCCACCGCCCCGAAGTGTGCCTACCGGGTCAGGGTTGGCGTATCCAATCTCAGTACGTGCAAACCGTACCGGTGCCCGCGGCGCCCGGAGGGAAACTGGGGATCATGCGGATGAACTCGGTGCGGGAAGCGCAAACGGCACCCGGTGGCCCGACCGTGCCGGTGTACTCGGTGTTTGCGTATTGGTTTGTGGGTAAGGACGTGTTGACGCCGCATCATTGGGAACGCATTTTGCTCAACACGTGGGATCGGGTGTTTCACAACACCAACCATCGCTGGGCGTACATTTTAATTCACGTACCGGTCAAACCTGAAAATGCAGTTCAACTGCCGAATTATGGTACGGACGATGCGATGCAGACCGTGGCCAACTTCGTGAAGGAATTGTTCCCCGCACTCGCGACACCGGCAAGCTAGCGCGTCGGATTATCAGGGAATAAGGGGATTGCTATGCCGAGCAAACAACGCGAACTGAACATTCAGCTCAATCAAATCACCGACGCGTTGTTGGTCGCGTTGGTGTTTTGGGTAGCGCATGCGGTGCGCGAACATTTGGCGTTTTGGTTCCCGTTGACGGTGCAGGTGGGCCAATGGGTGACGCTGGACTTTCCGCCCATCGCGCCGTTCCGTTTTTACAAATGGTTGTATCTGGTCATCCTGCCGGTGTGCCCGTTTCTGCTCGACCTGAATGGATTCTATCATCGCCGCGCGCCGCTCAACGCGCGTCAGACGTTTTGGGTTCTGGTCAAGAGCGTGGGTCTGTGTGCGCTCATTGTGATTGCCGCGATGTATTTCCTCGGCCTAACTGGTTTGAGTCGCAGTGTGATTTTGTTGTTTGCCGGGCTGACCGTCGTGACGCTGTGGACGAAAGATCAAATCTATCAATGGTACTTGCGTCGCGGCACGCGATTGAATCCCTACCTGCGTGAAGTCGTGTTGGTGGGCGACCGGGAACGAAATGCGGAGTTTGAAAAAATTCTGAAAGAGCACCCCGAATGGAACATGCGAGTGCTCACGTCGGTGGAGCCGAGTCCCGAGCTGCTCCCGCAACTCACCCAACTTTTACACAAGCACCCGGTGGGCTGTGTGATTTTCACGGTGAGCAAAACGGCGTTTTCCGACATTGAAAAAGCGATCCTCGCCTGCGAGACGGAGGGGGTGGAAGCGTGGTTGGTGGCGGATTTTGTGCGCACCTCGATTGCGCGCGCTACGGTGGATGATTTTTACGGCAAACCGTTGCTGGTTTTCCGCACGACCCCTGACATTTCGTGGCAACTGGTGGGGAAACGGCTCATCGACATCGTGGGAGCCACGGTGGGCCTCATTATTCTCGGCCCGCTGGTGATGTTGCCGACGGCGATCATCATCAAGTTGACCTCACCGGGTCCGATTCTGTTTCGGCAAAAACGCAGCGGGCTGCATGGGCGCTTGTTCACGATGTACAAGTTTCGCTCGATGGTGAACAACGCCGAGATGTTGCGTGCGGAACTGGAGGCGTTCAATGAACAAACGGGGCCCGTGTTCAAAATGACCAACGACCCGCGCATCACGCCGTTTGGTCGGTTCATCCGCAAAACCAGCATTGATGAACTGCCGCAACTCTGGAATGTGCTGAAAGGCGAAATGAGTCTGGTGGGCCCGCGGCCGCCCATCCCGAGCGAAGTGGAGCAGTACGACCCGTGGCATCGGCGTCGGCTGTCGATGAAACCCGGTATCACCTGTCTGTGGCAAATCACCGGACGCAACAACATCCCGTTCGAGCAGTGGATGAAACTCGACCTGCAGTATATTGATAACTGGTCGTTGTGGCTCGACCTCAAGATTCTGCTGCGGACGATCCCTGTTGTGTTGACCGGGTTTGGGGCGCGTTGATTCGATCGCTTTCCTACCGGCTCGTGCCGAGCGCGCGCCGCACGGCCTCGGCGCAATCCCGAAAGGCTTGCGCGGCCGGGTGACGCGGTGCTGCCAACACCACCGGCACCCCGCGATCGCCCGCAATGCGAATCTCCGTGAACAACGGCACCTCACCCAGAAATGCCACGCCGAGCCGCTCCGCTTCCCGTCGCCCGCCACCGCGGCCGAACACTTCGTCGTGGTGCCCGCACTTGGGGCAGACGTAGTAACTCATGTTCTCGACGATGCCCAAAATGCGCACGTTGACCTTCTCGAACATCGCGATGCCACGCCGCGCCACCTCTAGCGCCACATCCTGCGGCGTGGTGACGATTACGCCGCCGTCCAAAGCGATTGTTTGCACCAACGACAACTGCGCGTCGCCCGTGCCCGGTGGCAGGTCCACGACCAACACATCGAGCCGACCCCAGTTGACCGCCAGCGCGAACTGCTGGATGGCCTTCATGATCATTGGTCCGCGCCAGATCACCGGTGAGCTGCCGTCGAGCAACAACGCCATGCTCATCATCTTCAGACCGAAATTTTCCACCGGATCCAACTTCTCATCGGTGATCGTGGGACGGTCGAGTTTGCCCATCATCTTCGGCACGCTCGGTCCGTAGATGTCGGCATCCATCACACCCACCGCCGCGCCCAACTGGCTCATGGCGCACGCCAGATTGACCGCCACGGTGGATTTGCCGACGCCGCCTTTGCCGCTGGCGACTGCGATCACATGTTTGACACCCGGTATGCGCGGCGGACCGGCGGGCGCACCGGTCACGGGTGCGACGGACGGCGGGGGTTCCTGTGCCTGCATCGTCACATCCACGCGCCCCACACCCGGTAACCGCGCCAGCGCCGCGCGCGTTTCCTCCTCGATCCGCTGCGGCACGGACGAGTCGCGCGTCGTGACCTGCAACGTCACCGCGACATCGCGTCCGGTCACCGCGATGTGTTTCACCAAGCCGAAGCTGACGATATCGCGACTGAAACCTGGAAACTTCACGCCGCGCAACGCGTCCCGAACCTGTTCTTCCGTGATCATCATGTTGACTCAGTTCCCATGCGCCACCGGCACGCGCGCACGCGGCTGCACCAGCGACGCCAACGTTGTGCGGGCGAACACCTCGTTGACCCGGCCCTGCGCCTCGGCAAACACCGCGCACAGCGCGCACGATTGCAATCGCTCCTCTGACACCACGCACTCTGGTTCTGCGCCGACGCATTTTTGCAGCGCAAACGTGCCCTCCACCGCGCGGAACACCTCCAGCAAATTGATCGCCGAAGCCGGT
The DNA here is from genome assembly GCA_025056465.1 of Verrucomicrobiia bacterium. Classification (GTDB taxonomy): domain Bacteria; phylum Verrucomicrobiota; class Verrucomicrobiia; order Palsa-1439; family Palsa-1439; genus JANWVU01. The sequence goes on along the minus strand of JANWVU010000097.1, from coordinate 3,263 downwards.
CGGGCCAAACTAAAACCTCCGCCCACACCCCGGTGGGACTGCACCAGACCGGCGTGCACCAATGACTGAAAAATTTTGGCCAAGAAACTCTGCGGGATGCCCTCCGCCTGGCTGATCTCCTCGATCATCACCTTGCGCTCGGGCGGTTGCCGGGCCAGATACAACAGCCCCAACACCGCATATTCCCCTGCCCGCGTGATCTGCATGATAAACAGGACTATTTTACTCTGGTTTGCCGCCACTATAGTCTCGCCGACCAACCTGTCAATCCATCGCGCGGCGAGTCACCGAGCCGGCAGTGGTTTTGCCCGCGCGGTAGTCCAACATGGACGGCGGTGCGGGTGTTGGTTACTGTTGGCGCAACGGCGCGTGCCGGTGGGGTGGCCGGGTCGCGTGCCGCGACCAACCGTGAACCATTACCCAACCGGCAACTACTGGCTAGACGCACCGCGCCCGCCGCCGTGTCCGAAACTGACTGGCGCGCACACCGCCGATGTGGTGGTGGTGGGTGGCGGGTTTACCGGTTTGTGGAGCGCGCTACGCTTGCGCGAGCTTTGGCCGTCGGCCGGTATCGTTGTCGTTGAGCAAGGCCTGGTCGGACATGGCGGCAGCGGGCGCAACGCCGGTCAGGTGGCCGGTAGCCTCGACCACTCGCATCGCGAAGCGATCGCGCATTTTGGCGAGGCGGAAGCGCGCCGCATGGCGACGGTTGGATTGGAAAACCTCGCCGAGTTTGAGCGATTTCTGGTCGCGAACGCGATCGAGTGCGAGTATGCGCGCAACGGTTTGCTGCGTGTAGCACTCACGTCGGCGCAGCTCGACGGCTTGCTGGAAGAACGCGCCGCGGCGGAAACCTGCGGCGTGAGCGGCTTAGAATTGCTCGATGCGACCGCGGTGCGCGCAGAGTTGAACAGCCCGCGCTATCTCGGCGGGCTACATGATCCGACGTGGGGGTTGATCAATCCGGTCAAACTGGTGGACGGGTTGAAACAACTTGCGCTGACGCGCGGTGTGCGGTTGTTCGAGCGCAGCCCGGTAACGCAGTTGCGCGTGGAAGCCGGCAAGGTGCGCGCAAGCACGGCGGAGGGGGACGTGGTGGCCGACCGGGCGGTGCTGGCCACCGACGTGTACAGCTACCGGCTCATGCCGCGATTGCTGCGCCGGTACGTGCCGTTGTACGACTACGTGATGGTCACGGCACCGTTGCGACCAGAGCAGCGCGCGGCGCTGGGATGGCGACGTCGGCAGGGCGTGACCGATGAGCGCACGTTTTTCAACTACTACCGACTCACGGCGGATGATCGCGTGCTGTGGGGTTCGAGCGAGGCGCGGTACTACCCGGGTACGCTGGTGTCAGAAACGCACGATCACTCGCTCCCGCATTACCGGCAGTTGGAGGAGAGCTTCCGCTGGCATTTCCCGCAATTGGGTGAGGTTCGTTTTGAGTATGCGTGGGGCGGACCGATTGCGGCGACCACGCGGTTGACACCGTTTTTTGGCGCGGAGGGTGAGGGTCGGATTGTGCACGCGCTGGGATATACCGGCTTGGGCATCGCGAGCAGTCACTTGGCCGGCAAGATTCTCGCGCACATGATCGCGGAGCGACCCGACCGGCTGATGCAACTGGAGATGGTGCGGCGTCGGCCGTTGCCGTACCCACCGGAACCGTTGCGTCGGTGGTCCATCGAGGCCGTCACGCGCTCGCTGCGGCGCGTCGATGACGGTCGGCCACCGAATCTTCTGCTGCGCCTGCTCGACGCCCTCGGCATCGGCTTCTCGAGTTAAACGAGACGAGTATTTGTCGCGGGTTTGGGTGAGTTACCTTAGTGTTTACCAGAGGATCTGAGTTGCGACAAGGCAAGGGCTACCGAAGATGCGCGGGTCAGCCGTGATGTTTAAGCCGGTTTGTTGATTGTTGTAGCATGAAGGGTCTGGGAGCGTAAGGGTTGGGGTTTAGACTTGACAATACGCTGGGAGGACTTATTCTCAATTGCGTGCGAAACAAGGTAGGCCCATGTAAGAAGGAGTAAAGAAATGAAGAAGGTAGTGGTTGTTTTTCTTTTTGTCGGGGCTCTTGTAGTTGGGGCCCTTCGTCTTGAGGGAGCGGTTTTGTTTTATGAGGGTTTTGATCAATTCACTGCCACCACGAATGTTATGTTGCAATCAGGGGTGGGGCTCAATCAGTGGTACCGTGGGACTTTGCTTACAGGAGGTCCCCGAAACGCGAATGGGCAATGGACGGTGGGGTCCACCACCTACACGGCGGCGTCTCCGCCGCCGGGGTTTACTCCGAACTCAGGTTGGTCAGTGTCAACTGCAAATAATGGCACGGGGTACAACTCGTCGGGCTCACTGAATGTTCAGCCGATTGCTTGGCCAGGGTCGGGGGTTGAGTCTTTATTGACCCTTGGTTTTATTTTTCGGCAAGGGGCTGCTTCGGGGTTCGTTCACAATTATTACCATGGTATTGGGATTGGGGATAGCGGGGTTCTGACGAATGTAGGGGGTGTAAATTATGTTGCCTTTACGAAGGGCTCGACTGCGGGTAGTGGTCAACTGCCGAACGGCTATGCGGACCTGATGTTGTATATACTAAATCAGCAGCATGGAGCGGCGAGCAATGCATTTGTGATTAGCACCCCCAGCGGTTTCATGTGGTGGAACCCCACTTACAATCACGTGTATTACACTGGGGGTAGCTATGCGACTGGCGTGACGTATGAAGTTAAGCTAAGGCTGTGGTTGGACGGGACCCCGGCGCATGATAAGGTTGAGGGGCTTTATCGTGCGTTTGATCAGAGCACGAGCAGTTGGGGGCCGTGGTGGCATTTTACTCCGGGGCCTGTTACGGCGGGGAAGAACTTTGATGGAATGAATTTTAACGCCATACAGTTTATGGGGGGTGACTTCTGGTTTGGGGTTGTGATGGACAACATTAGTTTAGAGTGGAATTTGGTGCCTGAGCCGTCCACTAGTTTGCTGATTGGTGTAGGGGCAGTTTTGATTGGGTGGTGGCGGGTTCAGAAGGGACGACGAGCTGGAGCAGGCGGCTTGGGGTATGCTGGGGGCATCAAGGTTTGATGGAGGTTTTGTTGCGGGCAGTTGCTAGTTGCTAGTGGTGTGAGGTAGTAGTCGGTTGTGTTTTCAGAGTGGGGTGGTAGGGTGAGGGGGGAGTAACTATCTTAGGTTTTGTCTTTTTTCCTGTTAGGCTGGGTTTGTGTGGTGTTGCCTCGGTTTGGGTCGACAGTCATCAGGGGTTAGGG
>JANWVU010000096.1 GCA_025056465.1 Verrucomicrobiia bacterium | reverse complement strand
ACAGACCCACCCTATGAGTGGAAGCTGACCCGAGATGATGAAGGCCTGTTGGTGGTGGAGCGGGATCAATTGTTGTGGGGCAGGTTGCGTGATTGGGACAACGCCCGGGTGTACCGGTACGCAGGCGCCGCCGTAACTGCTGCGTGGTCGGCATCGGGCCGGTATCTCGCGTGGCAGACGAAACAGTCCTTGTATCTCTGCGCGCGCGACGAGGATAAGCCTGTCTTGGTCAGTGATCATTGTGCGCCGCGATTTTGGGGCTGGCGCGGCGAGCGGTTGTTGTTTGGTGATTCACGCGCCAGCCGAGCCAATTTGTTTGAGGTGGAACTTGAGACCGGCAAGGCTCGGCAACTGTTGACGGCGCACTCGTGGCAGGTGGCGCCACAGGAGATGAGTCTATCGCCGGACGGTCAGCGGCTCGCGTGTTTGGTACACCAATTTGACGGCAACGGGGTGGGGTTTTGGGAGCTGTGGGTGGCACCTCTAAAACCGGACGCGAAATGGGAACTCATTTTCGCGTGGCGCTCCTGAGTGGGTGGGTATCGATGGCGTGAAGCCGACGCGCGCGGCGTGGAAAGTTTGTCGGCCGTGTTTAGCTGACCAATTTGTCACGCGCGTGAATCATGGCCGTACGAATAAACGGTTGCGCAAATTGCGGAAATGGTTGCGTGGTTTTCTCGGGGTCGTACAACTTCAGCGCTTCTAGGATGGCATTTACTCCGGCGTCGTACAGTTGCATGGGATTTACCTGTCGTTGCGCCACTTCCACCGCCAACAACCGCAACTGTGGGTCAAGCCGCTGCACCAGTTCCTTACGTGCGCTGAATCCCAACAAGCCTTTCGCTTTCCGCACCAACTCCGAGGAAACCTGAACCTTGCTGTTGGGCTTGTTGGTCAGCGCGTCGTAGTTGATGTGGATATCCGTCATGCGCTGTCGTCTCCAGCAACCCCAATGCCGCGAGACGGTCAGGCATGAATCATGCGACCATCCACCGCCAATGCCGCTTCTTTGATGGCCTCGGCCAACGTCGGGTGCGCGTGGCAGCATCGCGCCAAATCTTCACTACTGGCGCCGAAGGCCATCGCCGTCGCCGCTTCCGCAATCAGCTCTCCGGCACGCGGGCCGATGATGTGGACGCCCAACACCCGATCCGTCCGGGCATCAGCGAGAATTTTGACCCGCCCTTCGGTCTGACCCAACGTCCGAGCCCGACCGTTCGCCAAAAACGGGAAGACGCCCTTGCGGTATGCGACGCCCTGTTCTTTCAATTGATCTTCCGTGCGTCCGACCGCCGCGATTTCCGGCTCGGTGTAGCACACACTGGGGATTGTATTGTAGTCCACGTGGCCGACGCCGGTCACGATTCGCTCGACACACGCCACGGCTTCCTCTTCTGCTTTGTGCGCGAGCATCGGCCCGCCAATCACATCGCCGATGGCATAGATACCGGGCACGCTGGTTTGGAAATTCTCGTTTACCGGAATAAACCCCCGCCCATCCGGTGTGATGCCCACTGTGTCCAGCCCAAGCCCCGCCGTGTTTGCGCGCCGGCCGACGGCCACCAGCACCCGATCCCCTCGCACTGGCTCGCCACCCTCCACTTCCACCACGCACTCGTTGCCCTCAACATGCGCACTTCGCACCCGGCAGTTGAGCTGGAACCGCAAACCTTGCCGACTAAAAATCTTTTGCGCCTCGGCCGCCAACTCACTGTCCATGCCCGGTAGGATACGCGGCAAAAATTCCAACACGGTTACCTCTGCGCCCAACCGCCGCCACACCGAACCCAACTCCAAACCGATGTAGCCCGCGCCAATCACGATCAAATGACGAGGAACCTCCCGGTACGACAACGCCTCGGTACTGGTGCCGATGCGCTCACCATCCACGGGCACACCGGGCAAATCAGCCGGTCGGCTCCCCGTCGCCAAAATGATCTGCCGCGCGGTCAGTCGTTGGTCTCCAACAACCACTTGGCCCGCACCGGCCAGCCGACCTCGCCCCACCACGCGGGTGATCCGGTGCTTGCGGAAAAGCCCATCGAGGCCCTTGGCCAACGTCTGCACGATATCGGTTTTGCGCTGCATCATGGCCCCTAGGTCCAACTCCACCGTGCCAACGCGCACCCCGTGCGCGGCCAACGTCACGCGCGCTTCCGCGAATCGTTCACTCGATTCCAACAACGCTTTGCTGGGGATACAACCCACCCGCAAACACGTTCCACCCAACAGCGGTTCAGCCTCCACGCATGCCACCTGCAAACCCAACTGCGCAGCGCGAATCGCGGCCACATAACCCGCGGGGCCGCCCCCGATCACAATCAAATCAAATGACGCGCCCACCGCTCACACCTCCACCAACATCCGCGCGGGCGCCTCGATACACTCTTTCACACGCCGCAAAAACGTCACCGCTTCACGCCCGTCCACCAACCGGTGATCATACGTCAACGCCACGTACATCATTGGCCGAATCACCACCTGACCGGCGCGCGCGACGGGCCGCTCCTGAATCGCGTGCATGCCCAGGATGCCGGACTGCGGCGGATTTAAGATCGGCGTGGACAACATCGAGCCATACACCCCGCCGTTGGTGATCGTGAACGTACCGCCCTGGAGTTCATCGGGCTTGAGCTTGTTGTCTTTGGCTCGTGCCGCGAAGTCGGCGATGGCCTGCTCAATCTCCGCAAAACTCATCCGGTCCGCATTCCGCAACACCGGCACCACCAACCCGCGTCCGCCGCCCACCGCAATGCCGATGTGGTAGTAGTGGTGATAGACGATATCCGTGCCGCGAATCGACGCATTCAATTGCGGGATTTGCTTGAGCGCGTCAATGACCGCTTTGACAAAAAATGACATGAATCCCAACCGCACACCGTACCGGGCCTGAAACGCCTCTTGATGTTGCTGCCGCAGCGCGATGACCTCCGACATATCAATCTCATTGAACGTTGTCAGCGACGCAGTCGTCTGTTGCGCCTGCACCAAACGTTCTGCAATGCGCCGTCGCAACGGCGTCATCGGCACCACTTCTTCCTCACCACCGTTGGTACCGACCGCCACCGGCGGCGTTGCCGGTAACACCGTTGGCGGCACGGTCACCGGCGGCGCGGTGGGCGTCAGGACTCGTTGCACATCCTCCTTCAACACACGTCCACCGGGCCCGGTAGGCGTGACTGCGCGCACGTCCACCTTGTGCTCCGCGGCGAGCCGTGCAGCCGCCGGCATTACTCGCGGCTCACCAACCGCGCCCGGTCTCGGCTCCGCACCGGCGGTCGCCGCATGGGGCGTCGGGCTTGGCGGGGGCGTTTTCTCAGAGCCTGAAATGGCGCTTTCCTCGATGTATGCCAACACCTCGCCGACACCGGCTCTCTCGCCTTTCTTCTTCAGCACGCGGCTCAATTTGCCGCTGACAGGGGCCGGCAGTTCCACCGTGGCTTTCTCGGTCTCCAACACCACGACGTTTTCATCGCGACGCACCTCGGCCCCCTCGGCTTTAAGCCAGTCGCCAATCTCGACCTCCGTAATCGACTCGCCAACAGCCGGCACTTTCAGTTCCACTGCCATGAGATCTCCTACTGTTGCTTGATGCCGACGATAGTCTCGGTGCGCGCCCGCGGACCGTGATCTTCGCGAAAGGCGCTCTCGAGCAACCGTTCCTGCTCGATTTGATGGGCGCGCGCCGAGCCGGTCGCGGGGCTGGCGGACTCGGGCCGACATATCCCGGTTAGTGGGAACCGATCAAACAATCGCATGCTGCATGTGACCCGAACAAACCGCCACGCGCCCATGTTTTCGGGTTCCTCCTGAATCCACACCACGTTGGTGCCGTCTGCATAACCGCTCAGCGCATTCCGCAGGGCATCCCAGGGGAACGGGTACAACTGTTCGAGCCGAATAATGGCAACGTCGGTTCGTTGTCGTTTCTCGCGTTCCTCCACCAGCTCGTAATACAACTTGCCAGTGCACAGCAACACCCGCGTGACCTGCGGGCCTCCGCGCACCTGCGGATCCGGTATGACTGTTTGAAATCGGCCGCTCGCCAACTCACTCATCGGCGAAACACATTGCGGATGCCGCAATAACCGTTTCGGCGTCAATACCACCAACGGTTTGCGCCACGGACGTAGCACCTGACGCCGTAACAGATGAAAGTATTGTGCCGGGGTCGTCGGCTGACACACCTGAATGTTGTCCTCTGCGCACAGCTCGAGAAACCGCTCCAGACGAGCACTGGAATGCTCGGGACCTTGTCCCTCGAAACCGTGTGGTAACAACAACACCAACCCACTCAACCGCCGCCATTTATCCTCAGCGCTCACGATGAATTGGTCGATGATTACCTGCGCGACATTCACGAAGTCACCAAACTGCGCCTCCCACATCACCAGCGCGCTCGGGTAATCGAGACTGTACCCATACTCAAATCCCAGGACGGCCGCCTCGCACAACGGGCTGTTATAGATTTCGACCGGCGCTTGATCCGCGGCGAGGTGTTGAAATGGACAATACGTGTTGCCGTTCTCATAGTCATGCCACACGGCATGACGTTGGCTAAAGGTTCCGCGCTGGGAGTCTTGGCCGCTCAACCGAACGCGCACACCTTCCGTTGCGAGACTGGCCCAAGCCAACGCTTCCGCTGCAGCCCAATCCACCGGTCGTTCCCCTCGAGCCATCTCGCGACGCGCTTCGAGGAACCGCACGAGTTTGGGATGTATGGTAAAACCGGGCGGCACGCGCGTTAGCAATTCCAGCAGCCGCCGCAAATTCAACTCCGGTACACCTGTGTCCACCTGCGGGGCGTTGGCTTCCCGACCACCGATGTATTTGCGCCAGGTGTCTCGTCCCGGTTTGGGCGCGGGCGGCTTGGCGGCTTGCTCAAGTTCCTTCTCCAATTCCACACGTCGGCGCGCCAGTAACGACTCGGCTTCCTCCCGCGAGATGCCGTGCAGTTTGTTCAGGTGATCCCAGTAGCCTTCCCAAACCGGCTTGCGCTGTTCGATCTTGCGATACAACACCGGCTGCGTAAACGACGGTTCATCCCCCTCGTTGTGTCCCAGCCGCCGATAGCAGTACATGTCAATCCACGCATCAATGTGGAACTGTTTCCGAAAATCCAACGCCACCTGAATACAATGCGCCACCGCCTCGGGATCCTCGCCGTTGACGTGAAAAATCGGCGCGGGCAACATCTTTGCCACGCTCGTGGCATACATCGAAGACCGCCCCTCTCGCGGCGACGTCGTAAAGCCGATCTGATTGTTGACGATGATGTGAATCGTCCCACCAACCGTGTAACCCGGTAGCCGACTGAGATTGAGCGTCTCCTGCGTGATGCCTTCGCCAATAAACGCCGCATCGCCATGAATCAGCAGCAACAAGCCACGATCCCGCGTGTCGTCTCCGGTACGATCCTGTTTCGCGCGCAGCCGTCCTTGGGCCACCGGGTTGACGAACTCCAAATGACTCGGGTTGAAACACAATGACAAGTGCACCGACGAGCCGCGGCTGGTCACCCAATCATTGCTGTAACCAAGATGATACTTCACGTCGCCCGCCCACGATAGATCCACGTCCTCGTCCTGAAACTCGCGGAAAATCTCGCGCGGACTCTTCCCGATGATGTTCGCGAGCACGTTCAGCCGACCTCGGTGGGCCATCGCCAACACAATCTCCCGCACCCCTTGATCTGCCGCTTTCTCGATTGCCAGGTCCAACAGCGGAATCAAGCTCTCTGCTCCTTCCAGCGAAAAGCTTTTCGCGCCGACAAATTTGCGCCGGATGAACTCCTCAAACACCACGGCATCCGTCAACCGCGTCAGAATACGCAACTGCGTCTCGCGCGACAGCGTGGTGCGGTTGTACGAGCCTTCAATCCGCTCCTGCAACCAGTGTCGCATTTGCAGATTGTCAATGTGCATGAATTGCACGCCGATGGACCCGCAATAGGTCTGTCGCAACCGCGCGATGATTTCGCGCAACGGCAATCGCCCGTCGCGCTTCATCGTTTCGCATACAAACAGCCGGTCGAGATCGGCATCCGTAAAGCCGTAGTACTGCGGATCCAACTCCGGCACATACGGCACAAAATCACTCAGCGGATCCACCCTCGCCGCGATATGGCCCCGCACCCGGTAGGCGCGAATCAGCCGGTCAACCCGGTGCTGCCAAAGGGCGGTTTGCTCATCGTCGGTTACCACCGTGGCCCGACCGCCGTGGAAAATACTCGTGGGTCGCACGGAAGGACCCTTGGCGACCGCTGCTCCGCCGTTGCCCAGTTGCTGAAAATATCGCTGCCACTCGGGCGCAACACGCGACGGATCGCTCAGATACTCGGCGTAGAGCTGTTCTACAAAATCCAGATTCGCTGCATCGGGTAAGAACTCAACGTCACTCATGGTTTGCGGCGCGTACCATAACAACCCACCCCCGGCAACGCAACGACGTTGCCTCAAATCATCCCTCACAACCATTCACCAACAAAAAACTTCATGGTGACCGCGCCTCTCCACGACCCCGGTTGGTCGGCACGGGCCCAACCACGCGAATCGCTGGCCAACCGGTCTCTTTTGCGCTAACGCTGTCGGCATGATTTCTCAAACTGAGCCCGCTGAAATGACCCGCCAGATCGAACACGCACTCGCATGGCGCTACGCCACCAAGCAATTCGACCCCAACCGCAAAATCCCGCCTGAAATTTGGGCCGCGCTGCAACACGCATTGATCATGGCGCCCTCATCGTTCGGTTTGCAGCCCTACCGGTTTGTTGTCGTGGACGACCCCGCAGTCCGCGCGAAACTTCTCCCCCACGCCTATCGTCAACGACAGGTCGTGGATGCATCGCATTTCGTCGTTTTCGCTGCGCGGACCCGTCTAACCGAACATCACGTGGACCACTTTATTGATCGCATCGTTGAAGTGCGCGGCGGCGCGCGCGAGTCCCTCTCAACCTACCGGCAAATGATGATCGACAGCCTCGTGGTGCCCACCGCGCAATCGCGTGTTCCGCACTGGGCGGCTCGACAATGCTACATCGCCCTCGGATTCCTACTGCTCAGCGCCGCCTTGTTGGGAGTGGACGCTTGCCCCATGGAGGGATTCGACCCGGCAGGCTTCGATGAGGTGCTCCACCTACCGGCCCAGGGATTCTCCGCCGTGGTCTGTTGTGCTTTGGGCTACCGGCTGGACTCCGACAAATATGCTCATCTACCCAAGGTCCGCTTCCCATCCGAAGAACTGATCCAGCACGTCTGAACCTCGACCGTTGCGGCGCCGGATTCACATGCCACCCCGGTCGGCAAGCGGGATGGCGCGGGTCGCGCCGTTACAAGCCGCTACCGGCTTGATGGGCTGACTGCTCCATCCGCGCGAATTGTTGAGCCAGCTCATCCCACGATTTCCGCGGTGGCGGCGGGCCAGTCACCCACTCCACATACCCGCCCCGCCACAACGAGTAAATGGCCGGCACGATCTCCAGCGTCAAAATCGTCGAGGTCACCAACCCGCCCACCATCGGCGCCGCGATTCGATGCATCGCTTCGGCCCCCGCGCCGGTGACCAGCATTGCCGGCAGCAAACCCAGAATCGTTGTGCCCACCGTCATCAACTTCGGCCGCACCCGCTGCACCGCGCCGTACGTGATGGCCTCAAACAAATCATGTTGCGTCTTCATCCGACCGGCCCGTTGGTAAGCCTGGAACGCTTCTTCCAAATACACCAGCATGACCGTGCCAGTCTGTGCCGCCAGTCCGGCCAATGCAATAATCCCAACCCACACGGCAACGCTGAGGTTGAAATCGAGCAACCACAACAGCCAAAAGCTACCGGTCAACGCAAACGGAACACTCAGCATGATGATCAACGTTGCCGGCCACGAACGGAAATTCAGATAGAGGATGAAAAAAATAAGTGCCACCGTCAGCGGCAACACCACCTTCAATCGCTCCGTTACCCGTTCCATGTGTTCGTATTGCCCCGTCCACACCAGCCGATACCGCGGGGGTAACAAACCGGCATCCTCAACTTTCTCTTTCACCGCTCGTTTCGCGTCGCGGACATAGCCACCGAGATCGCGCCCCGCGACGTCCACATACACCCACCCCACTAGCGACCCATCCTCATTCTTGATTACCGGCGGCCCGCTGATGATCCGGATCTCCGCCAGTTGCCCCAACGGAACGTGCGCGATCGACTCGGAAAACATCCCGCTTCCTGACGCCACCATTAATTCTCCATCACTACCCCTCGCCGGATCACCGGTAGCCACCCTTACCGGCACCAACACGCGTTGCAACTTCTCCACGTCATCGCGCAGCTCGCGCGCGTAACGGACATTGATCGTGTACCGCTCGCGACCCGCAATCACGCGGTCAATCGCCATCCCTCCGATGGCAGTCTCCACGACCATCAGCACGTCCTCAGTGTTCAACCCATACCGCGCAATCGCGCGCCGATCGGGGATGATGTCCACATACAGCCCACCGGTTGTCCGCTCCGCAAACACGCTCCGCGTGCCCGGCACCTCCCGCAACACCGCCTCCAAACGCTCGCCTAACCGACCAATCTCATCCAAATCAGTCCCCAAAATCTTGATTCCCACCGGCGTCCGCACCCCGGTCGTCAGCATGTCAATCCGCGCCTTAATCGGCATCGTCCAGGCATTAACCGTACCGGGAATCTTTAGCGCCGCATCCATCTCGGCGATCAACTTCTCGTATGTCATCCCGGGGCGCCACTCGCTTTCCGGTCTCAATTGCACCACCGTCTCGAACATCTCCATCGGCGCCGGGTCCGTTGCTGTTTCCGCCC
>JANWVU010000095.1 GCA_025056465.1 Verrucomicrobiia bacterium | reverse complement strand
GGATCTCCGAACGCAAAAACCTGCTGGCCCTCGTGTTCTTTCTCGCCGCGTGGCGCGCGTACTTACTCTTTGAGGCACAACCGAAGAAACGCCGGTACGCCGAAACCCTTGCATGGTTCGTCCTTGCTGTGCTGAGTAAATCAACGGCGACCGTCCTGCCGGTGGTGCTATTGCTCAGCGCATTGTGGCAACGTAACCGGTTGGCGCGCGACGATTGGTTGCGAACCGCGCCGATGTTCGCGTTGGCGCTATTGGCCGGTGGGCTTTCATTGGTGCTCCAAGCAAAAACGCCGGCACCCGACGGTTTCGGTTATGTACAAACCCCGTCCCATCCGGTAGCGTGGTTTCAATCCCTCGGTTACTCGCTCGGATTCTACCTCGGCAAAGCGCTCTGGCCGGTCAACCTCGCCCCGTTCTACCAACATGTTTCACCAAATCCCGTACGGATTGCCGACTACGTACCCACGGCGCTGTCTCTACTCGTAGCGGCGCTGTTATGGCGTGCCCGAAAAACGGCCTGGCGCCCGGTCGCTCTGGTAGCGGCGTATTACGTGGTGACCTTGTTGCCGGTGGTCGCGCTTGGCAACCTTGTGAGTTGGAAAGCCGCTCCGCGCGCCGACCACCTCCAACACATGGCTTTGATCGGAGTCGTAGCGTTGGTCGCAGGAACCGGCACCCGATGGCTCCCCGCGCGGGCATGGACAATTGCCGCCACCGCTCTGACCGGGTTGCTAGGTGCTCTCACGTGGCAGCAAAGCAAGATTTACCGCGACGCCATCACCTACTGGGAGGCTGCCGTGCGCGCCACTCCCGATCAAGCACGCGTGACTTACAACCTCGCGGTCGCATACCTTGAACAACGCCGCCATACCGACGCCGAGCAATTCCTCCATCAAACTATCGCCATCCGACCCAGCCATGCGTTGGCGCATTTCAACCTCGGTCTGATTTATCTCGCCACCGGTCGCCTTTACGATGCCCGCGCGAGTTTCGAGACCGCCGTGCGGTTGCTCCCGCACCGCGCTGAGTTTCACTACAACCTCGCCAAAGTCCTCGCTACTCAGGGCCGGTGGGCTGACGCTGTTCATCATTACGAAACTGCGGCGATGTTGCCGCCGCGCAGCCCGCGCTTGGACATCCGCGCTCCGGCTCGACAAGAACTCATCGCCGCGCGTTACAACTATGCTGTTATGCTCGCGCGCAATCAACGATGGTCCGAGGCCGAGGAACAATTCCGCGCCGTCGTTACCGCACAACCCGGTCACGCGGCCGCTCACTACAATCTCGCCATCGTGCTATTGCAGCAACAACGCCCCCGCGAAGCCCTGCCTCACCTCGAAACCGCCGCCCGTCTCAACCCTGCCGACCGGGACGCTGTCCGCTTGCTCACCGAGCTTCGACAAAAACTCCAATCAACCGCCAACGATTGACCACACGTGCAGTCCGCCACTCGCACTGCATTTTTCGTGTGCATTCGTGCGGTTTCGTGGCCGGCAAGATAGGTTGCAGGGGTGGAGCCTGTCACCGGGTCGCGGGGCCGATATGAGGTTGTCGACTTGTTTCGGCGAGGGGTCAGCGATGGTGGTAAACGCACCAACCCATGTATTTGTTGAGCGCTTCCGCCACGGCGTCGGCACACTCGCTGAGGTTGGCCGCCACATGGTGTTCAAATCCATGCTCACAAATGTAGGCCAACAACGCCTGAAAGTTGGGCACTTCAATCACGCCGTAACCACCGAAGGTGTCGAGTTTGTCGTCGGTGAACCTGCCTTGCCCGCAGTACCCGGCAATCTTGCCGTTCAAGTCGTCAGTCGAAATGCGTAAGAAAGTGAACGGCCCCGGTTTGATTCGGCCCACGATCGTGCCGTAGGTGTTGTCCTTGCCCACGGTGCCCGCGATGATCTCTTGGAAATCCATCTTCTGCGTCGTGAAGATATCCTTCGGCAGATTCGAGCAGTGGAACACCACGCCCTTGTTCGGGTCGGTGCCGTAATTGTTGTTCCAATCCAACAATGCGGCAGGCTGACCGGTCGCCGCGTCGAGAATGTACATGCCGAGCAACCCGGCAATGTCGGTCTCGCATGCGCTGGGCATGAGCTTGTTCGACATCATGCTCATCAACGTGCAGGGCACCACGCCGTAAAACTCCTCCAACGCCGTCCAACACTGGATGGCGGTCGCCACAAGCTGGTTGTCGGTCATCCACTTGTCGATCGCCACACCAAGTTTGGCCATCTTGAATAGACTTTTCTCCGGGATACCGGCCGTCTGCGTGTACGCGCGAATGGCTTCGAGCTTGGCCTTCACGGGCGCGTCCGTGTCGTTCATGCGGTTGATCCAACCGAGCAACTCACTGAGGTCGAGCGTCTCCACCGTAATACCGGCTTGCTCGAGCAGCTTCTCGCTGTACCGCACCGTGTTAAACGCCGCCGGCCGCGCGCCGATCATGCCCACGCGCGCGCCGCGCAACGCGCGCACGATTCGGCAAACCGCGCCAAATCGTTTCAAATCTTGCTGGAACAACGCATCCTCGGGATCCACCGTGTGCCGGTCCGTCAGCGAATACTTGATTCCGTATTGTCGCAGGTTGTTACACACCGACATCTTGCCGCAGAACGAATCCCGCCGGTTGCCCATCAGCATCAATTTCGGGTCATCGTTGAACGCATGAACCAAGACCGGAACGTTCAACCCCGAAAACCGAATCGTGTTGGCCACCGCACGCTCATCGCCAAAGTTCGGTAGCGTCACCAAAATGCCATCAATCTCATCGCGGTGTTTGCGAAACAACTCCGCGCAAATCCTCGCCTCCGCCAGCGATTCGATCGCCCCGTGTCGCGTGGCCTCTGCCGGCACCAACACCGCCTCCAGCCCGGCCTGCTGCAACGCCCGCAAAATGCGTTCTCGTCCCCGCACGCATAATTCGCCCGGAAAAAAACCGCGATTGCCGATGATCACGCCCAGCTTGGTTGGTTTCATAAAAAATCCTCCGTATTGTGAAGTCTGGCCGGCTTTTACTGCAACTTATCTAGCCGCGCAACGGCCAAACAAACCCGGCACCGTCTCGATCATCGTGCCGACAATTCCGTTGCGGTGACCGAGGGCGGTCGCTATAGTTTTGGCGCACGGTGCGGACGTGGCGGAATTGGCAGACGCGCAGCGCTCAGGACGCTGTGGGTAACACCGTGGAGGTTCGAGTCCTCTCGTCCGCACCAACTTTTTGCCACATGAACGCGCGGACAATCGCCACGGCAATCACGCTGGCCGCCAGTCTCTGCCGTGCGGAGTTGTTGCGTCCCATTGATCCGCAGCGCGCGGCGGAAATCAATGGTCAAGCGGTCAATTCACGCCAGCTAACCTTGCCGACTGTCAACGTCCCGCAGTATCAACCACGTCAACTTAGCCGCGAACTGCCCCTCGTGCCGGTTCGCGTCCGCGATGTCAAAACGGTTCAGACACCACGCCGAGAAGCAGCACGACAACTTGCCTACCCGATTCGGCCCGCCGACACGCGGCCCACGCAAAACTTCACCCACCGGTCGGCCTCGGTACCGGGTCGGCTACCGGTGGCGCGCGCGCCGGTACCCTCGCAACGGGCACCGGTCTCTCAGCGCGTGATTGAGGCCACTACGCCGGCCGGTGAAGCGGAATTAGTTGAGCAACTGCGCTGGTTCCCCAAGCGAGTTCATTAATCAGCACGCGAAGACAACGTGCTGCCTCTCATGTGTCTCATCTCCCCGGTGTGCCGAAAAAGAAGATCGGTTGCGCTGTTTCGACGTTGAGCTCCCGGCAGTAGCGTGGGGAGTCTACAAACGATGTTGGCGGGAGTGACGGGGCTCGAACCCGCAACCTCTGCCGTGACAGGGCAGCGCTCTAGACCAGTTGAGCTACACCCCCGCTGGGGCCACCACAATTTGCCGTGGAACGCCGCGCCATGTCAACTGCGCAAGCTCCACCAAATGGTGGGCGCTAAAGGACTCGAACCTTTGACCCCCTCGGTGTAAACGAGGTGCTCTGGCCAACTGAGCTAAGCGCCCAACCGCTTGATACCCTTAGCGAGCGCCACCGGCCTTGTCAACGCCACCTTCTCGCTTGCCGCCTCCGAGGACACCGGTAGCATGCGACGACAATGGATATCATTCTGGCCAGCGCATCACCACGGCGACAACAACTGTTGCGCGAGTTAGGTCTACGCTTTCGGGTCGTGGTACCGGTCGGCATAACGGAGCAAGTTGATGGTTTGCCACCGGCTACGCTCGCGATGGAAAACGCCAGACGCAAAGCGGCAGCGGTCGCGGCCAACCATCCTGAAGCGCTCGTTATCGGCGCCGACACAATCGTCGTGCAGGGCACCCGGATTTTCGGCAAACCCGGGAGCATCGAGGAGGCGGATGCGATGTTGTGCGCACTGGCGGGCCACCGGCACGACGTGATCACCGGCGTCTGCTTGATTCACCGTCCGTTCGACCTTGAACTGTTGTTTCACGAGGTCACGGCGGTCTGGATGCGACCACTGACCGAACCGCAACGTCGTGAATACCTCGCGTTGATCAATCCGCTCGATAAAGCCGGTGCCTACGCGATTCAGGAACACGGTGACCGTATCATCGAACGCATCGAGGGAAGTTACTCCAACGTGGTCGGGTTGCCCATCGAACGATTGAAGGCCTCGCTGGAGAAACTCGGCATTCCGACCATCGGACGTTGAGAAACAGCACCGACTTCACCACGCCGGTTGAGGGACAACGGTCCGCAATCAAGCGCGAGAAGAACGCGCCTCGCTGGCCTGCAAATGTTGAGCGATACGAGCGAGCAGTTCGCGAATTTCAAACGGCTTGGTGACATAATCATCTGCGCCGCAACCAAAGCCTTTGAGTTTGTCGTCCAACCCGGTCAGCGCGGTGACCATGATGATGGGAATGTTGCGCGAGACCGGACTTTGTTTTAGCAACCGACAAACTTCCAACCCGTGCAGCTTCGGCAACATCAGATCGAGCAACACCAGGTCGGGCTTGTGATCAAAAGCCTGGTTGATCGCGGTCAGACCATCACTTGCATGGGCGACGCGATAGCCCGCACGTTGCAGGTGAAACGCCAACAGACGCACCACGTCCGGCTCATCTTCCACAATGAGAATAACCTTGCGCGCGTCGGTATTGGGACTTTTCACCCTAGCCAAAGAGCCGCGCGACTCGGTCAATCTGGTTACAACCCCGTGACGAGGCGGGAAAAACTCGGTGCGCTAGCCTACCGGGCTACTTTTGCCATTCACGCCGGTAGGCTTCCGCCGTCGCCAGCCAACGTTGACGTTCACCGGCCGATTCGGGCCCCGCCGGTAACGCCTCCAGTCGTTGCAAGACGGCCAGTGCCTCAACCGTCTTGCCGGTGGCATGCAACGCCTCCGCGAAATACAACAAGTTTTCGCCATACTCAGGGCATCGCTCCGCCGCCTGCTCCAACAGCCGCAAACCGCGTCGCGGACTTCCCATGCTTACCGGCGGTCCGGGGGCACGCACCAACAACAACCCGCGCACGCGCAATGGACCGCAGTGGTCATGAGCAGCATCGAGTTCGATGGCGCGTTGCAACGCACTGTCCATCTCTGCCACAGCGGTCAGCCCGTACGAGTTATCCGCCTGTGCGAGCAGCCCGGCATGGATTGCATACCAGTAATGCCCTTCCACGCGCTGCGGTTGTTCCTCCCGCAATTGTCGCGCAATGCCCAGACCGCGCTCCGCCGCGCGCTTTCGTTTGGTGACGGTGTCAGCGGACTCAGCTTCTGCCGCCAACTGGCGCAGCAACCGCACGCGCCCCTCAAAGTCGAGTGGAACATCCGGTGGGACGATGCGCACGGCGCGGATGGATTTGCAGCCGATCAATAACCCCAGCACCATGACGACCAACACCTCAACCCACCGGCGCGTCATGACCGAGTCAGCGGGCATGGAACAACCGCTCAGCGTGCTCGAGTCGCTCCATGTTTACCGGCGTGAAACAGGCCACGCGAATGCTCCGCAAAATGCGGCGGCCTTCTTCTTCGTCGGACATCTGCCGTAGGGTGGTGACCAATGCTGGATCAGGCGAATCAGAAAACGACACGACCAAGTCCCTCGGCAACTCCTCGGAGCGAAAGACCACAGCTAACCGACTATCGAATTCCGGATCCGCCACAAAAACTTTCCACGCCGCCTCCTCGACCAACACGGCATCGGGCGCATCCGCGGCGTCCTCCACCAGATCAAACAACGAATCTTCCACATTGCGCACCGGCTCCAAGCGCAATTCCTGGCCCAGTTTGTCCTGCAGAATCACTCCGCGCACATAGCGCTCCTCGGCAGCCAACGTCGTGGCGATGGTTTTGCCGGTCCAATCCGTGGGCGGGGTACCGTTGGTTTTGCGAGCGACCAGCACGTAGCGCTCCGCTTCCACCTGTTCGCGGTGCACCTCCAGCAACGGTTGCATGCCGAGCGCTTTGCGATAAGCGAGGTAAAAGCCGGGCGTCACAATCCCCGCGCGCGGTTTTTGTCGTGCGCACAATTCCACCGCGCGCGCCGGCTCGTTGAAGACCCGTGGTTCCATCGTTGCGCCAATGCGTTGCCCGACGTAGGCCGTTAGCTCCGACAGCACGGGCCCGGCCGTCTCCTGCGTCGCGAATCGCTCGCCTGTTTTGAGAAACAAAAACAACGCCATCAACACTTCCATGTCAGTGCCTCCCGAAATGTCGCCACACTATCCGCCATTTCTCCCAGCGGCTCAGCCGAATTTTTTCACCAAAAACCTGAAATTGTTGCGCCTCAATTTTGTCGAGAATGCCTCGGTAAATGTCCATCATCACGCCGAGAGTCGGACGACTATCGGCGTCAATCAACGCGCGCAACGGTGCCGCCTGCCGGTAGTACTCCCGCGCGCGGTCCGCTTCGAATTTCATCAACTGTCGAAAGGCTGAGGTGTAGCGTTGCTGCATGATGTCATCTGGTGAGACGCCAAAACGCGCCAAATCTTCATCGGGTAGGTAAATCCGTCCCAGAACCGCGTCCTCTTTGACGTCGCGCAAGATGTTGGTCAGTTGAAACGCGATTCCGCACGCCTCGGCGTGTACGGGCGCGGCCGCATCGCGATATCCGAAAATCGGCAGCACCACCAGCCCCACACACGACGCGACGCGGTAGCAATACCGATACAGCTCCGCAAAGGTCTCATACCGTGTTTGTGTCTGATCCATTTCGGCGCCGTCCAACAACTCGAAAAAATGCCGCTCAGGAATCCGGTACCGTCGCACGGTGTCGACCCACGCCGGTAGGATCGGATCCGTAGCGGTCCTACCGGCCAAAGCCTCTTGCACGGTCGTGCGCCACCGCCGCAACCCCTCCAGCGCCACCGCAGGGTTCGCCGCGCAATCCGCGATGTCGTCACTGCGACGCATGAACGCGTAAATCGCCGACATGGCCCGTCGTTTGGCCCGCGGCATCACGAGAAACGAGTAGTAGAAGTTTTTGCCGGTACGCCGCGCGATTCGCTGACATACCCGGTATGACTCGTCGAGCGAAACGCTCATCACGCAGCGATTATGAGAGCATTGCCGGGCCCCGGCAAGCGCGCGGTCGGTCACACTTGCGTTCATCCGTGTCTCGGTTGGTGCGGCTCCACGTGCACCGCCACCTCGTTGATGCGCGGCACTCGTTCGCGGACACGATCCTCAACCGCATGCGCCAACGCGTGTGCGCGGGTCACGGTCATCGCACCATCCACCTCGATGTGCATCTCCAGCGCGTACCCGAAACCGAGTTTGCGACCGTGGCATTTTTCGACGGCCCGCACACCGTCAATCTCCAACGCCGCTGACCGTGCCGCAACCAGCACGTCCGAGGCAATGTCCTCGTCCATCAACTCGGCCGCCGCCGGTCGCATCAATCGCCACGCGCTCCAGACGATAAACCCCGCCGCAACCAGCGCCGCCCAACCATCCGCCGCCTCGTAACCTTGCCCGCCCACCAATGCCACACTGATGCCCAACGCCGCCGCGGCCGATGTGATCGCATCGCTGCGATGATGCCATGCGTCGGCGCGCACCGCGGCATTATCTACCGCAACACCCTCGCGATGCACCCAACGATACAGCGACTCTTTGATGACCACCACGCATAGCAACACCCATAGCGTGTACGGTTCCGGTGGTGGACCCGGCACGAAAATGCGTCGCACCGCGCCTAACACAATCAGCCCAGCAGCTCCCAACAACATCACAGCTACGGCTGCGGTGGCCAGTGTTTCGGCACGGCCGTGGCCGTAGGGGTGATTCTGATCGGCCGGCTTACCGGCCACCACCACGGCGCGCCAGACGATGACCGATGCAACCAAGTCGGTGAATGATTCCACGGCATCGGCGATCAACGCCGTGGAGTGCCCGACAATACCGGCCAGCAACTTTACGAGCGCCAACAAGGCGTTCACCGCCAGACCCGTCACCGTGGCGCGCACGCTGCGTTGCAAACGGTGTTTCATCGCGCGGTGGTCCCACCGGGGATTGCTTGCGCCTCGCAAGCCTACCGGCGAGCCAACATCGTCAAAATAGTTTTTTGCACGTGGAGACGATTCTCCGCCTGATCAAAAATCGTTTGCTGGTGCGCCTCCAGCACCTCGTCGGTGATTTCTTTGCCGCGATAAGCCGGTAGACAATGCATCACCAAAGCTCCCGGCCGCGCATGAGCCAGCAACGCCGAGTTGATTTGGTACGGCTGCAAAATCTTCATTCGCTCGGCGGCCTCGGCCTCCTTGCCCATCGAGACCCACACGTCGGTGTACACCACATCCGCCCCGCGAGCCGCCGCGACTAGATCGGTTGTCACGGAAATGCCGGCTCGATCGGGCGGCTGAAACT
>JANWVU010000094.1 GCA_025056465.1 Verrucomicrobiia bacterium | reverse complement strand
ACCGGAGCAGTTCAACGACTTTTTCGTCATTGGCCAACTCCAACCCGGCCGCATCGCCGCGGCCCTCGCGCGTGACCCGCGCCTGTTTGCCGACCTTGCTCGTCTTGGCTACCGGGCCGCGCGTGCCGGTACCACGCTCGCCCAATTTCTCGAACACGCCGTTCGCCATGTCCACTTGCCCGCACGCGATGCCCGCCGCTGAACCGGCCCCGGGAGACTGCGCGCGCTCAGCAATCGATCTCAGAATGAGCTTACAAGTGACTTACGCGGGCGTGTCGGGGACGTCGAGGGGGAAATATGCACGCGCATTGTGGTAGCAAATGCGCGCGACGAGGTCGCCGAGCATCGGGATGTCGCGCGGGAGCTCGCCGTTTTCCACGTCGCGGCCGATGAGGTTGCAGAGGATGCGTCGGAAGTATTCGTGACGGATGTAGCTGAGGAAACTGCGGGAGTCGGTCAGCATGCCGACGAAGCGACTGAGCAGGCCGAGGTTGCTAAGGGCGTTCAGTTGCCACTCCATGCCTTCTTTTTGATCGAGGAACCACCAACCGCTGCCGTACTGGATTTTGCCCGCGATGCGTCCGTCTTGAAAATTGCCGATCATCGTGGCGAAGACGTAGTTGTCGGCGGGATTGAGGTTGTAAAGGATCGTGCGCGGTAATCGGTCGGCCTGGTCGAGCCGGTCAAGGAAGCGGGCGAGGGATTCGGCTTGGGGCCAGTCGCCGATGGAGTCGTGGCCGGTATCGGCGCCGAGTTTTTGACGGATGCGCGTGTTGTTGCCGCGCAGTGCGCCGAGGTGCAGTTGCATGACCCAGCCGCGCGCGTGGTATTGTTCGCCAAGCCAGCGCAGGATGAAACTGCGAAACCGGTCGGGCTGGCTCACCGGCTTGCGCTCGCGCGCGGTGCGATAGGCGGTGGCGGCCTCTGATTCGGGGCAATCTTCAGCATAGACGTAGGGCAGGCCGTGGTCGGAAAGCCGGCAGCCGTGTTGATGAAAAAAATCGAGTCGTTGCTCAAGTGCGGTGAGCAAACTGGTCAGCGAGCCACCGGCACCCAATCGATCGAGCCAATCGTTCCATGCATCGAGCTGATCAATGGCAAAAACCCGGTCGGGTCGAAATGTTGGATAGACACGCGTGGGGAGGGTTTTTTGTTGTTGGATGGCGCGGTGGTGTTCGAGGGAGTCGGTGGGATCATCGGTGGTACAAACGACACGAACGCGCGACATCTCGAGCAGGCGGTGCACCGGTAGGCTGGGCAGAAGCGCGTTGGCGCGGTCCCAAATGGCGCGGGCGGTGGATTCGTCGAGCAGGTCCGTGATGCCGAAGTAGCGCCAGAGCTCTAGGTGGGTCCAGTGATAGAGCGGGTTGCGCAACGTGTGGGGGACGGTGCGCGCCCACGCGAGGAATTTTTCCCAATCGGAAGCGTCACCGGTGCAATAGCGTTCGTCCACGCCGTTGGCGCGCATGGCGCGCCATTTGTAGTGGTCGCCGGCCAACCAGATTTCGGTGAGGCTGCGGAAGGTGTGGTTGGCGGCGATTTGTGCCGGGGGGAGGTGGCAGTGGTAATCGTAGATCGGCTGGGGGGCGGCGTAGTGGTGGTACAGTTCGCGCGCGACCGCGTTGGTCAGCAGGAAGTCTTCAGTGAGGAAAGTCTTCATGGGTGGTTGCTGATGGACGCCGGCAGCTATTTCCTTGCATTGCATTTTCGCGCCGCGATATTGCCGGAGCGATGTTTAGTCGGCTATCGGAAAAATTACAAGGGGTGCTGCGCAATCTGCGCGGGTACGGGAAGTTGACGGAGAAAAACATCGCGGACGCACTGCGGGAGGTGCGGCTGGCGCTGTTGGAGGCGGACGTCAACTACCAGGTAGCGCGCGATTTCATTGAGCGGACGAAACAGCGCGCGCTGGGTCAGGAAGTGTTGGCGAGCGTCACGCCCGGTCAGCAGATGGTGAAGATTGTGCATGATGAGCTGGTGCGGTTGATGGCGGGGGAGAGCGCACCGGCGCCGTTGAATGTGAACGGGACGTGGCTGGTGTGCGGGTTGCATGGTTCGGGAAAGACGACGAGCTGCGGGAAATTGGCAAAGTGGCTGACAAAGCAAGGTAAGCGACCGTTGTTGGTTGCCGCCGACGTGTATCGGCCCGCCGCGATTAATCAGTTGGAAACGCTGGGCCGGCAGTTGGGGCTACCGGTCTATGCCGCACGCGGGGAGCGGGATGTGGCGGCAATCGGGCGACGCGCACAGGATTTTGCGCGGGCGCAGGGCGCGGATGTTTTGTTGTTGGATACGGCCGGGCGACTCCATGTGGATGAGGAATTGGTGCAGGAGCTGGTGCGGCTGCGAGATGCGGTCAACCCGACGGAGATTCTGTTGGTCGTGGACGGAGCGACAGGTCAGGAGGCGGTGAACATCGCAAAGCATTTCGATGATGCGCTGGGATTGACCGGGGTTTTGCTTACGAAGTTGGACGGCGATGCGCGCGGCGGGGCGGCATTGTCGTTGCGGGCAGTGACCGGTAAGCCCATCCGGTTCATCGGCGTGGGCGAGAAATTGGATGATTTGGAGTTATTCCACGCGGAGCGGATGGCAGGGCGAATTTTGGGGATGGGCGATGTGGTGGGTTTTGTAGAGAAGGCGCAGGCGGCACTGGATGCGAAACAAGCCGAGGAGATGTCGCGCAAGCTGGCGGACCAGAGTTTTGATTTGGAAGATTTTCGGCAGCAGTTACAGCAGATGAAGAAGCTGGGGCCGCTGGAAAATCTGCTTGGCATGCTACCGGGGATGGATAAGATGCCCGAGCTTGGCGCGGGTGAGGCGGAGCTGCGACGGGTCGAAGCGATCATCAATTCCATGACGCCGCAGGAACGTCGTCACCCGGAGATTTTGAATGCGCGGCGCCGCGAGCGAATCGCGCGCGGTAGCGGCACGACCGTGGCCGATGTGAATCATCTGTTGAAGCAATTCAACACGATGAAAAAAATGATGAAGGAAATGAGTCGGTGGCAGAGAACACTGGCGCGGCGGGGCGGGTTACCGGGTCTGCCGCGAGGGTTGGGAACGGGCCGGTAACAGAGAGGTGCGACGATGGCAGTGCGAATACGATTACGGCGAATTGGTGGACGGAATGATCCGGTGTTTCGGATTGTGGTGGCCGATGCGCGCAGTCCGCGGGACGGACGTTTCATCGAGACGTTGGGGACGTACGACCCGAAAAAGGCGGAGAACAATTGCGTGCTGAACCTGGAGCGCGCGCGCTATTGGTTGTCGAAAGGCGCGCAGCCCACCGAGACGGTGCGCAGTATCCTGAAACGCGCCGAGCGGGCCGTGGCGGCGTCGAACTGACAGGCTGACCGACGTGGCGCCATCGCGAGCGGAAGGAGCCGGTCGGATGAAAGCGTTTATCGAATACGTGGTCAAGGCGTTGGTGGATCATCCCGATGAGGTCACGGTGACCGAGGTGGATGGCGAGCGAGTGGTGGTCTTCGAGTTGCGGATGAATCCATCGGATATCGGCAAGGTCATCGGCAAGAATGGGCGCACGATCACGGCGATTCGCACGTTGCTCACCAGTGCGGCGGCCAAGCAGGGCCGACGCGCGATGTTGGAGATTATCGAGCCGAGTGGTCGGCGCGCCGCCACGCCACCGGCACCGCACGAGAACGGCGGCGAGCACGCGTCGCACGAGCGTGGAAATTGATGTCGTGACGTTGTTCCCGCGGATCGTGGAAGGTCCGCTGGAAGAAAGCATCCTAAAACGGGCGCGCGAACGAGGGTTGGTTGCTATCCGCGTGCATAATCTGCGCGATTTTGCGCATGACAAACACCGGGTGGTGGACGACAAACCGTTCGGGGGCGGCCCGGGGATGGTGTTGAAGCCGGAACCGATCTTTGAAGCGGTGGAGACGTTGCGGCGGCCGGAGAGCCGCGTGGTATTGATGTGTCCGCAAGGACGCCGACTCACTCAGGCGGTGGCGCGTGAGCTGGCGCAACTCCCGCATTTGCTCATTCTGTGCGGCCATTACGAGGGTGTGGATGAGCGCGTGCGGGAGGCGTTGGTGCAGGATGAAATCAGCATCGGCGATTATGTGCTGACCAACGGTGCGCTGGCGGCGGCCGTGTTGATTGACGCCGTGGTGCGGCTGCTGCCAGGGGCGCTCGGGGATGAGACCAGCGCAACGTCCGATTCGTTCACCAACGGGTTACTGGAAGGACCGCAGTACACGCGACCCGCCGAGTTTCGCGGGATGCGAGTCCCCGAGGTGTTGTTGTCGGGCAATCACGAGGAGATCGCCCGTTGGCGGCGCGAGCAGGCGCTGCGACGTACGGCGCAACGACGACCCGATTTGTTGGAGGGCAGGCAAACATGAATGTGATTGAGAAAATTCAACGTGAACAATTGCGACCGGATGTGGTGGATTTCAGCGTGGGCGACACGGTCAAGGTGCATACCCGGATTCGGGAGGGCGACCGCGAGCGAATTCAGGTCTTCAGCGGTGTGGTAATCAACAAACAGGGACGAGGCGTGGCGGAAACGTTCACGGTGCGACGCATCAGCTACGGGGAAGGCGTGGAACGGATTTTCCCGCTGCATTCGCCGTTCATCCAGAAAATCGAGGTAGAGCGGCGGGGCAAGGTGCGGCGGGCGAAGTTGTATTACCTCCGCAAACGGGTCGGGAAAACGGCAACCAAAGTGGACGAAGCCTAACCGACCGGCCGCCCGCGGAGGCGACATGGACATGTTGCGCTACGAGCGGCGGCAGTGGCGAGCCGGTCGGCCACGCGTGGCGGGTGTGGACGAAGCCGGTCGAGGTCCGTTGGCAGGACCGGTCGTAGCAGCGGCGGTAATTTTGCCGGCGGGATTTCACCACGACACGCTCACGGATTCCAAACAACTCACGGCAAGGCAACGGGAGCAAATTTTTGAAGAGTTGACCCAACTGCCGGGCTTGGAGTGGGCCCTGGGTATGGCCGATGTTGAGCAGATTGATGCGTGGAACATTTTGCGCGCGACCGAGCACGCGATGCGCGAGGCGCTGCGCCGGTTGCAGCCTGCGCCCGAACACGTGTTGGTGGACGGGCGGCCGTTGCGCAACTGCCCGTTTCCCCAAACAGCCATCGTGGGTGGTGACGCGAAAAGTTTTTCGATTGCCGCGGCGAGTGTGCTGGCGAAAGTGACGCGGGACCGGATGATGACCACGCTGCACGCGCAGTATCCACAGTACAACTTCGCACGGCACAAAGGTTACGGGACAGCGGAACATCTGGCGGCGTTGCGGCGGTTTGGTCCCTCGCCGGTTCATCGTCGGTCATTTGCACCGGTGCGACATGCCCTGGAAATGGTTGCGTCCCCTTGCGCGCCAGCCCACCGCGCAGATTGATCGCGGAGAGCGCGGCGAAGAAGCGGCCGCCCGGTATCTGCGACGGGTGGGCTACAAGATTTTGGTGCGCCGTTTCAAGAGCCGGTATGGTGAGATTGATTTGGTGTGCCGGCAGGGCGAGTGGTTGGTTTTTGTGGAGGTGAAAACCCGCGCCGATGAACAGTTCGGCGCACCGAGCGAAGCGGTCAATCGCGACAAACAACGACATCTGAGTCGGGCGGCGTTGGAGTATCTGCGGTTGCTGCACAATCCGTCGGTGCGTTGGCGATTTGACGTGGTGGAGGTGTTGTGGCCGCCCGATGCGGCAGCACCTCGTGAGGTGCGCGTTATCGAAAACGCATTCGACTTGAGCGAACCGTTTGTTTACTAGTCGGGTGGATGCTGGCGACGATCCATTCTGCGGCGGTGCTGGGCATCGAAGCATATCCGGTCGAAATCGAGGTCAATGCCGGGTGGGGTCAGCCGGCGGTCATCATTGTGGGATTGCCGGATGCAGCCGTGAAAGAATCCCGCGATCGGGTCAAGACGGCGATTGAAAATTCTGGTTACAAGTTCGTGATGGGGCGCACGACCATCAACCTGGCGCCCGCGGACATCAAGAAAGAGGGACCGAGTTTTGATCTGCCGATTGCGGTGGGGTTGTTGGCGGTCAGCGAACAAATTCGAGGCGACCGGCTTGAGGAATTCGCGCTGGTGGGCGAGCTAGCGCTCAGCGGTGAGGTGCGCAGCGTCAATGGCGTGTTACCGGTGGCGTTGTGTGCGCGCGAGCAGAGACGCCGGGGATTGATTGTGCCGGCGGACAATGCTGCCGAGGCGGCGGTGGTCAGCGGTTTGGACGTATATCCCGCGCGTCATTTGCGCGAGGTGGCCGAGTTTTTGACAGGCACGCGGGAGTGGAAACCGTACCGCGAGGATGTGGCGGCCTTGTTCGCTAAACAACAGCATTACGACGTGGATCTACAGGATGTAAAAGGGCAGGAGCACGCGAAACGCGCGTTGGAGGTGGCGGCGGCCGGTGGGCACAATCTGTTGATGGTCGGGCCGCCCGGCAGCGGGAAGACGTTGCTGGCGCGTCGGCTGCCGACGATTCTGCCGCCGATGCGGTTGGAAGAAGCGGTGGAGACGACAAAAATCCACAGCATCATGGGATTGTTGCCGCGCGGGGAGGCGCTGGTAGCGACGCGGCCGTTTCGTGCGCCGCATCACAGCACGAGCACGGCGGGACTATTGGGTGGCACGGCAAACGTGACACCAGGCGAAATCAGCCTGGCAAATCATGGCGTGTTGTTTTTGGATGAGCTGCCTGAGTTTCATCGCGACGTGTTGGAGGCGTTGCGACAACCGTTGGAAGAAGGACGCGTAGTGGTGTCGCGCGCGGCTGGGACGATGACGTTCCCCGCCGAGTTCATGTTGGTGGCGGCGATGAACCCGTGTCCATGCGGTTTCTACGGCGACCGGCAGCGGGAGTGCCGATGCTCACCGGGTCAAATTACAAAGTATCGCAACAAGATTAGCGGACCGCTGTTCGATCGGATTGATCTGCATGTGGAGGTACCGGCCGTGCCGTACAGACAGTTGAGTGGCGATGCGGGTGGGGAAAGTTCCGCAACCGTTCGGGAACGGGTGTTACACGCGCGGGAGCTGCAGTATCAGCGGACCGGTAAGCTCAATGCTCGCTTGTCACCGCGCGAGTTGAAACAGCATTGCCGGCTGGATGAGCCATCGCAGGAGTTGTTGAAGATGGCGATGACGGAGTTGGGCTTGAGCGCGCGCGCCCACGATCGGATTCTGAAAGTTAGTCGCACGATCGCCGATTTGGAGGGCAGCGCCATGATCCAAGCCCATCATGTCAGCGAGGCAATTCAATACCGCTCCCTTGACCGCCAGCTTTTGGTGTGATCAATCCGCGGAACCGTCAAACTGGCCCGTCACTGCCCAAGGCACGCTCAATGTTTTAAAAAGTAAACCCGATGCGGGCGGTGAAGCGATAGCTGTTCTTGTTGCCCATGCCGGTAACTCTGGTTGCGCCCAAGGGTTCGTAGTCGTACTCGGTCTGGATCACTCGGCCGGTATCCGTCAGTGCAATGATCGAGCCGAGCGCGTCGGCCGGATAGACCCGGTTGGTTGCCACGGCGCCTACGTCGCTGCGCTGCCACGGCTCGTCAATCGCCAAGCCACGCAAGTACCGGCAGCGAAAGGTGCCGGCACCGTCGCGTTGTAGGATGATGTCGAGGCCATCGTAGAGGTACCGTTCGGTCACACCTGCCACCGTGCGGGTGATGCGTCGGCCGGCGTTGTTGTGGGTGAGTGAGGCGGTGAGGGTGCCCCAGGTGATGTTGGTGAGATTGGCGGCGGCGGCGTAGTGGAGTCGGGTGATGCGGGTGGGGTTTAAGTTGGGGTTGACTTATCTTATGGTGTTGTGTGCCGAACGGTCCTCTGTTGGGTAAGTGTTTCCTCAGAGTGGGCGGGAAACGCTAGTGCGGCGGTCGTGAATGGCGGATATAGGGATGTGACCAGCGGGTATTGTGCGACGCGGCGAATTGGGTAGGCTGGCGGCATGGAAACGGCGACGAAATTCAAAAAGAATCCCAAAATCAATTGGTATCGGTCTCACGTGGACCCGGCGGTGATGGCCGAGTTGATGAAGTGCAGTGATTGGCAAGGGTACCGGCAGGCCCTCGGTCATCTGGGGATGTGGGCGGTCTTGGGTGGATTGACGTATTGGGCGTTTCGGTCGGTCAACGCGGAGAATTGGTGGTGGACGGTGCCGTTGATGTTGGTGGGACTGTTTGCGACGGGCACGGTGGGAGCGTTTTTTGGCGGCACGGCTTGCCACGAGTTGAGTCACAAGACACCGTTCAAGAACAAGCGGGTGAACGAATTCTTTCTGAAGGTGTTCGCATTTTTGGGTTGGTGGGATCAGGTGTGGTTCCGCCCCAGTCACATCCGTCATCATCAGGTCACGACCCACCCCGATTACGATGGCGAGGTGGTGTTGCCGATGCGGCTCGACATGGAGGGGATCAAGTTCTTCTGGAATTTGTTGGGATGGAACCCAGTCAACACCTGGCGAACGCTGCGAGTGTGGTACAACCGCGCACGCGGAAAAATGGATAACGACTGGTATGAATTTCTCATGCCGGCGGAGAACGAGGAGTTGCGTCGGCAGCATCGTAACTGGGCGCGGACGGTGTTGATTGGTCATTTGGTGCTGGCGACGATTTTCCTCGTGACCGGCCAATGGATTCTGATCTTCATCGTCAACTTGAATGGTCACTATGCTGGCTGGTTGCAATTCTTGTGTGGCGCGCCGCAACATTACGGGTTGCAGCCCAATGTGCCGGACCATCGGTTGTGTTGCCGCACGTACACCTGCTCATGGCTGCCGGGATTCCTTTATTGGAACATGCAATATCACATTGAACATCACATGTTCCCGGCTGTGCCATTTTTCAACCTGCCTAAGCTCCACCGGCTCATTGAACACGACCTGCCGCCCACACCGCACGGATTGTGGGCAACGTGGAAACAGATGTTGGCGATTTA
>JANWVU010000093.1 GCA_025056465.1 Verrucomicrobiia bacterium | reverse complement strand
GACCCAAAACCCGAAAGGGAATTGCGACTTCTCGCCGCCTTTCGGCGGCTTTCCAAGACCAGTTTTTGTCCGGTAGGACCCAAAACCCGAAAGGGAATTGCGACGGCTGGGTCCGAGCCCAGCTCGGAGCTATGAGAACCTGTCCGGTAGGACCCAAAACCCGAAAGGGAATTGCGACAGGTCGGTTGTTGCCCTTGGTTCCGCCTTTTTCTCGGCTGGTCCGGTAGGACCCAAAACCCGAAAGGGAATTGCGACACCCGCGAATCGTGCGGCCCGCCTACAAGCCGCACGTGGGTCCGGTAGGACCCAAAACCCGAAAGGGAATTGCGACTAAGTTTCCAACGTGACGCCATTGCAATCCTCCTGCTTGGTCCGGTAGGACCCAAAACCCGAAAGGGTGGCGAGTTGGGTCAGTGCGCGGTCGCTCGGGTCGGTTGGTGACCATCAAAAGGGTTGTGTCCGATGACCCAGCCGGTGGTCTTCAGGTGATCAAGTGGGTGGGAGGCTCCGGGTAGAGCGATTGGTGAGGTGGAATAAACGGGTGCGGGGCGACCCGACGACCGGTGAGATCCGGTTTATCGGATGCCCCGCACTCGTTTTGACTCCGAGGAGAGTTTCCGCCGGTCAGTGAGCGCAAGTTCGCGACCCACGCGTTCCGAGGAGGGTTGACGAGCACGAGCGGTGGGCCGCGCTACGCCGATTTTGGGTGCTTACTTCGCCCGTTACTTCTTCAGGAATTGCTCGGCCATCCGCTTCAGCTCCTCGACGGGTGTGGGATTGGCCGCTTCCAAAGCTTCCCAGAATGCGAGGGCGAATTCTTCCTCTTCCTCCGTGAAGTCGAAAGTGCCGTTATCCACTTTGCGCTCGATGCTGTCGAACAATCGGCGCGCTTCGGGATCGTTGTAAAGTTCGCTGATGGCTCGCACCATGTTCTTTTTCATGTGGCCTCCTCTTGTTTAGAATCGTCGAACCAGATGGGCTCGCAGTCGGGTTTCTGACGTCATCGGACGTTTGCCCGCGCGAGACAGCCGGTATGGTTCGCTACTGCGTTTATCCGGGTTGCGGTGCGGATACTAGGCTGTTGTGTGTCATAGGAGGAAACGACAGTGATGGATCGAGGGCACGTGCTCGAGTGGGATGCAGAGGCCAATTTGGCGCCGGGCAGACCGGGCACGGAGTGCGAGCGGCGCGCGAGTGCGTTATTGTGCGAGCGCGTTGTTGACCGGGTTCAGAGCTTTCGGTGGGTACTCGCCGATTCCTCGAAGCACGAGAACGACGACCAACGCCACTGCGGCGATGATGATGGCGTACTCGAAGAGGGTCTGGCCGCATTGGTCACGTCGGGCGAGCCGTCGCACGAGATGGCTGGAACTGCGGGGAATGAAATTGGGCTGACCGCTGTTCGGGTTCATGGCGATTATTCCTCAACGTTGGCTAGGATTCTGAGATCATTTTCTGCACCAACTTCCACTGGGTTGGGGTCACCGGCATGACGCTCAACCGGCCCTGTCGTACCAGCGCCCAATCACGCAGCTCGTGCTTTGCTTTGATCGCTGCCAAGGACACCGGTTTTGCAAATCTTTGGCGGAAACGTAGTTGCGGTTCTGCACCAGCGGCGGAAACCTCTGCCAGGCCTACGATTTGGCGTTCATTTCCGGTGTGATACACGAGCACCAGGTCGCCGGGCTTCATCGCGGCCAAGTGCTTTTTTGCGAGCGGGTTGTGCACGCCCGTCCATTGGGTGGCTCCATCGCGTTCCAAATCGGCCAGAGAATATTCTTGGGGTTCTGTTTTCACCAACCAGTAGTTCGGCATTGTGAACACCTCGTGTTCAGTTGTTCATTCAAAAAAACAGGCCGGGCTCTGCCCGGCCTGGGTGTGTTGCGGGCAATTCGGCTCAGCCGACCTTGATCTGTATCTCGCGCGGCTTGGCCTCCTCGGTCTTCGGCAACGTCACTGTCAACACTCCATCCCGGAACTGCGCCTCGATTTTCTTCATGTCCACCGCCACTGGCAACTCGATTGTTCGGCTGAATGAGCCATACGCCCGCTCCTGCCGATGCCAGTTGGCGTCCTTTGTGGTGGACTCAACCTTCTTCTCGCCCTTGATGGTTAGGTAACCATCGTGGTACGTGACGGTCACATCGTCCTTGGTCAGACCCGGCAGGTTCGCCCGAACGACGAGGTGGTCTTTCTCCTCCACCACATCAATCGGGAACCCCCAAATCCCCTCCTGCGGGCTGCCCAACCGGCGCAATGACGTTTCAAAGAGCCTGTTCATCTCCTGTTGGAGATCGGCCAAGCTCGCAAATGGATCCCACAACTCACCTCGCGGTTGCCATCGGATCAGCGTCATGTTCTCAACCTCCTTTCCGAGAGGACGGTTTAGCACCGACGATGCCACGCTTGTGAATCCGTAAGTGCTTTGTAATCAATGGGAGCAACCGCGGTTAGTGAGACAGACTGCGCCACTGGCAGCTCAAATCCAAAAGCCCCGCGTCACTGCGTCCCAATTGCCCGCTCGGTCGGATATATTTCAGTTACGGGTTTGGTGGCGTGGAAACCGGCTTGCCCTTCGATACCCAGATTCGGTCAATAGTAATACCGAGGTCTCTGCCTTGGGTGTCGAAGAAGAACGAAGTACATACCTCACCGACGGGGGGCGGTGGACCGTTGCTGATGTCCTTGCCCGTTTGCTGGAACTCTTTTACGGGGACACTCACGACATGCCACTCATTTGCGGGCCCTGGTGTTGGGCGAGCAATGTAGTTGGAACTCTGACCGGTCGGGCCTGCCGGCTTGACTTGGAGGAACAGCAAATACCACTCCGGCCTCGTCATACGGATTCGGTAGTTGAAATACAGGTCTTCGCTTATCGAAAACAATCCCTTCACCCACTCTTTGTGCGAGGCAATTCGCTCCGCTTTACCGTCCGTGACCCGCGCGGTGACCGCCTGCTTCGAGCCCTCGGGCAAGCCTTCACTGGTCAACTGGCCGGCAATCCAGTTATTGGGCAACCCATCATTGAAGTGCAGGGAATACACGATGTCTTGAGCCCAAGCTGCGCTGGTAACAGCCATCACGATCATCCATATTTGCACCATGTGTTTTCCACTCATTTTCTTTTCCTCCTACGTATTATCATGGTGCTGCACGGTGGTTTTTACAAGTGCTTTCGGTGGGGATTGCCAGGAAGACCTCTGCCAAGCCAGCAAGCCTTCTCACAGACTCGGAAAAAACGGTTCCGTTACCGCGAGTTCGCAGTCTCTGAACTGAACGTGGATGGCTTGGCCCACGTGCGGAGGGTAGCTGCGAGCGCGTCCAGCAACGGCCGTGTTTCCGACCATTGTTGCGCCACGCCATCCAGTTGACCGGTGCGACCGCATTGCTCAAGCTGCTGCAGCTTGTCCACGAGTTTGGCCGTGCCGAAAATCTTCACGGAACCTTTCAATTTGTGCGCCGTCCGTTCGAGTTGTTCTGCGGATCGTTCGGCGACTGCCTTCTCGACGGCGCCCATCAAATTCGGCAGGTCTTGCAAAAACACACCGGTGATTTCCTCCAGCAACGATTCATCGTCTCCGATCGCCGCCAACACAACCTGCCGATCGAGCGCAACCGACTCGGAGCCAGCGGCCGCTCCTGCCGGAGCCGGTGCCGATGCCGGTAGGGCCGCAGGCCGGTAGCGATTGAGCAGCGTTGCCAGCCGCTGAGCATCAATTGGCTTCGAAATGTAGTCGTCCATCCCGGCAGCCAAAAAGCGTTCGCGGTCGCCGGCCAACGCATGGGCCGTCATCGCAATGATGGGGATGTGCCGACCCGTACCGGCTTCGCGTTCGCGAATGATCGCGGTGGCTTGCAGACCGTCGAGATTCGGCATTTGCACATCCATCAGAATGAGGTCGAACGACTCGCGCTCCCACGCTGCAACGGCCGCTTGGCCATCGGGTGCAATCACGACGCTATGTCCTTGTTTCTCCAGCAGCCGGCAGGCGAGTTTTTGATTCACGGCATTGTCCTCCGCCAGCAAGATGCGACATCCGCCCAACGGTACCGGGGCCGAGGCCTCCGCATGACCGGCTTCATCCAAGGTTTGAAATCCGCCCACCACCTCGTGCAGCACCCGACGCAGCTCGGCCTGCTTGACCGGCTTGAGTAGATAGGCGTCGAGTTTGAGCTGCCGGCTGCGTTCCAGCGTGTCGTGGTCGCACGTGGACGATAGCATGATGATTGGTAGCGGTTGCAACGTGGGATCGTTGCGCAACTCGGTTGCCACGGTCAGCCCATCTACGCCCGGCATGATCATGTCCAGCAATACCAAACCGAAGGGTTGACCACGGCTCACGGCCTGACGCGCCAACGAAACGGCTTCCAAACCATCATGAGTGATCGTGGGCACCCATCCCCAATGATGCAAGGTCTCAGCGAGCACCCGGCAATTCGTGGCATTGTCGTCCACCACCAGCACCGTGCGGTTGGCCGAGACCGCTGGCCTTGGCTCAGTTTGCGGCATGTCGCGCGCGATGCCCGCCGGCCATGAGCAATGGAATGTACTGCCCTGCCCCACCACGCTCTCCACCCAAATCCGACCTTGCATCAGTCGCATCAGGTTGGTGCAAATCGACAATCCCAACCCGGTACCACCATATTTCCGTGTGGTGGAGCCATCGGCTTGTGTGAACGGCTCGAAAATCGCCGCCTGTCGTTCGGGCGGGATCCCAATGCCGGTGTCCCGCACGCTCAAATGCAGCTCGACCCTCTCGTCGTCTATCGGCCTCGCATCCAAAGTGACCACGACCTCGCCGCGCTCCGTGAACTTGATGGCGTTGCCGACGAGATTGATGATGACCTGGCGCACGCGTGTGGGATCACCGATCACTCCTGCCGGCACGCTCGGACGCACCTCACCCACCAGCTCCAATCCTTTCCCCTGTGCCCGCACCGCCAACGACGCCAAGGTGCGATCCATCAAATCCCGCGGATCATACGGGATGGATTCCAACGAAAGCCTGCCGGCCTCAATCTTGGAGAAATCCAGAATGTCGTTGATCAACGTTAGCAATGTGTCGGCCGAGTCCTTCACGGTCACCAAGTAATCCCGTTGCTCGGCCGTCAGCGGCGTTTGTAATGCCAGCTCCGTCATACCGATGATGCCGTTCATCGGCGTGCGAATTTCGTGGCTCATGTTTGCCAGAAACTCGCTCTTGGCGCGCGTGGCCTCCTCCGCTTTACGCCGCGCGTTCGTCAGGGCCACATCCCGTTGCTGAATATAATCGAGCAGGCAGTTGAACTCGTCCACCAGCGCTCCCGTCTCGTCGTTCTGCCGGCGTTGGGCGCGAAGAAAGTAATTGTTCTGTTCCTTGATCTGACGGGAGACCTCAATCACATGCTGCAACGGCCCCGCAATCACGGCGTGAATGCGCCACGCCAACCATGCGGAAATGCCCATCGCCGCCACCGCCACAACCGCCACGTAACCTGCCAGCAGGAGCGGCCCCACCTCCAGCGCGCTGCCCTCGGGACGTTCCGCCCAGAGCTGATACACCGACGACGCCGCATAGGCCAAAGCCAGTGACGCGCCGCTGACCAGCAGCGCCAACACGAAGAGCTTGCCCCGGATTGATAGATCACCAATTGAGCGCATGCGCGAGCTATTGAGATTTATCGGCACTTCCGCCCCACAACTTGAGTGAAAATTCACCAACCGCCTCCCCATGCATGGCTCAAGTTTCCTGACGCGCTGCCGATAATGCCGTTGTCATGAGACATCGGTTAGCGAGCCACCGCCAAGCGTTCGCCAGGGATTGTGAGCGCCTGCAAATCGCTCACCAGGCGCCATGGATGCGCGCCTGTTGAACCACACTCACGGAAGGAGTCACCTCAAATGGTCATTAACACCAACGTCTCCGCGACGAACAGCAGCCGACTGTTGGCTGAGTCCAGTGCCGCACTGGCCAAATCTTTGGCGCGTTTGTCTTCGGGTTCGAAGATCGTTGCACCTGGTGACGACGCTGCGGGCGCCGCAGTGGCGTTGCGTTTGGACGCGCAGATCAATCGCGTGCAGGCGGCCCTCAACAACATCGCCAACGCGGTTTCATTCAACCAAACTCAGGATGGCTTCCTCAGCAAGGTTGCCAAGGCGCTCGACCGCATGAGCGAATTGGCGATCCTCGCGCAGGACGTCACCAAATCCAACAGCGACCGCGCGCTGTACAACCAGGAGTTCCAGCAGCTCGCCGCGTACATCACCAACGTGGCGACGAAGGACTTCAACGGCGTGTCGCTGTTCAGCAACACGGCGCTCAACGTCACGATCGACAGCGAAGGCAACACCTTCTCGATGACCGGCGTCAACCTGTCAGCCACCGCATACACGAACGCCACGGGCAGCAACGTCTCCACCATCGCTGCCGCAGCTACGGCGTTGACCAATGTGCGCGCGGCCATCGCGCAACTGGCAACCGACCGCGCCACGGTCGGCGCCAACGCGACCCGGTTGAACTTCACCGCCGATCAGCTCTCGGTGTTGAAAGAGAACCTGACCGCCGCCACCAGCCGCATCAAGGATGTGAACGTGGCCGAGGAAAGCACTCAGTTCGCGCGCTACACCATCCTCGTGCAGGCCGGCACGGCAATGTTGGCTCAGGCCAACGCGGTCCCGCAGTCCATGCTGCGGTTGCTGCAATAATCACGCGATCCGACGCGTTTTTCGGGCAAAGTCACCCGGGCGGGTCCCTCCAACCCGTCCGGGTTTGCTTTTCATCTGCAGTGTGATTCATGATTGACATGTGGACTGAACATCACCATGCCCACGAGCCGCGCTCGAAAATCCGCGACGTTCCCCACCCCTTCCCTGCCCTTTACGTGGTGGCTACAGCTCGTCGTGTCGTTGCTACTTCTCGGTTGCGCGCAGCCGAGCCTCACCAACTACCCCCCAAAAGCCGGCACCGCTTGGGTGGCACTCGGCGACAGCCTCACTGCCGGCATCGGCGCCGAACCGGGTGACGACTACCCCAGCCAGCTCGGCCGCCGCCTGGGACGCGAAATTCTCAACTTCGGCGTACCGGGCGACACCACCGCCGACGCATTGCGACGGCTCGACACCGTGCTCGCCGCCGACCCGCGCGTGGTCTTGGTTTGTTTGGGCGGCAACGACAGCCTGCAGCGGTTACCGCTGGAGACCACGCTAACCAATTTGCGCGCGATCATCACCGGCCTGCAACAACACGGCGCGTTTGTTGTCTTGATTGGTGTGCGCAGCGCCACGGTCCGCGATCAGTACCACCGGCCTTTCCGACAACTGGCCCGCGAGCTCGGCGCGCTCTACATTCCCAACATCCTTCGCGACGTGCTTGGTAACGGTGCCCGCATGGCCGACCCCATCCATCCCAACGCTGCCGGCTATGCGTTCATTGCGGAGCGACTCGAACGTGAGTTGCGCGCGGCCAAAGTCACCGAATTCTGAGATCGTTTTCGGTCACAACCAGTGCGCGATCTGCGCGACCAGTTGCGGTGCGCAGGCCGGTATGAGTGCCTGGTGCAACCGGGCACGAGTGTGGTGCCGCGGATACTCCACCGCGTATTTTTCCAATGCCCAAATCGCTCCCTCGCTGGTGTCGAGAATCAAAAACTCAGCGCGTCGCCCTTCATTTTTCGGGAAACCCACCGAGCCAACCCCAATGAGCGCGGTCTCGTGTGGCAACAACAACAACGGAGCCGGGTCGGGACCCGGCCCCAAATGCGCGCGCATCGGACGCGCTTCGGGCCGCCCACCGTTGTTGATCACATCGGCTTGCATCCAGTGCGTGTGACCATAAAAAGCGATCCGACCGCCCTGTTGTTGCAGATAGAGCAGTTCTTTCACGCGCAGTGCTGAGTTCGACAGATACCAACCAGCTCCCGGAGCAATCACCGAATCATGCGTCAGCCAGATAACGCCGTCGAGATGCGCCAACGTGGGCGCCACCCGCAAAAATTCGCGAGCGTCGGGAGCACGCTCCAAGGCTTGCCGGGTCCATTCCAACGTAACCGACGCCTCGGGGATGAAACCATCCGGCACGTGCGGTGTGCGCACGGCCAGGTCGTGGTTACCGGCCACCCACCACAACGCGCCGAGTCGTTGCCAGTCGCGAAGCCGTTCGATGCAAGCTACCGGGTCCGGGCCGTATCCCACGAGATCGCCGACGAACAAACACCCGTCCACGCCCAACCGCCCGGCAGCCGACAATACCGCTTCCAAAGCCGGCTCGTTGGCGTGGATGTCTCCCACCACGAGATAGCGCATGACCGTGACAACCAAACCGGCAAAAACTGCGCCACCCGCTTCCAACGGGAGCGGCTTCTCGATTTTGCACACGCCTGGCCGCACCCATGGGAATCTCACTGCGGGCGTTTGCGCTGAATGAGAACCTTGAACGCCCGCCCCATCAGCGCGGGGTGTGTCAGTTGGTGAAGCTGGTTACGCAAATGGCTAAACCGACCGGCTTCCCGTTCCACCAACGCCGCGATGATCGGTTCACCCACCTCTAAAAGATACCGGCCCTGATCACCAAACCGCACGGTTTCCAGCCCCAGTCGCTCGCCGTGCTCGATCAATGAGGTGAACTCCACATGCGCGGTGATGTCTTGCTCCCCGATGTGCCGGTAGGGATCTGTGTGGCGCTTGTGCCGGTGGTAGCATTGCAAGTGACCGGTCGCGTGGTGCGGCGCAAAATACTCGGTCCGCTCCAACCCATAATCGAACGTCAGCAGGTATGTGCCCGGTTCCATACGGGCGGACACCGCCGTGAGCCAGTCCAACGCCTGCAAATTGATCTCGCTGCGGTATCCCGGTGGCAGAGCCGGCAGACGTGGATCACTACGAGGGCCAAGTCGTTCGCGGAACCCGTCCGTCACATATACCTCCTGCTCGCCGCACAACCGATGCACGGGCAGTGCGTCGAGAAACTCGTTTGACAACACACAGCCGCGGAATCGTTCCGGCCACACATCCCCCACCTCAATCACCCGGTAGGTCAAGCCCGGTAACACCGTCAGCACGTCCTGCCGCAGTTGTCCCGTATGACCGCCAAACTCGGTCACCTC
>JANWVU010000092.1 GCA_025056465.1 Verrucomicrobiia bacterium | reverse complement strand
GGAATTGAATCCGCGCGGAGCGAGTGTGGAACGATTTGGTCGGTGCTACCGGGTGGGCGATCGCGTGATGCAGGTGCGCAACAATTATGACCGCGACGTGTTCAACGGGGATCTGGGTTATGTCCGCACCATTGATCTAATCGAGCAGGAGCTGCAGGTGGAAGTGGACGGGCGAACGGTGCGGTACGATTTCGAAGATCTAGATGAATTGGTGCCGGCCTACGCGATCAGCGTGCACAAGTCGCAAGGCAACGAGTTTCCGTGCGTGGTGGTGCCGGTGGTGACGTCGCATTTCGTGCTACTACAACGCAACCTCTTGTACACCGCGATCACGCGCGGGAAGAAGTTGGTGGTACTGGTTGGCTCACGCAAAGCGCTGCACCTGGCAGTGCGCAACCGGTCGGGTCTGATGCGTTATGGTCAACTTGTTCGGCGGCTTCGGGACGTCGGTAGCATCCAAGTCGGGCGGTGAAGTAGTTCGGCGGAACCGTTCATTCTGAGGTAGAAACGACGAGCCGATTTTGTTGGGCGCGTTCGAGGACAGGGCGGAGGAATTGTCCGGTGTGCGAGCGGGGATTGGCGGCGATTGCTTCCGGTGGGCCTTCGGCGACCAGCTCGCCCCCGGCAGGGCCGCCTTCGGGACCGAGGTCAATCACCCAGTCGGCGTTTTTGACTACGTCGAGATTGTGTTCGATGATCAGCACGGTGTTGCCGGCATCGCGCAGTTTGGCGAGGACCTCCAGCAGTTTTGCGATGTCGGCGAAATGCAAGCCGCTGGTCGGTTCATCGAGGATGTAAAGGGTGCGGCCGGTACCGCGTTTGGCCAGCTCGGCGGCGAGTTTGACCCGTTGCGCTTCGCCGCCTGACAAGGTGGTGGCCTGTTGACCGAGTTTGATGTAGCCCAGTCCGACCTCCTGCAACGTCTGCAAAATCTCGCGCAGTTTGGGGATGGCGCGGAAAAAATCCTGGGCTTCATCCACCGTCATGTTGAGCACGTCAGCGATGTTGCGGCCCTTGTAAGTGATCTCCAACGTTTCGCGGTTGTAGCGTTGGCCGTTGCACTGGTCGCAGGTCACGTAAACATCCGGGAGGAAATGCATCTCGATTTTGCGGATGCCATCGCCTTTGCACGCCTCGCAACGACCGCCTTTGACATTGAAACTGAACCGACTGGCTCCGTACCCGCGGATCCGTGCGGCCGGCAGTTGGGCAAAGAGCTGGCGAATATGCTGGAAGGCTCCGCTGTAGGTTGCCGGGTTTGATCGTGGGGTCCGCCCAATCGGCGATTGATCAATGACGATGACCTTGTCGATCTCCTCTGCGCCCCGAATACGGTCGTGCGCACCGGGGCGTTCCTTGGAGCGGTAGAGGCGTCGGCACAACGCACGCCGCAGAATTTCATCTACCAATGTGCTTTTGCCGGAACCGCTCACGCCGGTGACGCAAATCAACAGTCCGAGGGGAAACCGAACGGTGATGTTTTTGAGGTTGTGCTCGCGCGCTCCCTCGACCACCAACCAATTCGATCCCGGTCGGTGACGCGCTTTGGGCACCGGGATGGTCAGTTCGCCACGGAGATACCGGCCTGTCAGCGATCGAGGGGATTGCAAAATATCCTCAAGCGTGCCGATGGCGACGATTTCCCCGCCGTGCACACCTGCCCCGGGCCCAAGATCGACAATGTAGTCGGCGGCGCGAATGGTTTCCTCATCGTGTTCGACGACGACCACGGTGTTGCCGAGGTCACGCAGGTGGCGCAACGTGGCGAGGAGGCGCGCATTGTCTCGCTGATGCAATCCGATGCTCGGTTCATCGAGCACGTACAACACACCCACCAGACCCGCGCCGACTTGCGTGGCGAGTCGGATTCGTTGGGCTTCGCCCCCGGAGAGCGTGTCGGTCTGTCGGTCGAGCGTCAGGTAATCCAGCCCGACATCGCGCAAGAATCCGAGCCGCGCCCGAATTTCCTTCAACACCTCGGCAGCGACCTTTTGTTGGAAGGCCGGTAGCTCCAGCCGCTCAAAAAATGTCAGCGCTTCGGCGATGCTCATCCGCGTGATGTCCACCATCGAGCGTCCGCCGACGGTTACCGCGAGCGATTCCGGTCGCAGTCGTGCGCCGTGGCAGTCCGGGCAGGTCTGGCTGACCATGTATTGTTGCAGGCGTGACCGTGTGAACTCGCTTTCCGATTCCGCATAAAGACGTTCGAGGTTCGGAATAACGCCTTCAAATGGCTTGGCCATTTTGCGCCAGGCGCCTTTGCGCCAATAGGTGAACTCGATTTCCTCGCCACCGGAGCCGTAGAGCAATACCCGTTGAATTTTTTCGGGCAACTTTTCAAACGGCACTTCCAAATCCACGCCGTAATGCTTACTCAGCCCGCGCAACAACATCTTGTAATACATCACGAGGCGGCGGCCACCACGTCGCCATGCCAAAATGGCGCCATCGGCCACGGATTTCGTTTTGTCGGGAACGATTAGGTCGGGGTCGAACACCAGTTTGGTGCCCAATCCTAAACAAGTGGGGCACGCTCCCTCCGGCGCGTTGAAGGAGAAATGCCGTGGTGTGAATCGTCCGTAACTGATACCGCACGCGGTGCAGGCGTTTTCGCTGCTGAAGAGTTTTTCCTCCCAACCGGTAGCCTCAATCGCGCGATGCAGCGCCAACAACACGCCCTGACCCCACTTCAAAGCCGCCTCCACCGATTCTGCCAACCGCGCGCGCGTGCGGGTGCTGATCGCCAAGCGGTCCACCACCAACTCAATCGTGTGCGTCTGGTTTTTCTCCAGCCGTATGGGTTCGGTGACATCAACCAATTCACCGTCCACACGCGCCCGGACAAATCCCTCGGCGCGGATACGCGCCAGGACATCGCGGAACTCTCCTTTGCGCCCGCGCACCAACGGCGCCAGTAACATCAACTGCCGACCTTCGCCGAGCGCCAAAATTTGATCGACGATTTGGGTGGCGGTTTGTGACTGAATGATCTGACCGCAGCGATGACAATGCGGTTGACCGACCGAAGCAAACAACAAGCGCAAGTACTCGTACAGCTCCGTGGCGGTGGCCACGGTCGAACGCGGGTTGGCCGCGCCTACGCGCTGTTCGATCGCGATGGCGGGTGACAATCCTTCGATGAAATCCACGTCTGGTTTTTGCAACTGCTCGAGAAACTGTCGCGCGTACACCGACAAGCTTTCGACGTATTTGCGCTGGCCCTCGGCATACAAGGTGTCGAACGCCAGGCTTGACTTACCGGATCCGCTCAAGCCGGTGATCACCGTTAGTCGGTCGCGCGGAATCGTCAGCCAGAGGTTTTTCAAGTTGTGCTGGCGCGCGCCCCCAATCGTGATGACGGACCTTGTCATGTTCCGTTCTCCCAAACTGCCAAACGTAGCAAGTTCGCGCTTCATTCCCAGCCCAATTTGAAGCGCAGAATTAGGCGGAAAAACGTCAGCCGCGGCCGGGCCGACGGATTTAGTGGGGCTGACTCAGTACTTGGTTTTCAGACCGAGAGCGCGCAAAGCACACCAACCGATGATGCCCTCAACAATCATAAAAAGCCCGCCGCTCGAAAGACCGATGCCGGCGTAGAGAAACCCCACGTGGCGGGTCGCCAGCCAGGCGATGAGACACACGATACCGGGCGCGAGCAGCAAGCTGCCGATGAGAATACGCCCGCGTCGGCCGCGTGCGTCAAGGTTGCAGTACCGTTTCATGCACCGGTAGGATGAAGTAGTGGTGCGCGGGTTTCAGCGAATTTTGCGAGCCGTCCAGTTGCCGACAAACACCGCGCACAGCGCCAATACCACCACCATCACCCATCGCACCGGCGCGGTGGGTGGGGCACTTTTCAGCCATGCCGGCCAGATCGCCCACAGCAACGCAGCCGAGGCAAGAAACACAACCACCACCCAGCCGAGGAATTCGAAGGTGCGTTTCTCCTCGCGCAATTCGCCGCGCAACCGGTGGATGGTGTCCTTGTCCACACGCAGCCGACGCGCTGCTTCTTCGACAAGAAGTGATTCATCGGCGGCGGTGTCGAGAAACTCGCGCACAAGCTGACGGGCGCGCTCGGCGTCATGCTCGAGGACGAACAATCCACCGACGCGCGGGTTACCGGTCAGTTGGTCTGCCGCATCGAGGGGCGGCAAGGGTGTCGGCCGCCGCAAATACGCGTTGATATTGTGGTCCTGCAGCAGACCCAACAACAGCGTGCCCTCCCATTCATCGCGCGCTCGATGGATTTCGACCAAATTTTCCAAGTTGGTCGGTGGAGAGGGATTTAGTGAGGTCATTCTCTGGCGCCTGTTCAGGGTGCTTCCAAGGTATCACGAATGCGGCTTACCAGGTCATCAATGAAGAAGGGTTTTTGGACATAGCCGCGCAAGCCTTTGGCGAACATTTTGTGGGCGACATGGTCATCGCAGCCGGTAAGCAAGATGACTTTCACGTCGGGGTTGATTTGCTGCAACTGTTCAAACACAAGGTCGCCCGGTAGCTCGGGCATCACAAAATCCAGCAGCACCAAATCCACACGATCGGCATTTTGCTCGTAAAACCGCAGCGCCTCGTTGGGGCTTTGGGTGGCGTGGACGGCGAAACCGGCTTCTTCCAACGCCAGACGGAGGATTTCGAGGATGGCTTCCTCGTCGTCAACGGCCAAGATTAACGGCTTGAGGGTTGTTTTCGGGCCGTCCATGGACGGTCTGCGTTGTCAATTGTGTGCCGCGGCAAGTAATATCAGGCGGAAGCGAAAAATGCAAAACGCTTTACCGGGCAAGGTGGTGATTGTCACCGGTGCCTCCAGTGGCATCGGATTGGAAACGGCGCGCGCGTTTGCGCAGCGTGGGGCGATTGTGGTACCGGCTTCCCGTCGCTCAAACCCTCCCTGCGACGTGACGAAGGATGAGGATGTGCAACGATTGGTCTCCTCCACGGTCGCGCAACATGGTCGGATTGACATCCTCGTCAACAATGCCGGCATCGGGATGC
This sequence comes from Verrucomicrobiia bacterium, assembly GCA_025056465.1. Classification (GTDB taxonomy): domain Bacteria; phylum Verrucomicrobiota; class Verrucomicrobiia; order Palsa-1439; family Palsa-1439; genus JANWVU01. The sequence goes on along the minus strand of JANWVU010000092.1, from coordinate 4,230 downwards.
GGGCGGCGGTGGCGGATGCACCGATGTCGGACGTCCGGTATTTGATGGAGGTAAATTTTTTCGGGGCGTTGCGGTGCATTCAAGCAGTCTTACCGGTGATGAAACAACAACGCACAGGGCAAATCGTCAATGTGGGCAGTGTGCTGAGTCTGTTGGCGACGCCACGACAGAGCGCATACTGCGCCAGCAAGTTTGCGTTGCGAGCGCTGACCGATGCGTTGCGGCTGGAAGTGGCACGGGACGGAATTGACGTGATCTTGATCATGCCGGGGTATACCGACACGCCGTTTTTCGACAACATGTATCGGTATGGCGGCCCACCTCGGATCACGTCGCTGCGCGGTCAGCATCCCGCGAAAGTTGCGGCGGCGATCGTACGGGCGTGTGAACGTCGTCAACGGGAGGTGGTGCTGACGTTTTACGGGCGACTGGGAACGTTTATGAAACGGTTTTTCCCGCGTTTGTTGGATTGGGCGCTCATTCGCACCCATCATCAAGTGTGATGGCTTTTTTCGATACAAGGATAGGACGGAGTTGGTCGCAATGAATGGCGCAAACGTCGTGACGTTAACGACGGATTTCGGGCTGCGCGACTGGTTCGTGGGCAGCATGAGGGGGGTTATCCTGAGTTTGTATCCGAAAGCGCAGGTGGTGGACATCACGCATGAGATCGCGGCGGGGGATGTGCGGGCGGCGGCGTTTGCGTTGGCGGTGAGCTACCGGTGCTTCCCGACCGGCACCGTGCATGTTGCGGTTGTGGATCCGGGTGTGGGGAGCGACCGGCCAGCGGTGGTGGTTAAAACCGACGCTGGTTTTTTCGTGGGCCCCGACAACGGGGTGTTGTCATGGGCGTTGCGCGAGGAAACGGTGCATGAAGTTCGTCGAATTGAAAATACGGCTTGGATGCGGCAACCGGTTAGTCGGACGTTTCATGGGCGTGATGTGTTTGCACCGGTAGCGGCGCGGATTGCGATGGGGATGCCTTGGCAGCAGGTGGGGCCGGTAGTGGCGGGTTTCGAGCGCTTGGCGTGGCCCGAAAAATCACAGGTGCTGTATGTGGATCGGTTTGGCAACGCGATTACAAACATTCGCACCAAGCCGCGGTGTGTGACTGTTGGCGGGCGGTCGGTGCGTGTGGTGGACTTTTATCAACAGGGTGCGCGTGATGAGCCGGTGGCCTTGATGGGGTCGAGCGGGTTTCTGGAGATTGCCATCAACGGAGGCAATGCGGCCGCCGTGTTGGGCCTGAGAGTGGGCACTCCGGTTGAGGTTGATTAGCTGGTCAAAACCTTAGCGAAAACTACTGGCAACAAGGCCGCCCAAAATCATGCCGTATACGGTACTGATTACGGGATGGCTGGTCAACGGACAGGTGCCCGTGGCACAGCCCACCAACCGGTAGTATCCGAATCCCAATAGACCGCCGACGACGATTCCGATGAGGATTTTGATCATCATGGCCAACTGACCCGTCCTGTATGCATTTTCCAGAGGAAATATTTTTCGAACCAAACTTTTACCCAATGTCCCCACGGGCCGGGAATCAGCATCTCGATTTTGCGTTGACCGGGTTTGTAGATTCGATCGGTAAGCATGATGATGCCTTGGTTGCCGGCATCCATGATGCATTTCGCGTCTATTTCCGTAACCGGCTTCGGCGTGAGTGGTTGTCCGCGGATGCTTGCCACGATGTTGCGAGCGGCATATTTGGCCATTACCTCGCTGATGTAGCCCGTTTTGGGGACCGAGCAACCGGCCTCGCAGGGTGATGGAGGCGCCACGGCTACCGCTACACCGGCTCCGAAGATATTCGGATATTGCGGGTGGCGGAAGTAATCATCCACGACCAGGAAACCGCGCGCATTGCCGAGCCCGGAACGGCGAACCGCTTCCACCCCAAGAAACGGCGGAATCAACATCGCATAAGCAAATGGCAACGCCTGTCCGCGCATATCTTCCGGGTCACCATTGCGGCCGGTCGCACGGTACCGTTTGCCTTGTTTCAGGATGACGCGGCCCCGTTCGACGCGCTCGATCACCGCGTCGAGCACCCAGTCAATTTTCGTGTGCCGAAAGAACCACTCGGTCATCGGTCGTCCCGCGCCGAGACCGCCGATGCCAAAGTGTCCTAGAAATGGTTCGCTCGATACGTAGGTGATTGGCACGAGGCGGCGCAACCCGGCCTTGCGCAGGGCATACTCAAGGTTGAACACAAATTCATAGGCTGCTCCGTAACAACTCGATCCCTGCGTCGCTCCGATGATTACCGGCCCCGGTTCACTCAGGAATTTTTCCCATGCAGCGCGTGCGTGGAGAGCATGAGCTCCGTTGCAGATGCTGACGGTGTAACCGTGTTCAGGACCGAGACCCGGTACCACGTCGTAGTCCACGTGCGGTCCTGTGGCAATGATCAAGTAGTCATACGGCAGCGAGCCAGCCCGCGTGCGGACGAGCTGCTGTTTCGCGTCAATTTCCTCGATCGTGGTGTGTTCAAACTCAATCCCGCGTCGCGCCAGTGCGGGGGCAAGGGGAAATGAGATGTCCTCAAGATTGCGCCAACCAAAGGGCACCCAGATCAGAGAGGGAATGAATACGAACTGGTCGTTCCTGTCGATAACGGTGATTTTGGCCTGATCACCCAACAGCCGTTTCAACTCATACGCGGCGGTCAAACCGGCAAAGCTTCCCCCAGCGATGACGATCCGAGGCAGCGTGGTCTTACTCATCGTAACCTCCGTCTGGGTTGAGCCCGCGAACGGTGCAAAGGTTACAATCGCGGGCCGCAAGCACCTCTAAGGGCCGGTCACGACCCGTTGTGCCTGGGCGAAGGAACCCAGATTGATGACGCGGGAATAACCCAGCTCACGCAACCGTTGCTCAGCTAGTGCACTTCGCCGTCCACTTCGGCAATGAATGAGAATGACACGATTTTTATCGAGGACGTGCTGCGGGAACCACACGGCAATTCTATCCAAAGGCACATTCACCGCTTCGGGAAGATGTTGCTCCGCATACTCCGCCGGCGTGCGGACGTCCACCAACAGCGCCCCATCGCGCAGCAAGCGCCGCACTTCGACGGCGTTAGGAACACCATTGGTGCCAGCCCACGCTATCGAGCCAACTTCCGTTAGCGCCAAACACAAGCATGCAAGTTTCGTGGCCCAGCGATTCATCCTCCAGTCTCCGCCCGTGCGCGTGTTGGATTCGCCGCGGACTCCGTCGGCGCCATTTGTTCGATTCGGTTTCGGAGCATCTGCGGATCCGGTACCCCTACGAATTCATCGAGGATCAATCCGCTTCGCAACAACAGGAGGGTCGGCACTCCGCGAATGCCGTATTGTGTCGCCAGTCGGGGCGCATGATCTACATTGACTTTGAAGAAGTTGACCCGGCCATCAAACTCGGCAGCGAGCTTTTCTAAAATCGGCGCGAGCATTCGGCAGGGACCACACCACGGAGCATAAAAATCCACTACGACCGGTCCGACAGCCTGCCGAGCCTCCCGGTCGAATTGGTCCTCCGTGATCTCACGAATCTGCTTCATGGTTAAATTCCTCCTCGTCTGGTAGCGATGCGCAACGCAGGAAAAGGTTACAACCCCGGCCGCACTCAAAGCGCGACACATCGTTTTCCGCCTTGGTTGATGCAATCCGCGAGTTGGCCAGTTTCCGCGTGAGACATCGGTGCGAGCGTCGTTCAGGCGAGGAGCTCAAGAGCGTTTGGCTGATGAGTGCACTTCTTTCCAGCGCTCGCGAAGCACGTAGTGGAGCCGGTGCCTAAACTCAGCCGGTAGCTCATAAGGCTGCCCTGCCTTGTAGAGGGTGATGGTTTTGCGGATGTTGTCCACGACCACCTGACACGGGTTGCATCCGGCAAGGTGAGTTTCGAACTCGGCACAGATGCCGGGGTCAATCGTGCCGTCCACGTATTCGTTGAGCAGGGCTAATAGCTGTTGGCAGTTCATTTCCTACTTTGTTTGAGTCACGGGGTTCATCGGAAGTTACACGTGCCGGTGAGGTTCTCGTCGGGTGGCGGGGTCGCCGAGCACTTGCGTCAGGTGTTCTCGTAACGCGAGCCGGGCGCGTAGCAAGCGCACCTTGACGTTGGTCTCGGTTAAGCCTGTAATGGCAGCGGTTTCCTCAATCGACAAGCCCTCCACGTCCCGTAACAGAAAAACCACGCGGTATTTCTCATCGAGTTTGGCCAGGGCGTCCTCAATGAGCTGGAGCG
>JANWVU010000091.1 GCA_025056465.1 Verrucomicrobiia bacterium | reverse complement strand
TGCCGGTGGGCAAATAGCGAAATGGCCGACCATTGGCGTCCTGGATGTCTTCTGGGGCGACGTAGTTGAAGATGGCGAGTTTCGCGAGGGACTCCGGATACTGACCGTAGCGCGCGAAGTAGCGGCCGAGACCATCTCGGATTCTAGCCAACCGGATGCGGGCGATGCCGCGGTCAACCGCACCGTGAATCGCCACCGCAAACAAGGTGGTTCGTTCGCGACTGGCCTGAAACCATGGCGCATGCGTGACGCGGCTGCGGAGCAGTTGATATCCTTCCATCGCCACCGCCTCGTTTTGGGTCTCCGCCAGCTCACACGCTTTCAGCAGTGCCAACTCCATCCACGGCGACGTTTGCAGCCGACGATGGAGTTGATCCATGACCAGCCATGCTTGTTGTCGGCTCCCCCGTGCCAGGAACTCGGCAGCGCGAGCGAACTCGTTAAAAAACCGGTCGGCCTCCGTGATCGGTGGTGCCTCGGGCACACCGGCGGGTGCCGGTAGGGAATCGCCAAAGGTTCGCGCAGGGTATGCGACGGCACAAAGAAGAACGACCGCTGCGATCAGAAGTTTGCTCCACGCCATCATGAAAGCAAAGCGAGACTAACATGACGCCCTGCGAAACGCAATGCCACGCAGGAACGCGAGCGGTGTGGGCAACACCGTCGAGGACACACCGAATGGAACCACGCGGACACGGCGAGCCGGTGGGCTGGCATGCCGGCTATGCGGCGGGCGCGACAATGCGAATCCCCACCGAGGAGGCGAGCGAGTACGCTGGCGCGCGCGGACGATAGGTCCGCCGGTAGCATGCGGTGCCGGTATGAATTGGCGCGTGGTCGGGCAGCCGGTGGGGCGTGAGGTCGAGGTGGTTGGTGGGTTGCTCTTGCGGTGTGGGGCCGGTATAGTCGCGGGTTGTGACGACGGCGGGCATGGAAGGATGTGAGCGCGTATGATGTTGGCCGGTGTTTTGGTCGGCGCGGTGTTGTTTTGGGCGGTGATGTACCGCGTTGTGGGCGGGTTTCTGGTGCGGCGGTTGCAGGTGGACGCGCAACGCGAAACGCCGGCGCGTGCGATGCAGGATGGTGTGGATTATGTGCCAACGCATCCAGTGATTTTGTTCGGGCATCATTTTAGTTCGATTGCCGGTGCGGGGCCGATTGTGGGACCGATTTTTGCCGGGTTGGCGTTTGGGTGGTTACCGGCTTTTTTGTGGATTTTGATCGGTGCGGCGCTGGTGGGCGGCGTGCATGATTTTTGCGCGTTGATGGCGAGCGTGCGGCATCGCGGGGAGACGATTGGACAGGTGTGTCGCCGGTATCTCGATCCGAAGGCATATCACATGTTGTTGGCGTTTATTTGGCTGGCGATGATTTATGTGTTGGTGGCGTTTCTGGATTTGACGGCGAGCAGTTTTGCGCCGCCGGCGGCGGGGATGGTCAAGCAGGGCGGTGCGGTCGCAACGGCGTCGATGGTGTATATCGGATTGGCGGTGGTGTTTGGGTTGTTGGTCTATTTGGCTCGGGTGCGGTTGTGGGTGGCGTCGCTGGTGTTTGTGCCGTTGGTGTTTGGCGCGGTGGCGCTGGGCACATGGTGGCCGTTGACGGCGGAGCAGATGCCGGCGTTGTTGGGGTCGGCGAAGAACACGTGGAGCCTGATTTTGTTGGGGTACTGTTTTGTGGCGTCGGTGTTGCCGGTATGGTTGTTGTTGCAACCGCGCGATTATTTGTCGGCCTATTTATTGGTGGCGTGTTTGGTGGGCGGGGCGTTGGGATTGGTGGTGGGCGGATTGACGGGGCATGTGGAGGTGCAGTACCCGGCATTTATCGGGTGGCAGGACGCGCAGTTGGGGTGGTTGTTTCCGGCGTTGTTCATCACGATTGCATGCGGAGCGATCAGTGGGTTTCACTCGATTGTGGCATCGGGCACGACATCGAAGCAGTTGGCGCGCGAGACGGACGCGCGACCGGTAAGCTACGGGGCGATGTTGGTGGAAGGCGTGTTGGCTGTGGTGGCGTTGTCGGCGGTAATGATTCTCAGCAGCAAACCGGCAGGGCAGACGCCGGTAGCGGTGTTTGCGAACGGGATGGGGACGTTTTTGTCGGTGTTTGGGATACCGGCACCGGTGGCGAGCACGTTTGGGTTGTTGGCGGTGAGCACGTTTTTGCTGACGACGCTGGACACGTGCACGCGGTTGGGAAGGTTTATTTTTCAGGAGTTTTTTGGGCTGACCGGCCTTGCGGGGCGGTTGGGTGCGACGGTCGCGACGTTGGCGATACCGGGCGTGTTGGTCTTCGTGCAGGTGACCGGCCCCGATGGCAAGGCGATACCGGCTTATCAGATGATTTGGCCGGCGTTTGGCGCCACGAACCAGTTGTTGGGCGCGCTGGCGTTGATGGTGGTGTTGTTGTGGTTGGTGCAGACGCGACAACGGGCGGGCTTTGTGGTTTTGCCCATGTTGTTCATGTTTGCATCCACGCTGACCGCACTGGCGTTGCTGGCGTACCGGCATTTGACGACGCCGAGTGGCAACCTTTACGTGGGGGTGGTGAGTTTGTTGATGGGGCTGCTGGCGGTGGGATTAATCGGGAACGCCGTGTGGCGGTTGGTGAACCACCGGGCACAGGCAGAGACCGGTATGGCCGCGATCAGCGAAAAAGCCTGACGCGGCGTTTTTTGAAGAACGGAATCAGAGCGATACCGGCCACAAACCCGCCAACGTGCGCCCAAAACGCGACGCCGCCACCTATGTGACCGAGCGTGGCCCAGCCGCTGAACAGTTGGAGCGCGAACCATAGCAACAGCAGTACAACGGCGGGGACGTAAAAAAATTTGATGAAGATAAAAATCGGTACCAGCACCAACACACGGGCGCGCGGGTACAAAACAAGGTACGCGCCCAGCACACCCGAGACCGCGCCGCTGGCGCCGATCATCGGAATGTCGGAGTCGGGATGGAGAAAGATTTGCGTGGCGGCGGCGGCCAGGCCAGTCAGGAGATAAAAGACGAGGAATCGGCCGCGGCCGCAGGCATCCTCGATGTTGTTTCCGAAAATCCAAAGGTACAGCATGTTGCCGAGCAGGTGCATGAGGCTGCCGTGAAGAAACATCGAGGTCAACAGCGTCGGGTAGGCGTCGGGGCGCGTCTCGGAGGTCAGTCGGACCGGTATCACGCCGTAGTGATGGACAAAATCCCGCAATGCGTCCTGTGACAATGACAGCTCGTAGAAAAACACGACGACATTGATAGCGATCAACCCCAACGTGACGTACGCGACGGATCGAGTCGGGTTGTCGTCGTAGAGGGGAATCATTCCGATACGTCAGGCAGGGCAAACTGCTGACGCAGCCAGGCAATCAGCCGGGCCGGTAGGGATTCCACGCGGCGTAACAGGTCGGTCCCGCGCACCGTGCCGGTGGCGGCGATCAACTCCTTGTAGTCACCGCTGCCGGTCGGGTCGCTGCGTCGCAGCGCGAGCAGTGTTTTGGCGGCTTCGAACATTTCGGCATCGCCCGCCGCGACGACGATGCGCAGAGGAATTTTGCCGAGTTTTTGCAGGGCCTCATCTGCGCGCAGGCCTTGATATTCGACTGCCGGGCTGAGCAACACGAGGGCGGCCACTTCATCGTTGACCACGGCGTATTGGATGGCGAGGCTGGCGCCGAGAACCGAGCCCACCACCGCGATGCGGAGCGTGTCCACTTCAAGTTGGGTGGAGAGAAAATCCCACGCCGCCTCCAAATCGAGCAACATTTGTTGATACTCGCGTGGGCCGAACTTGGCCACGTCGAGCCGCTGCAATCCCTCGGCGGTCACTTGCCGCACGCTGTCGCCGTGACCGCGTAGGTCCAGCGTGAGCGCGGCGATGCCGTTGCGTTGGAGCAGGCGCGCGAACGGTTCCCAGATGTGCCGGGTGCGCCCGGCCTCGTGCAACAGGATGACGGCCGGTGCCACATCGTCCGGTTCAACCCACGGCGGGTAGTAGGTCGCGCCCAATTCGACGCGGTCAGCAGTCTCGAGCGTTACGTCTTTGGGTGCCGGTGGGTTGGCCGGTCGGGCTGCCTCAAGCCGACCGACGCCGAGGCCGAGCAGGATCAGAAACAGCCACGATGCGGTTCGCATCACGGCGGGCGACTGTATCAGAGCACGAGGTCTCTTCAACGGTTTTCCAGAGCAGTTGTTCCAAAAGCCGGTGCGCTGCAGTCACCTCCCGGGTGCAGAACTGAAACGGTCGCCCAAAGCTCACATGCATGCGCCCGCCGCGAAACCACCGGCTGAGGTGATGAAACTGACGTGTGTTTCGCACCACGACGGGTAGAACGGTCGCGCCCGAAAGCAACGCAATATGAGTGGCGCCCGGCTTGAGCGGGCGCGGTCCGCTCAAAATGGAATCGGTCCCCAGCCGGATGCCGCCCTCGGCAAAAATGCCGACACACCGGCCCTGTTTGAGTCGTCGGACCGCCTCGCGCACGGCATGGTAATCTACGGTATCCCGCCGCACAGGGAACCCACCCAACTTGCGCGCGAGCCAGCCCAAGACCGGTACCCGAAACAATTCCGCCAAACCCATGAACTCGACCGGCCTTGGCATGGCCCAGCCGATGAGCAATGGGTCGGCAAAACTCAGATGGTTGCTGACAAGGAGCAGACCACCACTCGCCGGGATTCGCTCCGAGCCGGTAACGCGGGCGCGAAATGCGACCCAGAACAGGAACCACGCCAGTGCACGCGCGCAACGGTACCACACGCTGGCGACGCTAGTAAAAAAGCCGAGACCCCGCAAACGCGAGGTCTCGGCTGAAAAACAAAGTGGATGAAGCCGTTGATTAGGAGGAACGACGCCGTAGCAACATCGCCCCCATCACGCCCAGACCAACCAACAACGCCGTGGTCGGCTCGGGAATGATTCGGAGACTGTTGTAAAAGGCGTCATGATTCGACCCAGGCCCCGCGCTTGCGTTGAAAAGCCGCACGCGGTCGATCCCACTACCCGCATTACCGCCCAGCGCAAGGTTGGAGAAAGTGGCGAGCGTGCTGCCACCGGTGTTCTTGATCACGAGCTTCATGGTGTCCGCGCCGGTCAGCGTGAACTCCAATCGCAGACCGTCTCCCGTGAAGCCGACGCCGGAATCGGTCTGTGTGGCACCAGTTTGAATCTTATAGGTCGTTTGACCACCAATGAAGAAGAACTCAATGCGGTTTTGGCTGGCATTGTTTTGCAACCCCAAGCCGACCGTGCCGCCGTCTTGAATCCAGCCATTGTCAAAATCGATCAGAAAAATCTGACCAACAGTCAACGCGCCCGTGAAAGGCCGAATGGCTTCCGAGACCATTCCCGGCTCGGCAAACAAACCGAAAGACTCACCGGCCGTGTTGATGTTGCCACTACTTCCGCCTGCGTTGTTGCTGGAGTTGCCGATAAAGTGACCGGCGACTCCCCCGGAGCCAAACGTGTTCAGGGTCCACGGGCCAAAACCTGTTCCACCGTTGTCACCGGTGGCCCAGCCATCATCGTATGCAATATCGGATGCGACATCCGACGCGAGAGCGGCCGCCTGTGCCGTATTGGACAGGGCAGCCGCAAGTGCAACTGCAAACAAGGCAGCGAACTTCTTCCCTCTCATCGTCTCCCTCCGTCTGATTGATTCGTTGTATGTTCTCCGCAATGTAAGCGGTAAAGCCTTTTACTGGTCGCGAAGCTGGATGTCAACACCAATTCAAAAAAATTTTCCCAAGCCACCGGCCCCATACCGCGTTGACCGACGACGACATCAATTCCGGTTTGCATCGCTGAGAAAAACCTGCCAGTATCCAGCTCGATGAAACCCTCGGTGAAACGGTACACAATCAAGGATATCGCGGAACAGGCAGGGGTCTCGCTTTCCACGGTGTCGCTCGTGATGAATAATAATCCGCGCATCAGCGAAGCGACCCGCCAGCGCGTGCTCGAGACCATCGAGCGGCTTGGCTACCAACCGAACCGACTCGCGCGCAGCCTCGCATGGCGCCGTTCGCAAACGATTGCCGTGTTGCTACCCCAACTGCGGCACACGTTTGCCGACGTGTATTTCGGCGAAATCATCAGCGGTATTCACGACCGTGCCACGAAGCTGGGTTACAAGGTCATGCTCGAAGTGGCGCGGGCCGAGTTCATCGAAAGCCGCGAATACATTCAATTGTACGAGCAGAAAGTGGTTGATGGGATGTTATTCATCGGCTCCAACGCGCGCCATGAGTTCATCCGCGAATTTGCGGGAAGCGAATACCCGTTCGTGCTGGTCAACAACTACTCCCGTGAATTCGACCTGAACTACGTTGTGTCCAACTATCGCTATGGCGCGTGGCAGGCCGCCAACCATCTGGTGCGGTTGGGCCACCGGCGCATCGGATTCATTGCCGGTGGGCTGAACGATATCCAGACCAGCCGCGACATTTTCGACTCGTTCCAGCAAGTTCTGCAAGAGCATAACATCACGCTGGAACCATCGCAGGTCGTGGATGGCTGGCTTACCGAGGAGGGCGGCCGGCAAGCGACCGAGCAACTGCTTCGTGCCCACGGCGATTTGACCGCCATTTTCGCGCTCAACGACAAAATGGCTCTGGGCGCGCTGCGTAAACTAAACGAGTTGGGATTGCGCTGTCCCGACGATATCGCGTTGGTCGGATTCGACGACATACCGGCCGCCAGTTTTGCCACACCGGCCCTGACCACTGTTCGCCAGCCGCTGTACGACATTGGCAAACTGGCCTGCGAGCACTTGATCGAGCTGATTCATGGCCGCGCCAGCCGCGTTCAGGAGGTTGTGCCGGTTCAATTGATCGTGCGCGAATCGTGTGGTGCAACCAAAAAGAGCGTCGTCACCACGCCGGTAGGCTGACCATGAGAAGAGCTGTCCTCGCCATCGGCGCGAGTCTGGTTTTGGCGCTATCGCCTGCGTGGTCGCTTGCCGACGACGTTGCCGTCACGCTCACCTATGTGGACGCGGCCGCCGAGAACGTCGGTTTGGCCGGTGAGTTCAGCAACTGGCAGATCCTGCCGATGAAAAAAACCGGTGAGGGCGTGTGGGCGTTGAAGCTCTACCTCAAACCCGGTTACTACGGCTACAAATTCGTCGTCAACGGCAAGGATTGGGTGCTCGACCCCACCAATCCCAACCGCAAAATCGTCAATGACATTGAAAACTCGGGTTTGGCCGTGGGCGACGTGGCGGTCCCGACCGCACCGAGCGGCGCGGTCCAATTTCGGTTCCGCGCGCCCGATGCGCAGAGCGTGCATTTGGCTGGTAGCTTCAACAACTGGCTCGACAACGTCCAAGGGCGCATTAGCGGGCAGGAACGGTGGCGCATGCAGAAAACCGCCGACGGCACTTGGGAAATCTCTATCAACCTCCCGCCCGGCCGACACGAGTTCAAATACGTCATCAACGAAGGCGAACGCTGGGAAACCGATCCCACCAAACCCACGGCTCCCAGCGGCAACTCAATCATCGAAGTCGGGACCGGTGGCGTTGAGTTTGTCCTCGATGAACCCACCGCCAACCACGTGGTCGTCGCGGGTGAGTTCAACAACTGGAGCACCACCGCCAACCCGCTCACCAAAGACCCCACCGGCAAATGGCGCACCACCATCCCGCTCAAACCCGGTCGTTACCAATACAAATTTGTCGTGGACGGTAACTGGAAGCCAGACCCCGCCAACCCTGAAACGGCTCCCGACGGTTTTGGTGGTTTCAACTCCGTCAAGATTGTTCCCTGACACCGGTCGATCCCGCCGAAAGCTGACCTACCGGGTCACTTCCGCCCGCAACATCAGTTGGTGATCCGGCAGCGGTTCCCAGCGCACCTTGCGCAAGCGAATCGCGTGGCGCACGCGTTTCACCCCAACGCCGTCCACAGCCGTCGGAGCCGCGCGCCCGCCGAGAATGCGCGGTGCGTAAATCCAACATAGTTCATCCACCAGCCCGGCATCCAACAACGCCCAAACCAAATCCCCACCGGCCTCCACCATCACACTGGTAATCTCCAACGAGCCCAACGCCACCAACAGCGCCCGTAAATTTACATGCTCGCCATCCGCCGCCACGACCAGCACCGTCACGCCTTGTTGCGCCAACCACGCTCGCCACGACGGCGACGACTTCGCGGTGGTCACCACCACGGTGCGATGGCGCCACGCGTCGCGAAACAATCGGGCAGTGCGCGGACTGCGCCCGCGCGCGTCCACCACCACGCGCCACGGTTGCCGGCCGTGCACCCCGTGACGCACCGTCAATTGCGGATCATCGCGCACCACCGTACCGGCACTGACCAACAGGGCGTCCACCTCCGCCCGCATCCGGTGGGTCAGCGTCCGCGCCGCGACCGACGTAATCCACCGTGAATCGCCGGAGGCTGTTGCGATTTTGCCATCTGCACTCATCGCCGTTTTCACAATCACCCAGGGCCGACCGGTAGTAATCCATCGTGCAAAGGCCTTATTCAAGTCGCGCGCTTCCTCTGCCAGCACGCCTTGCGTCACCTGCAACCCCGCCGCGCGCAACATTCGCAAGCCCCGACCGCGATGACGAGGGTTGGGATCCGTTGCGCCGACGACCACGCGTCGAATACCGGCCGCCATGATCGCTTCCGTGCAGGGTGGGGTGCGTCCCTGTGTGCAGCACGGCTCCAGCGTTACGTACAACGTGGCTTCCACCGGCGTGTGCCCCCGTCGCTTCGCATCCTGCAGCGCCTCAATTTCGGCATGGGGCAAACCGGCTCCTCGGTGCCAGCCTTCGCCAAGCACCCGGTGGCCGCGCACGAGCACCGCACCCACGCAGGGATTCGGTGACGTCCAACCAACGCCACGCCGTGCCAATTCCAGCGCGCGGCGCATGAATTGCTCTTCGACCCCCATGTCGGCAGGCTATCACAGCCGGTAAGCGCCGGCGATGTTGTCGTAAAGCGGCGCGGTCGAGCTAGCGAGGCAATGCCGGTAAGCGGCGTTATTCGTAGTTGCCGCAGAAGGTAACCTCCACCACTGCGGTGTTGGCCGGTAGGTCGCGCAGCGTTGCCTGCCAGCGGCCGCTGGCGCTATCGCCAAATATGAAACCTGGCAGGGTGCGCTCCGCAATTACCTCGCCCGCCAAATTCCGCACACGTACCTGCACGCGGTCCACCAGTAACGCAAACACGATTTGGCCTGGCCGCATCCTTCGGCTGGCCAGCAACTTCAACGTGGCAGCGGTTTGACCGACGTGCAACCGCAGCTCGGTGCGCGCGGTGCCGTTGCCGAGATTGGGGTCGCGC
>JANWVU010000090.1 GCA_025056465.1 Verrucomicrobiia bacterium | reverse complement strand
AGGGCGACGACCGTGAATTGCGTCTCGGGGTTGGTGAACACGATGCGCTCAACAACGCCACACACTGTCTCCAACCCGGTCGTCACACCCCGCGCCATGCCCGCCAGCTTAGCCACCGGCTTCCCCGCGCTCAAGGCATGCGCCCGATTGCCAGAGGCAAGGCACGAGTTCGGTTACGGGAACTATCTTCGGGGGCTAAAGGAGACGTTGGGCAGCTCGTGGGCGCAGGGGGCGTTTATGGGGACATCGGTAGGGCTGGTGTTAGGTTGGACGTAGCCGTGCTCGATAAGCCAGCGTTCCAACTCTTCGCCGCTTACGTCCGCCACGATGTGCCCGTCGATATCGAGCGTCGGTTGCAGCGGCTGACCGCTTTTGGCCACCATCTCGGCGTAGTTGGCGGGGTTGTTGATGATGTCGCGGTCTTCAAACGGAAGGTTGTACTTGCGCAGCACCGCGCGTACGCCGTTGCTCCAACCACAGGTGGGTTTGAGATACGCGATAATTCGGGGTGTGTTTTTGTTCATTTTCGTCACCGCTTCAGTAGATAGCCGATTACAGTTCAATTGCAAGGGTGTGGTGACGCCTCCGTTGAGCATGGCACCGCCAATGCTAAAATACGGGCGGTCGCCATGAAACCGATCACCCCAAGTTGTCGGGATGGGTTGACGGCTCGCGACAGGGAGTTCGTGGCCGATGTGTTGGGCGGGTCCCCGCGTCAACGCGCCGCCGTGCGCGAGTTGTTACAGGACGAAAACGTCCGCGATTCGCTCTTGGAGAAAACGGCGCTGCGTCAGGCGTTGTTGGAGTCCCGCGAACCGCTGGCCGTATCGCCGCAGTTGTATTTTTACGTGCTCACGCGATGGGTGCTACCGGGCCTGGATCGCATCACGACGGACTACATCGCGACGTTGCTGGTGGAATTTTTGCAGGGTGAACGTTGGCGCACCGTGCCCGGGTTTGCCGACCAACCCACCGAATACGTGACCGATATGCTCTTGATCCTCGCGCACCTCAAAGGCGAGCAGGCGTTTCTCGTGCAAACGCACGTCGGCAACTACGCGTTGTTCCTCACCGGCGTGTTTGCCGATCACGTGCGTTACCGCGCGCAGCATCGCGGCGCGCCCGACATTGGTTTTTACGAGGAAGTGGGCCGCGCCCACTACCAACTCGCCGCGCGTCAGCCGTATGCGCGACGACACGGGTTGGACGACGTGCTCGAAACCGTCGGCGAAGAGTTCCCCACGGTGCGCCGCGGATTGAATCGGTTGGCCGACCAGTTTTGGCATTGGGGAGCGTCCACATGACGTTGCTGCGCGAAGTGCAGTTGTTGCTGGAGCGCACTTATGGGCGCACGGGTTTGAATCTTGAAGAATTCCTCATCGGTCCGGCCCGCTTGCGTGAGTTGGCGCGGGAGGGTGGTCCGTATGCCGATCAAATGTCGCATCTGGGCCGGGTTTTTCTGCGCCACCAAAACGGGCAACTGCGACTGAGCATTTATTACGATCCCCAAATCATCACAGCGCTGGAACAAAATAGTCCCCAGCACGGTCTCAACGACGCCAACGTGCCGCCGTTTATGGTGTTTTTGGAGGAGCTGGACCACGCGGTGCACGCTGCTTTGAAATATCTCGAGGGGCAAACGGACATTTATAGTGAGTCGTTTGTGCGGGACCTCGAGCTCCAGGCGCGGGTGGATTTGTATTTGATTCTCAAAATTTACTGCGCCTACTTCAACCCGGGCCGTCGTCTGTCCGAGGCAGATCGGCGCTGGTTGCGCGCGTGGGTGTTCGATTCCGAATCGTTTGGCTATGACAGCGACGCGCTGCAGGAGCGTTACCGGGACACCAACCGGCTGGGGCGACGGTATGTTTCGTGGCTCGAACGCTTGCCGGCGGCGCGGCGCACAGCGGAAATTCGTCGGTTCCGTCGGCTGGCTTACGAGCAAAAACGCCAACACATCCTTACCGCAACGGCGTGACAATCGGCTCGTTTTTCTCTCGCTAAGCCATACGCTGGCTCGCAATCTAAGCGCAAGACCAATGGAGGAACTGGTCACTGAATTTTTGCGGCAGGTCAGCTTGGAACGCGGTTTGGCTACCAACACGCGATTGGCCTACGCCCGCGACCTGCGTCGGCACACGGAATTTCTGCGGCAGCGGCAAATCGTGTCTGCCACAGCAGTGCAACCGCATCATCTGGCGGAGTTTTTGGTGCGGGAGCGTGAACGGGGTCTCAACGCGCGCAGCATGGCGCGCGCGTTGGCAGCGCTACGTCAGTTTTATGGTTTTCTGCGTCGCGAAAAATGGATCACGACTGACCCAACGCAAACACTAGACGGCCCCCGCTTGTGGCGCACCGTGCCCGCCACTTTGGAGTACGCAGAGGTGAAAGCCCTGCTCGCGGCGCCGCGCACCGACACCCGGCAGGGTTTGCGCGATCGTGCGCTGTTGGAATTGATGTACGCCTGCGGGTTGCGGGTCAGCGAAGTCGCCAACCTCACGCTGCAATCCGTGAACGCCGAAGCCGGTTTCGTGCGGGTGCGTGGCAAGGGCAACAAGGAACGACTGGTGCCGATTGGGCGCACGGCATTGGCCTGGGTGGAGCGCTACCGGCAACAGGCCCGACCGGCGTTGAGCACGCGGCCTGAGCTGTTTCTCTCGCGACGCGGGCGTCCGCTGACCCGGCAGGCCATCTGGGCAATGATCCGTCGCTATGCGCGGGCGGCCGGTATCACCAAGCATCTCTCGCCGCACACGCTGCGGCACAGTTTCGCCACGCATCTGCTGCAAAACGGCGGTGACTTGCGTGTCATTCAGGAGATGCTCGGCCATGCGAGCATTACCACGACGCAGATTTACACGCATGCCGACCGGCAACGGTTGAAACAAACCCACCGGCAGTTTCATCCACGCGCGCGGGCTACCGCCTGAAAAACCGGCTCGATTTTTCGAGAGGAGCCGGTAGTCTTCGCGATGCGGTTGGACGTTTCGTCCCAACGAAGGCGAGCGTGGGGCGTAAACGTCCTGCTGCGTCAAACAGCATTATCGGGAGAATCATGGATTGGGACGCGTTGCAGGAAGCCATTGGGTATCGCTTCAAAAATCCGAAACTATTGAAAGAAGCGCTGACGCATCCGTCATTGACCCACGAGAACGGTCGCAGCGACGAAGCGCATAATCAGCGCTTGGAGTTTTTGGGCGATGCCGTGCTGCAACTGGTGCTGACCGACCGGTTGTTTCGGCTGTACCCTGACTGGCCCGAAGGACAACTGACTCAAACCCGTGCGCATCTGGCCAACCGGCACACGTTGTATCGGCGCGCGCAGGCCATTCAGCTCGGCCGGTACCTGCGATTGGGCAAAGGCGAGGAACGCAACGGCGGACGCACCCGATTGTCCAATCTTGCCGATGCATACGAAGCGTTGCTGGGCGCGGTGTATCTGGACGGCGGCTGGCGTGCTGCGCGAACGCTGATTCAGCGCGAGTTCGCACAGGAATGGCGTCAGTTGAAGCGCGCGTCACCGCGCATCAACCCGAAAGGACGTTTGCAGGAGATTGTGCAGGCTCAGGGGGTCAGCAGTCCGACCTATCGCGTGGTGCACGAATCGGGCCCAGACCACGAGAAGCAATTCGAGGTGGTTGTTGAGTGGCAGGGGCGTGAGTGGGGGCGTGGCGTCGGGTCGAGCAAGAAATTGGCAGAGGCCGCCGCTGCCGCAGCGGCGCTCGAACGTCTAGGAGTTGCCGACTGATGCAGGGGCTGTCGTGCGCCCCGTCGTTCACTCACACTCGGCCACTATTGCTTGATTGAGGTGGTGTTCGGAGCGCGATCGGTACGACGGTCGGCTACCGGTTTCCGGTGGGTGGCGGTGTGTTGATTTGCAAGCCGTAGCGGGTGAAAATGGCGCTCAGTTCCGGATTGTTCAAGCTGTAGCCCGCCAGCTCGTTCAGTACCGGCGTCCATTTTTTCAGTGCTTCGGAGGTTTGCTGGATTTGTTGTTCGCGCACCCGAATTGCAAAGCCGATGTTGCGGTTTTGTTTCAGCACAAACGCTGAGAACGTCAAGCTGAGTAGGAGTGTGCCGATGGCCAAGCAAGCGAGCTGAAATTGCATCTGCTGGATGGCGCCGTCAGGTTCAGCGGCGGATGCCGGCGTCGGGGTAACCAGTTCGTCGCCGGGTGGCTGCGCGGGGCTTGGTTGTGGACTTGGTTCACTCATGGGTTTGGTTGCGTGGAAGGTTGGGCGGAAGATTGATGTCGGAGAAAAATCTGTTGGATCACCGCGTCGTTGGAGGAGCGAGCGAGAAATTCGCGTAACACCCCTTCATATGCGCGACGCTGGGCGTCCGTGTTCTGAAATCGTTCTTCAACGCGGGAATGTGTTCGGGCCAATTCAAAATGCCGCATGACAAAATAAATGTTCAGCAGAATGCAAATCAACAAACCGATCGGCGCATATCGCAGCACCGGCTCGGTCCAGCGCGGCGTGTTGTTCATTGCGTCTCCACGGGTACCTGTGTGAAGCGGACCTTTGCCGGTTGGATTAAGCTTGGGCGCATGACTTGGCGTATTCGTCGAGCAGTTGGAACAACTGCGTCACGCTGAATGGTTTCTCCAAAAACGCGGCAGCACCACGCTGACGCAAATCATCACTGCGCAACCCCAGCGAGCGCCACTCGCCCGACATCAAAACCACGCGTTTGGTCAATCCTTCGCGCAGCATGATCTCCATCGCATCGGCACCATTCAAACCGGGCATTTGCACATCCATGATGACCACATCCGGGCGGTGTTGCCGACAACACTCCAACGCTTCCCGTCCGTCGGCAGCGGTCGCCACCACGTCGTGCCCGGCAAACCTCACAGTGTCGGCCACCACCGCGCGCACGCCTTCTTGGTCGTCCACCACCACGACTCGCAATTTCGGGTCGCTCATTCAGCCAGTTTCCCGCAGATTTGCTCAAAAATCGAGCGGTTTACCTCACGTGCGCTCCGGTACGCTCGCATGAATGCGCTTATATCCGCAAACCCGAGGCGAAACGCCAGTTTTTTTTGCGCCGTCGGCTCGGCCGGTAGGACCGACACGCTGGCGTCATCCTCACGTCGCAACACCATCTCAATCCGCCGCAACAACAGATACCCGCGTCGCAACAGATAACTTTGCTCATCGGTCACCACCCCCAAGGCCGTCAGTCGATTGAGCGCCGCTAACGTGTGCGCCGTGCGCAACGGCGGATGCTTCGGCCCGTACCGCAACTGCATTGCTTGCACCAAAAATTCCACATCCATCAACCCGCCCGGTCCCGTCTTAAACTCCAAGTCCTCGCGTCCGGCAGCGCAGCGTTCCCGTTCAATCCGCCGTCGCATGCGCCGGATTTCTGCCAGCTCCTCCTCCGTCAGCACTCGCTCGTACACCCATTGCTGCACCATGTCCATAAACGCGCGCCCCAATCGTTCCGTGCCCGCTATCCATCGCGCTTTCGTCAACGCCTGTCGCTCCCACAACTGCGCGCGCTGCCGGTAGTACTGGCGATGCGCCTCAATACTCGCTGCCAATGGTCCTTTTTCCCCATCCGGCCGCAACCGTGCGTCCACGCGAAACACACTCCCGGCCGCCGTAGCCTCCTGCAAAAACCGTATCACCTCGGTGGCAGTCGCGACCGCACTCGCACCCTCGCCCACGAACATCACATCCAAATCCGCGCCATAACCCAGTTCTTGTCCTCCGAACTTACCCATCGCGATCACGGCAAACGGTGCCCGGCCGCCCCGCATACGTTTTTGCACCTGGTCCAACGCAAACTGCATTGCGGCGGTCGCCAACCGACTCACCTCCGCCTGCACCTGCTCGACGTCCACCAACCCCATCACATCCTCCACGCCAATCCGAAACATCTCCGCCTGCTTCCACAATCGCAATCGCTCCATCGGCTCGCCCGACTCCGCCCGCAATTCCTCCAACATCCGCTCTACGGTCTTCGGATCGCTCAACACCGCGCCGCGTCCCACCGCGTCGAACAACTCCGGTCGCCGCACCAGTAAGTCCGACAAAAACCGCGACGCATCTCCCACCCGCACCAACATCTCCAACAACCGCGGATGTCGCGCCAAAATCTCGTACAACAACCCGCGCGATCCATACGCGCTCACAAACTTGTCCAACCGTAACAGCGCCGCGTCGGGGTCGGCCACCCGCTGCAATTGTCGCACCAACTCCGGCACCAACCGCAAAAAAATCCCGCGTGTCCGCTCCGACACATACTCCACACCCGACCCCTGCCATAATCGCCGCAACGTCTGCTCGGCCGACCCTCGATCCGCAAAACCCACCGCTGACACCACCTCGTCCGGCTCCAGCACCCGCACCGGTTCCGCCTCCGTCGCGGCCAAGATCCCCCCATACACCCCGCGCACGTTTGCCGTATGACGTGCCTGCTCTCGCTCGAACTCCTCTACCGTCTCGAACCCCATCGCCCGCGCCAACCGCACCAACGCCGGTCGGTCATCCGGCACCGTGTGCGTTTGCAGCTCCCGCTCCATCTGCAACCGGTGCTCCACCCGCCGCAAAAACCGGTACGCCTCGGCCAACGCCTGCGCCTCCTCCTCCCGCAACGCCCGGTGTCGAGCCAACACCGGTAGCACCCGCAACGTCTGTCGCTGCCGCAACTCTGCCACCCGCGCCCCGCGCAACACCTGAAACGCCTGCACAATGAACTCAATCTCCCGAATCCCACCGATCCCCAACTTCACATGCCGCGTCAGCTCATCCTGACGCACCACCTCGCGCTCGATGCGCTGCTTCAACGCGGCCATCTCGCGGATTACGCTCTCCGAGGCCAGCCGTGAATACACGAACGGCTGAATCATCTCCGTGAACGCCGTCCCCACCGTCGCATCCCCGGCCACACACCGCGCCTTGATCAACGCCATTCGCTCCCACGTCTCGCCGCGCTCAGCGTAATAATTCTCGTAATCATCGAGCGACAGCACCAACGGCCCGCTTTTGCCCTCGGGCCGCAACCGCATATCCACCCGATAAATCGCCCCCACCCCACCGGGCTTCGCCAGTTGCCGGACGATCTCCTCCGCCAGACGCGTGTAAAACTCCGCGCGACCTACCCGCCGCGTCAGCTCCCCATCCTCCCCGTACACGAACATCAAATCCACATCGGAGGAGTAATTCAGCTCCTGCCCGCCCAATTTGCCCATGCCGATGATGGCAAAACCCGATCGCTCCGCCTCCACGGTGAGCCGGTACCGCTGCGCCACCGTTTCCAGCGCAATCTCGTACACCGCTTGCAAACACACATCCGCCAGGTTCGACAACTCCAGAATCGTCTCCTCCACGCTCGCCCGTCCCAACAAATCCCGCGCCCCAATTCGCAACGTCTCCCGCCGACGAAACTGCCGCACCACCTCATATCGATCTTCCGCCGCGCGCCAACCCGCCAGCCACCGGCTCAACTCCGCCTCGAGCCACTCCTTCTCGCGGGGTCGGGCCAGCGCCTCCGGCCCGATCAAAAAATGAAAATACCGCGCATCCCGTGTCAGCGTGTCGGCCAGCGCTTGCGAATGCGCAAACAACGTCACCAACATCTCCAACCGATCCGGCGCCGCCGACAAATACCGGTACAGAATGCCCGGATTGGGCAGGGCCTGAGCCAATCGCTCAAAATTCACCAACGCACGATGCGGGTCTGCGCTGCGCGCACACAACCGCAATAGCCGACCCAAAATCCGATCCAAACTGCGCCGCGTGACCGGATCCTGTCGCAATCGCGCGACCACCGCCGCCGCGGCCTCTCGATCCGCAAAACCCGTCAGCTCCAATCGCTCGCGCTGCGCACGCTTCGCCGTGGTCATCCCGCGTGCTTTCTACCACGTCTTCACACCGCCCCGCCAAGCGAGAAACACGGCGCACACATCACCATGCCGCTTGCCGCGCCCATCCCCCACATCACCACGCCGCCATGAAAATTACCGGCTGCGTTCAGAGGTGAAAATCCCGGTAGACCTGCTGCAAGGACTCTTCGAGGGCACGATGAAAACGATCAATTTGTTCGTACGGAATAACCAGCGGCGGTTCGATGCGCAGCACCTTGGAGTTGATGTACGTGCCCGAGATCAGAATCTGCCGGGCGAATAATGCCTTGGCGACGGCGTAGCCGAGCTCGTTGTTCACAAACTCCATCCCCAACATCAGACCCCGACCCCGGCATTCTTTCAGCACTTTGGGATAGCGCGCCGCCAGTGCGTTAATGTGGCGGAGCATGTACTCGCCTTTTTCCGCTGCCTGTTGGGGAAGGTTTTCCTCAAGCAGCACGTTGATCGTGGCAATGGCCGCCGCGCAGCAAACCGGGTTGCCGCCGAAGGTGGTGGTGTGGAGAAACGGATTTTCAATGTACTTCTGCCATGTGCGCGGTGTGCCTACCACCGCACCAATCGGCATGACTCCACCCCCGAATCCTTTGCCGAGCGCCATCAGGTCCGGCACCACACCGTCGTGTTCGCAACAAAACATTTTCCCGGTGCGCCCCATTCCGCATTGGATTTCGTCCAAAATCAAAAGGGCGCCGTACCGGTCGCAGAGTTCGCGCGCCCGCCGCAGGTAGCCGGGCGGGGCGACATTGATGCCGCCTTCGCCCTGAATCGGCTCGATGACCACCGCCGCGACCCGGTCGCCCGTGAATTCACCGCAATCAAGCACCATCTCCAGCGCGTCGGCATCACCGAACGGCACATGCGTCCAGTTCAATAACGGTAGGAACGGTTCCCGAAACACGGCTTTGGACGTGCCGCCAAGCGACCCGAGTGATTTGCCGTGAAACCCACCGATACAACCTACCAACCGCCGTCGGCCGGTAGTCAGCATCGCCATCTTCAGGCAGCCTTCGATGGATTCGGTTCCCGAGTTGGTGAGAAACGCAAACTGCAAATCGCCCGGCGTGATGAGCGCGACCAGATGAGCAAGGTAGGTGCGCAACGGGTCAATCAGTTCCTGCGAGTGGATCCCCTGCCGGTTGAGTTGGTCGAGGACCGCTTTGAGCACCTTGGGATGCCGGTGGCCGGTCACGTAAATGCCAAACCCGCCCAGCATATCAATGAACTCTTTGCCGTGGATGTCGCGGAAACAGGCGCCTTCATCCGACCACTCCACCGCCGTGTAATCGGTGGAGACCGACTTGCGGTATTGCAGGAAACCGGGATTGACGTGGTCGGTCCAGTACTGCACCGCCTCGCGCACCACACGCTGACGTTCCTCGGGTGTCAGTTCCCGTTTGGCGATGAGGTCGAGAACGTATTGTGATTCGCGACGTGCAGCCTCGAGATCTTGCGGCATGGCGGCTACCGGCTCGCAGGCCGGTAGGTCTGCATCAGCCTACCGGCCCGCGTCCGAATCATTTCGATTT
>JANWVU010000008.1 GCA_025056465.1 Verrucomicrobiia bacterium | reverse complement strand
AGTATGTGTTGCCGCCGTTGGACCTGTTGGCGTTGCCGCCACCGGTGAGTGAGCGGACCCGGTTGGAAGATTTGAAGCAGAACGCGCTGATTCTGCGCGCAACGTTGGCGGATTTCGACATTGAGGTGGAGGTCGGCGACGTCACGAAGGGCCCCACGGTGACGTTGTATGAGTTTTATCCGGCGCCGGGAGTGAAGGTGGAGAAGATCGCGGCGTTGTCGAACAACATCGCGTTGAAGATGAAGGTGGACAAGGTGCGCATCCTCACGCCCGTGCCCGGCAAGGGGACGGTGGGGATTGAGGTGCCGAATATGTCCACGACGACGGTCTATCTGCGCGATATTCTGGAATCGCCCGAGTGGCGGCAGACGAAAGCGAAGATTCCGTTGGCGTTGGGTCGCGACATCAAAGGACAGCCGGTGATTGCGGATTTGGCGGACATGCCGCATCTGCTGATTGCGGGAGCCACCGGGTCGGGCAAAACGGTGTGCGTGAACGCGATTTTGGCGACGTTGCTTTATCGGTTCACGCCGGAGGATTTGCGGTTGGTGTTGGTGGACCCGAAGATGGTGGAGATGCAGCATTACAACAGCCTGCCGCATCTGGTGGTGCCCGTGGTGACCGAATCGAAGAAAGTGCCGTTGGCTTTGGGCTGGGTCATTCGGGAAATGGAGAAGCGATATCAAATTTTCGCGAAGGTAGGCGTGCGGAACATCACCGGCTTCAACCAGCGCGATCGCAAGCCGGTCGGTCGGGCGGGCACCGAGGAAGTGGACGCCGATGCAATGCAGGAGGAGTTGAAAATCGAGGTGCCGCGCGACGCGGATTTGGTCATCCCAGACAAACTGCCGTACATCGTGGTGGTGATTGATGAGTTGGCGGACTTGATGCACACGGTGCCAGCCGATGTGGAAATGGCGATTGCGCGGCTGACGGCTCTCGCACGCGCGGCAGGCATTCACCTGATCATCGCCACCCAACGTCCGAGCACGGACGTGGTGACCGGCGTAATTAAATCCAACATCCCCTCGCGGGTTGCATTTCAGGTGTCTTCGATGCAGGACTCACGGGTGATTCTCGATGCCAACGGCGCCGAGAAACTCCTCGGCAAAGGCGATATGCTGTACCTTGCCGGTTCGGGCAAACTCACCCGCGCCCAGGGTGTGCTGGTGACCGATGAGGAGATCCATCGGATTGTGGAGTTCATCGGCAAACACGCCAAACCACGCTGGGAAACCGAGATTCATCAAAAGCTGCAAAAGCCGCTTCCATCGGATGACGAGACGGACGAGGTGGAGGAGGATGAGGAACTGATTGAAAAATGCATCGAAGTCATCCGCCAAACCAACCGCGCCAGTGTCTCAATGCTACAACGGCGTTTGGGCATCGGTTATAACCGCGCGGCCCGCATCATGGACATCCTAGAGGAACGCGGCATTGTGGGACCGGCCCGCGGCGCAGAGCCTCGGGAAATTCTGGTGGACTTGAACGCACCGCCCCCCGCCAACTCTACCCAGAACGCATAGAAGCCAGTCGCATGGAGCGGCAATCCTTCCGTGACTTAGCGGCTCGAGGAATTGCACGCTATCGTCATGCCCGGTAGGGCGCATCGGGCGCAGCACTCTCGCCGCATCACCCAACGGCCAAGCCCACGGTGGGCCGTTTTGTCTAACAGAATGGGTTGTTCGCCCGACAACTTGGCGCACGTGACGCGCGGGTGATGTCGGGTGGGTTGAAGTCAGGTCCCACCGGCTCGTTGCCGATATTGCGACGGGGTCACCCCGTACACTTCACGGAAGCGATGATCGAGATGGCTCTCATCGGTGAACCCCCACTGCCGGGCGATGACTTTGAGGGGCAAATCCGTCCGCACTAGGTCCGCCGCCACACCGCAAAGCCGATAACGCAACGCATATTTTGGGAAACTGATGCCAAAGACTTGCTGAAATTTTGTGCGAAAAGTTTGACAGCTCAGGCCGCTGGTGCGTGCGGCCTCTTCGACCGTGACGAAACGTGGGGAACGAAACACGAGTTGAACTGCTCGATTGATTCGTTCGATGTCATCGGCAGCGGGAGCTGGTAAGGCGCGTGGGGGTGTCCACGTTTCGTAAATCCGCGCGAGCAACTCCATGATCAACAACCGCAAACGCAGGAGCGGAAGGGGCTCGCCGCGGTCCAGCAATTCGGCCATCTGCCGGCCCAGCGCAATCACGGCGGGCCGTTGTGCCGGCGGAGTCTGCGGCCGCTGCCGCAACGGCGCGGTGAACGCGGCCAACCAGTCCATGTGAGGTGCTTCTTCAAACCGCGTCATTGCCAGAGCCGGTGGCCACAGAATGAACAAAACCACTTCCGCCCGATGGGTGCGCGTCCATCCGTGCGGTTCCCAGACCCCGCCAAACCACACCTGACCGGCTTTGAGAGTGAACGAGCCGTCGCGGTCGTGAATTTGAACCTGTCCGTCCAACACGAGAAGCAGCTCAAGGTCGTAATGCATGTCCCACTCGGCAACGCGGTGCTCATCAGGCTGAAGATGTAAGTGCCAACCTAAGAGCGGTTTTGCGCCACTCAGCGCGAATTGAAGCCGTGGTACTTGGGGCGGTGGGCGCACAGCTACTTCCTGTATAAGTGAACCTTGATACGCCGAAAAGTGGCAAGTCCAATTTTGCAAGTTTTAGCGGCAAATATACAAATCACCAAAATTGTACTTCGAGCCATGGTAAGATAAATTTCTTGTTAGGTGAAGGTAGGGAGAATTAACCGTCGTATGGCGGAAGGAGAGTGGATATGAGGAAATATTCCTTAATGGTCGCAATTTCATTTGCTTGTTTGCTCGCTATGACGTCACAGGCAGCCTACCTGACTATCGCTGACTCGGTCGCCGAGTTTTCCAGCACACAGGGCCAAGATAACTGGTACTACGGTTATCGCTTGGATGACGATGGTTTGCTCTCGGGCGGAGGTTGGGGCGCTTTCACTCATCTGAGCACGTATGACTCCGGCAACCAGCGCTGGCAGCGCAGCGGTTCATTTGGTCCTCCCTACCTAAACTTGAGAGCGCAACATTCACATCCCGACAATGATGCTACTTCACTCTCAGGCTCATTCGAATTCTCCGCGCGACGTTGGGTATCGGAAGTCAGCGGCGAAATTCTGATTACCGGCACGGTGCGAAAGACCTATATCGGCGACGGCTCGCTCGGTGATTCCGGCGATGGTTTCGTGCTGGCGATTTTCAAGAACGGCGCGTTGTATGCGCGTGTTGCCGGCCTCACTCCATTGGGCAACTTGGACACCGGCGCGAATATCGTCACGGGCGGCAGTGCGGGCGCTGGCTGGTCCTACCTGACCAACATGAGCGTAATTGTGGGCGATAACATCGAGTTCATTCACGCGTCGTTCGCCGACATTACAAGCGACGGGGCGATTTTTACCGGCTACATTCTGCAAGCCGTGCCTGAACCGAGCACGGTGTTCTTGCTTCTCGTTGGCGGTGGCGCGTTGTGGTGGAAACGCCGGCTATTCGTCGGTTAACCGGCGCATCCCCGGCGGTGTATCGCTGGATTTGCGTTGATCGAGCGGTCGGTGGTGGTTGCCTCAAAGCATTACTTGCGGCGCTCTTGTACCGGCACTCGGCATAGGAGGCGGGAGGAGTCATCACACCACGTCCGCCTTCTACCTTACACAGTAGCCGCGGCTACAACCAGTTTCGCCACTGAGACCACGAACGACTGCCACGTTGGCCGGCACAGAAATTGACTTCCAAAACTTAGCCTGTGGCGATGGGCTTCTGGATGAAAAAAGCCACCCAGGCGACTACGTGCAGTGTACGAACAACAAGAATCACCCCAGCCCTATGCCGACGCCGGTTTTATCGCCGCTGGATACTTTTACCGGGGTGCAAGGTTTTTCGCGTGTACAACGCCTTTTAGAAACCCCACATGTTCGGCTTATTGCCGCACGATCGTTGGTCGCCGCCGGTACTCCTATCACCAAATTTGCAACTTTTCGGTGCGAATCTACAAGGCTGCTGAATTGAACATGACCAATCCTCGCCTAAGTGTTAGAAAGTAGTTGGGATTGCCCATGAAGCGGCGGCACAAGGCTGGATTCACGTTGATCGAGCTGTTGGTGGTCATCGCCATCATCGTGTTACTCGCTGCGATTTTGTTGCCTTCGCTGCAAAGGGCTCGAGAGCGTGGCCGGCGCGCCGTTTGCGCCTCAAATCTGCGGCAGTGGGGCCTGGCGTGGATGAGTTACGGTGGCGACTACAATGGCGCACTACTCAACGTGGTATATCTCGGCGCCCCCGTCGGGTACGGGCTACATCCCAGCGTCGTCGCCACTTGGTTTTACACCGCTTATCCCGCTGACGACAATGGTCGCTTCACCGTGGGGATCATGTCGCGCTACATGGCGGGCGTGGACATGACAAACCGACGCATCAACGGTGTCTGGGTTTGCCCTAGTTGGGCGCTTACGATGGGCAATTCCGTCAGTTACGCGTGGGAAAACTACGGTTATTTTCATTGGTCGTACTCCTACTATTACCGCCGCGGCAGCCGGGATAGTTGGCCCAGCGGCGCGGATTATGACGGTTCGTGCTCCAAACCGCTCGAGCTTAGCGGGCGCAACCTTTCCGCCCAAACCCTCCTGATGGCGGACACCATCTTTTTCTGGCACGGTGGTTGGGTCGAACCGCGCTTCCTGTTCGGCCACACCAAGGGACCCCGGCCTGTCGCTTTCTCCCAAGGCGTTGGCTTTCCCGGTGCCGGGCCCTTGGACGGCGCCAACCGCCTTTACGGCGATGGCCGTGTCGAGTGGTTCCATCGGTACAATCACTCCGCCATCAACAACACGGCCTACAACTCCGGCGTAGATTGGACCATCGGCTGGGTGGATGCCGGGTTCGCATCCGGTGCCGGCCTAGACAAGACCTTCTACTGAACCCCAAACCGACCGGCCACCCATGTTTGGCATCATTTTTCTGTGGAGGGTAAAATCCGATAAACTCGCCGAGCACGACGCGCTGATGAAACGCACGCTCGCCGTCGAACGCGAGCGCGCTCCCGAAGTCCTGCTCAACCTCACCCTCGGCCCGGCCGCCGATGGCACGTGCGCCGAGGTTCAGGTTTATCAGGATTATCCCAGCCATGAATCGTTCGTCGCCCGCGCCCAACGCGAAGACGCCGAGCTGAAAAGACTCTGGGATGCCTTCGCTGAAATCGCCGAGCCGGACTCGTGGAAAACGATCAAGTTCGAAAGCATGGATTTTC
Organism: Verrucomicrobiia bacterium; assembly: GCA_025056465.1. Lineage (GTDB taxonomy): Bacteria > Verrucomicrobiota > Verrucomicrobiia > Palsa-1439 > Palsa-1439 > JANWVU01. The sequence continues at coordinate 31,478 of JANWVU010000008.1, read as the reverse complement.
TCGCCGGTAGCTTCGTCCGACCGGTCGTGCCCATCGGCGGACGCAAGCTGACCGGCCGCGTCGCCCTCGTGACCGGCGGCGCGCGCGGTATCGGAGCCGGTATCGCGGCGGCGCTTGCGGAAGCCGGCGCAAAAGTCGCCGTCACCGACATCAAGACTGCCCACGCCAAAGGCGACCTTGTCATCGAGGCCGACATTACGAACGAGGACTCCGTCCGCGCTGTGATTGACCGCTGTGTCGCCGAACTCGGCAGCCTCGACATCCTTATTAACAACGCCGGCATCTATCCATTCAAGCCGGTCGACCAGTTTTCCCTCGAAGAATTTCGCCGTGTGCTCGATGTGAACGTGGTCGGACCGTGGTTGATGTGTAAACATGCTTTGCCTCACCTCAAACGTACCGGCCACGGCGCGATTGTGAACATCGGCTCGTGCTCCGGCATCCACGGGGGCGCCACTCCGGGCGGCTCCGCCTACGACGCGAGTAAGGCTGCGCTCCATCAGCTTACGGCCTCGTTGGCGGTCGAGTTTGGTCCCCAAGGCGTCCGCGTCAACGCTATCGCGCCCGGCGTCGTGGACAGCCACGCGACCGGTCAATTTGCCGCGGAAGCCGCCGCCACCCCGTTGCGCCGCGTAGGCACACCCGCCGACATCGGCCGCATCGCCGCCTTCCTCGCCAGTGACGATGCCAGTTTCCTCAACGGCATCACGGTGATTGCGGATGGTGGTCGGATGGCGCAGTGGTGACGGTCGCGCGACCCAACATCCTCCTGATCATCGCCGACCAGTGGCGGGCGGATTGTTTTTCCCACGCCGGGCATCCGGTGGTGGAGACACCAACGCTCGATTGGCTGGCGGAATCGAGTCTGCGATTCACGCGGGCGTATTGCGCAACGCCGTCGTGCATCGCGGCGCGGGCGGGATTGTGGACGGGACTTTCGCAACGCTCGCATGGCCGGGTGGGTTACGAGGATGGCGTGCCGTGGAATTACCGGGTCACCTTGCCGCAACTGCTCACGGATGCCGGCTACCAGACGCATTGCGTCGGCAAAATGCACGTCCATCCGGTGCGGAACAAGATCGGGTTCGAGAACGTCGAGTTGCACGACGGTTTTCTGCACCACGTCCGCAACGGACGCACCGAGGAGCAGGATGACGATTACCTGAAATGGCTCCGGCAACGCCACGGGCCGCTCGCCGATTTCACGGATACCGGCCTCGGCTGCAACGGCTACTCCGTGCGCCCGTGGCCGTATGATGAAATGTCGCACCCGACGAATTGGGTGGCGACGCGCTGCGTGGATTTCCTGCGAAACCGCCGTGACCGGCAACACCCGTTTTTCCTGACGGCGTCGTTCGTGCGCCCGCATCCGCCATTCGACCCACCGGATTATTTTCTGCGGCTCTACGAGAACAAGAAGCTGCCGCCCATCCCGCGCGGCGCATGGCAGAAAGACATCCCGCATTACCTGCCGGGCCCCGAAAGTCCCCGGCCGCGGACGGCGGCGTTGGTTGACCGGGCGCGGCGCGGCTACTACGCGTGCCTCTCGCACGTGGATAACCAAATCAACCGCCTCATCACCGCGCTGGTCGAGGAGAACATCTATGAGCAGACGGCCATTCTCTTTCTCTCCGACCACGGCGAGATGTTGTTCGACCACGAGTTTGTCGCGAAGAGCTTGCCCTACGAAGGCTCGACGCACATCCCGTTTCTGCTGAAACTCCCGCACCCCGCGCCGACCGGCGAGCGCGACTCGGTCGTCGAACTCCGCGACGTGTTGCCGACACTTTGCGAAATTGCCGGCGTGAGCGTACCGGCCTCCGTCGAGGGCCGCAGCGTCCTCGGCGCGCCCCGGGAATATTTGCACGGCGAACACGTCGCCGCCGAAATCTCGCATCACCATCTCACCGATGGCCGGGAGAAATACATCTGGTACTCGCAGACCGGCCGCGAACAGCTTTTCGATCTCCAGCGCGACCCGCAAGAAATGCGCGATCTAGCTAAGACAAAACCGACGCGTGTCGCCCATGGGCGCGCACGACTCATCCAGGAGTTGACTGGCCGCGAAGAGGGCTTCGTCGCCAACGGCAAACTCGTCGTGGGCCGCCCCTCGCCCGAAACCCTTTCCTCCGCGAGGCGTGGATGAACTCAGACGCTGGAATCATCAGCCGGCAGCGGCCATTACGCGGACACGACTTCGACGCGCGCGACGAATCCAAGCTGATGCAGCAACGATTCGCAGTCTTCCCAAGTCAGCCCAAAAGCGCGGACATCCGCGACACCCAGCCGCGCCACCACAGCGGAGATCGTGGCGGCCTCGCGCTCGTCGAACTCGCCGTCCGCCATCGCGTTCTCGGCCCAATCCACGAGTTGCGCCAGCGTGAGTTCATGGCGCAGATAACGGGAAATTTGCTCAGCTACCGTGGTCTTGGTGATCGTCATAAATGCATCCTACACCTTCCGATGTCCGGTATCCACTGGGTATTTCTCGTGAATCTCGACCAACGTGCCGCGGTCGTCGTAAATCTCCTGCCAGAACCGGACCGTTACTTCGTGGTTGTCCACTTCCTTGAAGTAACGCGCGCGCCAGCCATTGCGGCCGGTCACGTAACGTTCATACCGCCGCCCGCCATTGGGCGGTTCGCGCCAGCGATCAAACTTCCTTTCATTTTGCAACCGAGTGCTCACCGCAGCGCAGTTTCTCTGCTTCGACTTACGAGTGTCAACGCCGCAATCAGTCGCCAAAATTCAAATCCAACCGCTCATAAGGAACATCATGCGTCGAACTAATTTGCCGGCAGATTGTCTCCGTGGCGCACTAGCGGTGCAGCAGGAACTCATGCGATGAGCAAGTTTATCATTCTTGGATTGGATGGCGCTTGTCCCGGTCTCATTGAGGAGAAGCGGCGCAGCGGGGTGCTGCCGAATTTTCAGCGGTTGGCGGAGCGCGGTGTTTGGGCGGAGAGCGTGCCGGTGCCGTCGGCGGTGACGCCAGTGAACTGGACCGCGCTGGCCACCGGTAGTCTGCCGCGCACGTTCGGCATTTCGGATTTCATGATGCATGAGCCGGGCACGCCGCTCGACCGGGCGTTTGATGTGTTCAGCAAGGAGGTGAACAACCGCGCGGAGTTTGTGTGGGATGCGTTGGCGGCACGGGGGCATAAGACGGCGACGTTGTCATTTGTGGGCGGGTTACCGCAAACGGTGCCGGGGCATTTGGCCATCGGCGACAACGGTTACCCAGAGGAATACTCGAAGCCGTACACGATCGCGCCGTCGCGGGCGTTGGTGACCGGCGACTTGAATCCGGTCGGGCCGTACGGATGGCATGAGCATGAGCGGTTGACCGGGGACGAGTTCGTGATTCAAGCGACCACGCCCGGCTATCGCGGCGCGCATCCGGTAAAGGTCAGCGGCAACACCTTCACCGTGGCCGGTAAGTCTTATACCGTTGGGTTGCGTGAGTGGACGCCGTGGATTCGGTTGGAGTTTGAGCGGGACGACGCGGCGTTTCAGAAATGGCAACTCGCGCCGGTACGCGGCGGGAAAGCAATTGGGGAATTTCGGCTACGCGTGACGCGGCCGGGATTGATCTACGTGACGCCGGTGTATCCGTGTGACCATTTTGCGAGCGATGATGCGCTGGCGGCGCGGTTGTATGCGGAGCTGGGTCCGTACACGGACAATCTGCCGATCTCACGGTTGTTGATGGAGTGGGTGGACGAAGATGGTTGGATCGAGGAGTTCCGGCTGCAAGCGGTGTGGCAGGCGCGCGCGGCGGTGAAACTTGTCAACGAGCACGGTTACAAGGCGGTGCTGACGAAGTGGCATGCGTTCGACAAGTTCTACCATTTCTTCATGCAGAAAATTGATCCGGTCGCGCTCGGCTTTGATCCGGCGCAGCGCGACCGTTATGAGCGGATGCACGACCGACTGCTTGGCGTGGCCGATGAAATGGTGGGCATCGTGCTCGATGGTTTGCGCGCGGACACAACGTTGGTGGTGATGAGCGATCATGGATTGATGGCAAGCCGCAAAGCCGTCTGGGTGAACCGGTGGCTTGCGCGGAACGGTTACATTCAGTTCACACCCGATGGGCGAGTGGATTGGAGTCGGACGCGCGCATACGTGGCGGCCTTTCTGTTATTGAAGCTGAACCTGCGCGGACGCGAACCGACCGGCATCGTTTCGCCCGGTGCAGAAGCCGACCGACTTAAGGCGGAGATCATCGGCAAACTCCGCGATTGGAAAGATCCGGAGACCGGCGCGCACGTGATGACCGAGGTGTTCGACCCACACGCCGACGGCGCGCGCTACGGTTTGGGCGGACCGTTCGAAGCTGATATCCGGTACTTCACCACGCCCGGTTACACGTTGTTCCGATCGACCGATGCGACGGGCGACGCGGTGTTGACGCCGATTCACGGGCCGTATCTCGGCGACCACGGCAGTTGCCGGCCGACGACGCATTTCGGGCGCGGGAGCGAAGCCGGTATCTTCTACGCCGCTGGTTACGGGATTCGGGCGGCGGGCCGAGTGCGCGATGTGATGATGCACGACATCATGCCGACGTTGTTGCACAACGCCGGTGAGTTGCCGCTCCGCGATCAAGAAGGGACAGTGCGCGATGATCTCTTGCTTACATAACGAGTTCCGCCACGCGCACGACGTAGTTCGTGCCGTAGGGATGGCCGGTCAGGTGGACGGTGTTGCCGCCGGTCACGGTGAGCGACTCGCCGTTGTCGAGCCAGCGCGCGGCGCGCAGTTCCCTAGGCAAGCCTTTGATCACGCGCGGGCCGGTACGACCGACGGCGATGGTCGTGTTCTCCGCGCCGGCAATCGCGAGGTCGTGCGCGAAATAGTAAAGCGTGCCGTTGGCGTTGAGGATGAAATCCCGGCCTTCGCATTCGTAGCCGGTCGGGCGGCCGTCGTAGAGCGCCGGGGCGACCAACGCGACCCATTCGCCGACGCGTTCGAGCGCGGCGCGTTCGTAGGCCGGGATCGCGCCCGCGCCGGTCAGGCCGATATTGAGCAGGTAATTCGCGCCGACTTTGCGGCTGTGGGCCAGTTGCTGGATGATTTGCGCCGGGCCGATGTAATTGAAGTCGTGCCGGGCGAAGCCCCAGTGATTATTCAGGGGCTGACACGTTTCGGCGGCGACATGCTTGCCGGTGGGGCGGATCGGCGCGGCGGGGCAATTTTCAAACGTTACCGCATCAAGTTCGGGATGGCCGATGACGCCCGGCGCGAACATGCCGGTGTTGTTGATGATGATCGCGTCGGGTTGATGCCGGCGAATCATCGCGTAGAGCCGGTCTTCCTGCCAGTCGGCTTGGGGACGCGACCAGTTGCCGTCAAACCACAAGCCGCCAATCGGGCCGTACCGGGTGCAGAGCAATTCGACGGAGGCGTGGAGGTAATCGAGGTAGTCACGAAATTGCGCCGCGTCGCAATTCGCCGAGTCCCACCGCCAGTCGAGCGTGGTGTGATACAGGAACGGCGCGATGCCCTCCGCCCGGCAGGCCGCGACGAGTTCCGCCACGAGATCGCGTTTCGCCGCCGTCTGCATCGTGTCGAACCGCGACAACCCGCGCGTGTCGTACAACGAAAATCCCTCGTGATGCCGGGCGGTGAACGTGATGTAACGCATCCCGGCTGCCTTCGTCAGGCGCACGATGTCGCGCGCGTCGAATTGTTCCGCCGTGAACCGCGCCGCGAGTTTCTCGTATTCAGCGACCGGCGTCCGCTCCATGAACTGCAACCAAGCGTCGCGTTCGAGCAACGAATACAAGCCGTAGTGGATGAACAGCCCATAGGCCATGCTTTCAAAGCGCGCGATGCGCGGAAGTGGTGTCGGCATTTCGCGCGGAACCTAGCAATCCGCCCCCTACAAAACAACCCGAAGGACTTGTACTTTTCATGACAACCAACCAACCCCTCCCGCGTCGCGCGGATTTTCCGGCAGGCTTTCTCTGGGGCGTCGCCACGGCAGCGGTGCAAATCGAGGGGATGACCGATCGGGGCAAAAGCCAGTGGGACGCTTACGCCAGCGTGCCCGGTCGTGTGGTGGATGGCTCGACGCCCGCGGTGGCGACGGATTCTTACCGGCTGTGGCAGGAGGATTTCCGGTTGCTCGCGGAACTCGGCGTGAACGCCTACCGGTTCGGACTGATGTGGTCGCGCGTGCAGCCGACCGGACGCGGCAAACCAAACCAGCGCGGCTTGGATTTCTACGCGCGCCTAATTGATGAATTGCTGGCGCGCGGCATCACGCCGTTGGTCACCGTCAGCCACGCCGAGCATCCGCAGCCGCTCGAAGAGAACGGCGGCTGGCTTAATCGCGACATGATTTACCGGTTTGCCGATTATGCGAGCATCGTGTTCGACGCTTACGGCGACCGCGTCCCCTACTGGCTGACGATCAACGAGCCGAACTGTTTCAACTATCAAGGGTACGGCACCGGCACGACCGCGCCCGGCCGCAAAGGCGATTGGGCGGCGGCGTATCAGGCGATTCACCATCAACTCACCGCGCACGGTGAAGCGGTGCGTCGTTTCCGCGACGTGCGTCGGCCCGGTAAGATCGGGCTGGCGATGAGCGTGGATGTCTGGGCACCGGCCACCGACGACCCGCGCGACGTGGCGGCGGCGCAAGCCGCCGAGATGCAAAACAACTGGTGGTTGCTCGACCCGTTGTACCTCGGCCGGTATCCCGAAACGATGTGGGAACAACTCGGCCCGCTCGTTCCGCGTGTCGAACCCGGTGACCTCGCCGTCATCGCCACGCCGACGGATTTTTTCGGCCTGAACTATTATGCCCGCAACTTCGCCAGCGCCGGCGGCGAGAATTTTGTCCTCGCAGCCAAAGGCGGCGTGTCCGTCTGTCGGACCGAATCTTATCCGCAAGGCATACCGGAGATCATCGCCACGCTGAAACGCCGGTACGGCAAGTTCCCGGTCATCATCACCGAGAACGGCTTATATGCGCCGCCGACCGGCCTCGACGACCCCGCGCGCGTTGAATTTCTCCAAGCCCACATTGCCGCCGTCGCCGACGCGTTGCGCGCCGGTTACGACGTGCGCGGCTACATCGTTTGGACGCTGATGGACAACTGGGAGTGGACTGCCGGGTTCACCCCGCGGCTTGGGCTCTACTACACCGATTTCACCACGCAAGCCCGCGTTCCTAAAACCAGCGCAAAATGGTATCGGGAGTTTCTCCGGGCATGAACGTCCTCGAAATCATTTCGGATCAGCACCATGCGGGGTGTATCGGTGTGGCGGGACACCGGCAGGCGATTACTCCGAATCTGGACCGGCTCGCGCGCGAGGGGGTGCGGTTCACGGCGGCGTACACGCAGAATCCAATTTGCACGCCGAGCCGGGTGAGCGTGCTGAGCGGACAGTATTGCCACAATCATGGGTACTACGGTTTGAGCGGGCCGCGACCCGACCGGCTGCCGAGTTTTTTGCAGCACTTCCGCGCGCATGGCTACCGGACTGCAGGGATCGGGAAGTTGCATTTGCCGAACGTGCCGCGCGATTGGCTGCTCGAGCACTGCGATCTGTACCGAGAATGTTATGAGTACGGGCCGAGTTCGGAGAAATCAGCGTTTTACGCGTATCTGGAAGAGCGCGGGCTGCGCGAGAAAGAGGACAGCATCTGGTTGCCGGAGTTTCCCGGTAGCCACCATCACGATGCGCGACCGTCGTGGTTGCCGTTTGAGCATTGCGTCGAGGGCTGGTGCGTGCGCGAAGCGATCCGGTTCATGGACGAGTGCGGGGATCGGCCGTTTGCGATGCAGGTGTCGTTACCGCGACCGCATCAGGCGTTCACGCCGGACCGGCGTTTTTGGGAGATGTACCCGGCAGATCTTGAGCTGCCGGCGACGTTGAATCTGGAGCCGGTGCATCGACCGCCGCATTTCCGCGCGATGTATGAGTGGTATCATCAAAACGAGGGTTTGATTGAACCGAAAGATTTTGCGCATTGGGTGCGGCGCGTGTGGCGTGGTTATCTGGCGTGCGTGACGCAGGTGGATTACGCGGTCGGTTTGCTGCTGGATTATCTGGAGCGCACCGGCAAGGCGGCCAACACGATCGTCGTCTATCACAGCGACCACGGCGGGTATCACGGGATTCACGGCCTACCGGAGAAAGCGCCCGGTATTTGTTCGGAGGCGGTGTGCCGGATTCCGATGATTTGGCGCGTGCCCGGTATCCCGCCGCGCGTGAGCCACCGGCTGGTGGAGAATGTGGATTTGGCGGCGACGTTGCCGGTATTGTGCGGGCTACCGGCCATGGAGACGGTGGACGGACGCGACTTGAGCGGGTTGTTGCGTGACGACGTGCCGGTGCGCGAAGTTGCCGTGACGGAAAATCCATGGAGCAAATCCATCCGCTGGGACCGGTGGCGTTATGTGCATTATCACCCGGAGATCTTCGGGACGGAAACTGGTGAGTTGTACGATTTGGCGAGCGATCCCGACGAGACGCGCAACTTGTTCGGCGAAGAACCGGCCGTCGTCGCAGAGTGCCGGCGACGGTTGTTGGATTGGTTGGTGAGAACCACCCGCGTGAAAACGATGTGGCCGACGTTGACCAACGACGATTGGGATCGCCCGAATTACCGAACCGCCGCCGACGGCACGCTGGCCAACGGCCACGACCCCGCCGCGTTGGCGCAGCGGCTGGAATTGTGGATGAAAAACTATCTCTGACCCGCGAGCAAAAGGCCTTTAGCGTTTGATAGGGTGTGCACGAGGACCAGTGCCAGTGCGAGGAAATTTAACGTTTGGCAAAGTGATAGCGCCGCCGTGGGCGCGGCGCGCAGAGCTAATACCAAGGCTCAGTGAATTGGCTGCCTTGCGCGGTTGGGTTCGACTTGAAGGGGGGAGGAATTGGCTCGTGGTTGGTTTGCTGCTTTGGTATGGGAATGGGCTGGCATGAGTGCGCGGTGTGGGCGGTGTGGCTATGGGTTGCCCGTGGGCGCGGGGCGGTGTCCGAAGTGTGGTGCATTGGTTCAGCCACCGGGTTGGTTCCAGCGAGTGCGCGACAAACTCAAGCGTCTGGTGAGCGCGGAAAAGCAGCCCATGGTGCGGGCCGATTTTGCGTTGGATGTGCCGGTGGTTTACAAGCGGCAAGAGTCCATCACCGTGGTGGACGACAATGCCGGCACCACGCAACATTATCGGTCGCTGGCCGAGCTGCCGCCGGAGTTGCGCGCGAAGTTTGAGGAAGCGCTCCGCGGTTCGCAGCCGCCGACGACCACCGAAATTGTTGTCGAGGGTCCTGATGGCGTGCGGCGCACCTACAAGTCGTGGGATGAGGTTCCCGAACCGATTCGGGACCTTTTCGCGCGGCATCGAAAATGAGTCCATCGCCTCTTGGACAGGGGGGTGTGTCGGCAGCATATTTTCGACGTGAACATACCGGTTGAACTGAGTGGGGATGGACGGTTTGTACGGGCGCGGAGAGATTTCGTACCGGCGTACCTTGAGGCGTTCGAGAGCGGGCGATTGGTAGAGAAGCGGGACGAAGCGTTGGAGATGTTGCGTGTGTGCACGGTGTGTCCGCGCAACTGCCGGGTGGACCGTTTGCAGAACAAAAAAGCCTGCTGTCACAGTGGCCGGTATGCACGTGTCTCGGCCGCGTTCCCTCATCATGGAGAGGAAGATTGCCTGCGCGGGTGGAATGGGTCGGGCACGATATTCTTCGCCTGGTGCAATCTTCGCTGTGTGTTCTGCCAGAACTACGAGACAAGCCAGGACGGTGAAGGCGCGGAAGTGACCCCTGAACAGCTTGCGGGAATCATGTTGCGGCTGCAGGAAATCGGGTGCCACAACATCAACTTCGTAACGCCGGAACACGTCGTGCCGCAGATTCTGGAAGCGTTGCCGTTGGCGATCGAGCGGGGGCTGCGTTTGCCGTTGGTGTACAACACCAGCGCATACGATAGTCTCCACAGCTTGCAGCTCATGAACGGGGTGGTGGACATTTACATGCCAGATTTCAAGCTATGGGAACCCGACCGGTGTCTGCGTTATCTGGCGGCAAAAGACTACGCTGCGGTGGCCCGTGACACGATTCGCGAGATGCACCGGCAGGTCGGTGAGCTGGTTGTGGATGAGGACGGGTTGGCGTTACGCGGTGTGCTGGTGCGGCATCTCGTGATGCCGGGGCTGCTCGATGACACCCGAGAGATCATGCGATGGTTGGCGACGGAGCTGTCGCGAGACACCTACGTGAATGTGATGGATCAATATTACCCGGCATGGCGGGCGCGCACCGATCCAAAGTTTGCGGAGTTGGGTCGGCGTATTTCGAGCGACGAATTTCACGAAGCGATCGCGCACGCGCGCTCGGCCGGTTTATGGCGGTTCGATCACCGATGGCGCGAGTTGCGGTGGCGTTTTCGCGCTCTGGCGGTCTGACGGTCTGCCGAAAGACCGACGAGGTGACAACCAGCGAGCGAGCTGCGGAGCCGCTGTGTCGAAGCGCGGCCGGCAGGTAAGGCGCGCGGTGTTTCATGCGGCGACCCCAGGCGCGCTTGCCGGTAGGGCGCGCGCTCTGTTACGGTGCGCGCCATGACGGTTCGTGTTCGATTTGCGCCGAGTCCCACCGGCTTTTTGCACATCGGCAGTGTGCGGACGGCGTTGTTCAATTGGTTGTATGCCCGCCATACCGGCGGCACGTTCATTTTGCGGATCGAAGACACGGATGTGGCGCGAAACACCCCGGAATCGTTGCGGACGATTCTCGACGGGTTGCGCTGGCTTGGGTTGGAATGGGATGAAGGTCCGGAAAAAGGCGGGCCACATGGACCGTATTTTCAGTCGCAGCGGGCGGCGATTTATCGGCGGTACGTGGAGCAACTCCAGCGCAGCGGCCATGCGTATGAACGGGAAGGGGCGTTGTGGTTTCGGATGCCACGCGAGCCAATCACTGTGCCCGACCTAGTTGCCGGACCGGTTACGCGGCAACCAACGGACCGGGAGGCGGCGGACCCCGATTTTGTGATTGTGCGGCGCGATGGTCAGCCGGTCTTTCACCTGGTCAACGTGGTGGACGACATCGAGATGCGGATCACGCACGTGATCCGCGGCGAGGATCATTTGTCCAACACCCCAAAACACCTGGCGTTGTTTCGCGCGCTTGGAGTGACCCCACCGGCTTATGCACATATCCCGATGATTTTGAACGCCGACGGCAGCAAAATGAGCAAGAGCGACCCGGATCCATCCAAGGCGCGGTTGGCGTCGCTGGCCACCTACATCGCCGATGGGTTTGTGCCGGAAGCCGTGCGGAATTACCTGTGCCTGCTGGGCTGGTCGCCCAAAGACGATCGCCAAATCATGACCATTGAGGAGGTCATCGAGCGATTTGATCTGCCCCAAATTCTGCGCGCCAACGCACGGTTTGATGTGACCAAGCTCACGTGGATGAACGGCGAGTATTTGCGGGCGATGTCGCTGGAGCGATTCGCCGAGTTAGCTCAGCCGTTCCTGCCGAAGCCGGTTCCGCTGTCGGTGTTGGCGTTGGTGAAAGAGAAGATCAAGTTACTCAAGGACCTACCGGAGTGGGTTGGGTGGGCCGTCACAGAAGAGATCGAGTTCGATCCCGTGGCGGTGGAGAAGGTCGGTCGCGGTCCGGCACTGGCCGCAAAACTTGAGGCGCTGGCCTCACAATTCGCCACCACGACGGAATGGTCGGCGGTGGCACTGGAGGACGCGCTGAAACGGTTGGCGACCCAGCGAGGAGTGAAGCCGGCCGAGTTCATCCACCCCTGCCGGCTGGCGGTGTCGGGACGGGCGATTGGTCCGTCGCTATACCCCATGTTGGAAGCGCTGGGGCGCGAGCGGGTGCTGACGCGGTTGGCGCGCGCCGCGAAAGTGCTGGGGCAATGACGCTCGCCAACAAAATCACCATCCTGCGAATTTTGCTCATTCCGGTATTTGTCTGGGTGACGCTGGACTATGCGGTGCGGTTTCAGGCCGGTCATGTGCGCGAATGGCAGCCGGTGTTGGCGTTTGTCATTTTCGCGGTGGCGGCGTTGTCGGACGGATTGGACGGTTACATTGCGCGCCGTTACAACCAGCGTACCGAGCTGGGCACCTGGCTGGATCCGTTGGCCGACAAGGCGCTGCTGATTTCGGCGTTGGTCATTTTGAGCATTGATCATGGGGGCGCGTTTGAGCAGTTGCCGTTGTGGTTCCCGATACTGGTTATCAGCCGCGATGTGATCCTGCTGAGCGGGACCATGCTCCTGCACTTCTTCACGGGGCATGTCACGGTGCGCCCCCGATGGGTGGGCAAATGCGCGACGTTTTTTCAGATGCTCACGCTCGGCTGGGTTTTACTCCAGATTCAGCAGCCGCCGTTTCATTGGCCGATGCTGGCGGCTGGCATTTTCACTTTCGCGTCCGGCATGTGGTACATCTACGACGGCGTGCGGCAACTCACCGCCCACGAGTCCAAGACACGCTGACGGTGCGGGCGGTTGTGCGCCGCCGAGGCGACAGGCGTGTGGGTGGCAAGGGCACTCGCTGTTGCACCGCGCGCGAGGCCAACCGCGCCCACTTCCGCAGGTCGCCGGGCGGACACCATCCATCCCGAAGGGAATTTGTTTTCTCCACAGGGTTCATCCTCCTCGCTAACAATGAAACCATGACTTGTGCAAGCGCTGCGTCAATCAAGCAACAATCCCGTGGCATCCGCTTGGCTAAACCGGCGGTCAACTCCTCGTGGTCAGACGCGGGCTGCGTCAGGCTTGTTGGCGGAGCCGGTCGGGCGTGTAGCCGGTGTGTTGCCAGAACATCCGACAGAAATAGCTGTAATCGCGGAAGCCGACCGCGTGCCCAATCTCTTTGATCGGTCGGTGCGTGGACACCAGCAAATCACGCGCGCGTTCCATGCGTACGCGTTGGACGAATTCCCACGGACTTTTCCCCGTCCGCGCCCGAAAGGTCCGCGCAAAGTGATACACGGACAAACGGGGCCGCGGCGAGGTCGGGCACCGCCAAAGCGGCGTCCGCGTACTGCCGGTAGATGACGCGCACCGCTCGTTCCACGGGATCGTCCGCGGTCTCGGCACCGCGATATAGGTGCATAAGGATTTGATACATGCGCGCGCAGAGTGTGTAGCGGTCGGGTGTTTTGCCGGCAACGACTTCGTCGTAGGTTTGTCGCAACGCTTCCGGCAGCGGTCCTTCGAAAATGTGCCCCTGCCGGTTGATGAGTTGCTCGACGTGCCAGTGTGCCATGTCGCCCACGAACAAAACCCAGTAAAACTCCCACCATCTCCCCGGCGGCAACCAGTAAGCCGTGGCCGATGGCGAGTTCACTAAAAACGCCTGCCCCGCCCGCAGCCAGTACTCCTGCGCAGCGCGAAAACATCCCTCGCCGCTGACGGTCCACTGGAGCAGGGAGAACTTCTCACGAGACCAATTATCGAACCGGTAGCGCGCGGGGGTCGGTTTCGTACCCGTAGCCGATGTACACCATTTCGCAGCGGTGCGCCGCGAACGTCTTGGCGTCGGAGAGGCGAAAGTCCTTGGATACCGGCACGGCAAAAATCTACCATGAATCCGCAGGGTATTAACATCCTGCGTGATTGAGACGGATCACGGACACGGAATGCAGGGAGCATAAATTTATCATTTGAAACTTCAGCGGAGACACCCCCAAAGCATGAAAGTCGCCTCTATTGGTACCGGCCGTGTGGGGTTCACGCGCATGCTGACACGTGCCATGCTGGCCGTTCGGGAGTTACGGGATACACATTTCGCGATTAATGATATCAATGCGCGCAACCTGGAGATGGTGTCGCGGCTTTATGAACAAGACATCCGCGAAAATCGGTTGCTGGCCGGCATCAATGTCCAGCGCATGGAAAAGAAGCCGCCGTGCGCGGGGATGTCGGCTTGCTGAAACTGGCGATGCTTCACGACCCGCTGGTGGCCGCTGTTTGCAACCCACCGGAAGTGTGGCAGATGACCGACGAGATGCTCGTCGCGCAGGCCGAATGGTTGCCCCAATACCGTGCCAGTGGCGCAATTGCCGCGGCCAAAAAACGGCTGGCCACCGGCCTGCGCGTGAAAACGCGCGCGGGGCGCGGCGCGGCGCGGCTACCTATCAAAAGCGTTGTGCAACTTCGGCGCGAGCGACAAACCAGCGTGTTGGCGGCCGACGAGGCCGCTGCGGCGCGCGCGAAACGCAACGGGCAATCGCGGTAGACCGTGGCGGGTTGCGTCGCAATCAGCGAGACCGCGGACAGGGAAGCCATCGGGGCTTACGCCTGCTTAAGCGAGCAGCCGTGGCTTGATTTATTCTTGCTTTTTATGTGGTGAGGGGTAAAAGCGCCGCAGTTCTTTGACGAACCTGCGTCGGTGCAGGGAACGCCGTGAAAATCGGCGACAGTGGCGCTGCTGTGACCGGATACGAAAGCCCAACAGCCACCCGGTGTTCGGGGAAGGCGGGCCGGTAGGATTGAAGCCGGAAGTCAGAATAACGGCCGACGCAAACATCAGAAACAACCTTCGCTCGAAAGGAGACACCATGATTCGTCAGACAGCCGTTGCGTTGGCCGCCGCGTTGTCGGCGGTGTTTATTCCTTCCTCCCATGCCTGGGTGGAAGATTTTTCAACCAGTCCGTTTCCCACGTGGTCGTTTGGCGTGGGCGACAACTCAAACAGTCAGTTTGCGTGGAACAACGACGCGCCCAAATACAGCGGCGACGCGCCTGGGTCGTTGACGGTAAACCTCAACTCCGCACTGCCTACAGCGCGGCTGGATCGCCCGATCGGTGCGACGTTCACGCAATCGGACAACTTCACGTTGAAGGTGCGGTTTAGTTTCAACGTGATCAGCGCACCCACAGACACCGCCGCACAGATTGCATTTGGCCTAGTCAATAGCGCGCTGACTGGCGGCGACCGCACCGGGTCGTTCTCCAACTTTTTCAGCTCGGACTTCTTCCACACGGTCGAGTTTAACTACTTCCCGCAGTTGTCTACGTGGAATCCCGCCACCCCGGGGCCGACGTTGACGCCCGTTGTAGCGGGTGCCCAAAAAGGGGGCGGCGATGCGTTCAGCAACTTCGCGGCGATCTTTGGTCCTGCGTCGGACCTCGGAGCCAATCCGCCGCCTCTGATTACGGAGTTGCCGGAGGACGTCGTTCTCGAGGCAGTGTTAGATTACGATGGTTTTACTCGCGAATTGTCGTTGACGATGTATCAGGTGCAAAGCGATGGCTCGCTGACGCTGTTGCTTACCGGTGTGCCGCCGCTCGACCTAGATACCCAATTCTCGTACGACACGAACTATCCGTTTGTGGTGGATACCGTTGCAATCATGGCCTACCAAGATGGGTACACTGATCCCAATAATCCGTCGTTGGTGGCGACGGTGACGTTTGAGCGGATCGAGTTCATCCCAGAGCCGACTACCGGCTTGCTGGTAGGCTTGGGCGTGACGCTGGCCGCGATTTCGACCCGGTGGCGTCGGAGTTGAGTGGAATCACGGCGTGGGGCGGGCCGGCAACCGGCCCGCCCCATGTTTCTCCATGAACGCCCGCAACCGCGCCTTTACGCTGATTGAGTTGCTCGTCACCATTGGGATTGTGGCGTTGTTGGGGGCCTTGCTTTTGCCGGCGTTGCGACAGGCTCGGTATGCCGCCCAACGCGGAATCTGCACCAGTAACCTGCGGCAACTCGGACTGGCGACGCACATGTATGTGGACGATTTTGGGAAATTTTTCCCATACCAAGTTTCCTTGAACGGTGGGGCGGACATGCTGTGGTATTTCGGGTTGGAATCACCGTATTGCAGCGGCGGCGCTTGCCCACCGGCTTCTCGACCGCTGGATTTGACCAGAGCCCTGCTATTCCCCTACCACCGCAAACAACACGGCATCGAAGTGTGCCCCAGTTACGACTACACGTCGCCGAAGTGGCGGCAGAAGTTTGACAAGATCACCAGCGGGTACGGGTTCAATCGGTTGCAATTTTTGAAGTCACCCTCGCAACTGAGCAATTCACCGTCGGCCGTTGTTTGTTTTGCGGACGCGGCCAACATCAACACTATTCAACCACCGGCTTCGATGAGCAATCCGATGTTGGAAGAGTTTTACTATGTGCACCCGTTCCACACGGAAATTCCCACCACCCACTTCCGGCACGGTGGACGCGCGATGGTACTGATGATGGACGGCCACGTCGAACCAATGACCATGGCGGCCGGTACGCTTGACTCCCGGTGGCCCTCCGCCAACGTCGCACGCCTCAATCCGAACGGTGACCGGAGTTTGTTTGAGTAACTGCCGGGCGGCAGGTCGCAAAGCGAATCGGTGCAGGCGGCCGGGGGCGTTTGCTCACGCGCCAATCCGCGCTTTGATCACCGCGGCGATGTCCTCGGCCCACTCAGTAATTTGTTTTTGGTCGGGGCCTTCGATGAGGATGCGCGCTTTCGGCTCGGTACCGCTGTAGCGAACGAACACACGGCCATTGGCGCCGAGTTTTTCTTCCACCTGCCGGATTCGCGTCGTGACTTCCGGTAACTCGGACCAATCCGGTTTGGCGCGCACTTTGACGTTGAGCACCACCTGCGGGAACTTGACGCAGACCTTACGCAGTTCGCTGAGAGGGCGGTCTTTTTCCAGCATGATGCGCAGCACCTGCAACGCGCTGATGATTCCGTCGCCGGTCGTGGTGAAATCGCGGAAGATGATGTGGCCCGATTGCTCGCCACCGACATTGTAGTTGTTGGCCAACATTTCCTCGATGACGTAGCGGTCACCGACTTGCGTGCGCACGACACGGCCACCAGCATTGCGGATGGTGAGGTCGAGACCGAGATTGCTCATCACGGTCGCAACGAGTGTGTTCTGCAACAACGCCCCGCGGCCCAGCCAGTCCAGTCCGGTGATCGCAAGCACTTCATCCCCGTCCACGAGTTGACCGTGTTCATCGCACAACAACACGCGGTCGGCATCTCCGTCGTGAGAAATGCCGACATCGGCGCCAACGGCGCGCACGGCTTGGCACATCACGTCGGGATACATCGAGCCGCACCGGCGGTTGATATTCGTGCCGTCGGGTGTGTTGTTGAACACGGTGATTTTGGCACCCAACTCCCGCAGGACGCACGGTGTACTTTTGTAGGCGGCGCCGTTGCCCACGTCCACGACGATGTGTAGGCCATCTAGCGTCAATCCTTTGGGAAACGAGTTTTTGGCAAACTCAACGTACCGGCCTAATGCATCGTCAATCCGAAACGCTTTGCCGATTTGCTCGGCCGTGGGGCGAATGTTTTCGATTTGGCCGCTGAACACCAATTGCTCGATTTCCGCCTCGATGGAGTCGTCGAGTTTGTACCCGTCATGCCGGAAGAATTTGATTCCGTTGTCCTCGTAGGGATTGTGCGAGGCGGTCAACACGATACCGGCATCGGCGCGCAATGAGCGGGTGATGTAGGCGACGCCGGGCGTGGGCAGCGGGCCAATCAGCAGCACATCGGCACCCATGGAGAGCACCCCGGCGGCGATGGCGTTTTCCAGCATATAACCCGAGAGGCGTGTGTCTTTGCCGATGACGATTTTATGGCGGCCGCCACCGCGCGCCTGCGGAAGTCGCGTTTTGAACACGTGCGCCGCCGCACGACCGAGTTTGAGCGCGGTTTCGGCGGTGACCGGCTCCACGTTGGCTGTGCCGCGCACGCCGTCGGTCCCGAAGATTTTGCGATCGGTTGTCATGGTGCTGATTCCTCCGCAGTTATGGCTCGGATTTGGACATCCACTTCCACCCACCGTCTGGGCAGCGGCAGGTCAGTCATAGGGTCCAAGCTTAGCTCGACGCGCTCGCGAAAGGAAGCGCGGCGGTTGTGCAACGAGACGGCGGCCGTGGTGAGCCGGGGGTGTTCATCGAGGCGAGTTTTGGGGCCGCGAACGGGAATTTTTTCGGGGAAAACCGCGATGCGCTCGACGCGATAGCCAGCCGCCGGTTGCCCTTCGAGGGGAACGTGTACCGGTAGGTCGCGAGTCACGAGGTCGTCGAGCACAACGACAAGCCGACCGGGGTTGACGGCGACCGGCTGGATCCAACGCGGGTGACGCACGTTGGACGGACCCAGCCGGCAGGAGACCTCGCCCCGGCGGGATTCGCGGGTGAGGTCGGCGACCACCAACAAATCATCACGTTGGATCTGGCGGACATCGTTTCGGGTGCCGCGCACTTCGACATCGGCGAGGCTGGTGCTTTGCTCGAGCACAATGACGTTGTCACGCGTGCGCACCTCCACCGGCACTGCCTGAAGCAGGCGGCGGTCATTGGTGATGTTGCTGACGAACCACCACGTGGTGGCGCCAAGCACGAGCGCCGCCAGTTTCAACCGCCAGTTATGCGTTAGCCAGTTCATTTGCGCAGGTCGTCACTCTTACCGGATTCTTCGGCAGGACGCGGCACCATCAACGTATCCACGGCGCGCCGCAGCCATTCGCGCGCCCAGTGCGTTTTCTGCGGGGGCGGCATCAGAGTGCCCACCAGCCAGGCGCGCAACGCGGCCGGGTCCAAACCGGTGGTCAGTTGACCCCGGTGGGCCACGGAAATCTCGCCCCGTTCTTCGCTGACGACGATGACCACGGCGTCGGTTTCCTCCGACAAGCCCAACGCGGCGCGATGGCGCATACCGAGCGTGGGGCTGAGGTTGGCGCGTTGGGTGAGGGGAAACACGCAACCGGCAGCGATGATCCGGTCGCCACGCAGCACCACCCCGCCATCATGTAAGGGTGTGGTCGGATGAAAAATGGTTTCCAGCAACTCGGCCGACGCATGGGCTTCGAGGGGCACACCGGATTCGGCCACGCCGCGAAAGCCGACTTCGCGTTCGACGGCGATGAGCGCGCCGTGGCGTTGGCGAGCCAGTGAAGCAGCGGCGTCCACCAGCACGTCAATCAACTCGCCGCGCTGCCGGGTAGAGCCGAACAGTTGTTGGCTGCCGAGTTGGGCGAGCGCGCGTCGGATTTCGGGTTGGAAGATCACCACGACGGCGATGGCCAACCACGTGAGCACGCGGCTCAAAATCCAATTGATGACTTCCAGTTGGAAAATCTGTGTGAGGCCGCCGAGCACCGCCAGTGCGATGACCAGACCACTGAAAACAGCCGCACCGCGCGTGCCTCGCAGTAGCAACAACAAGTAGTAGAAGACCGCTGCCAACAGCCCAATCTCAATAACGGGCCGGTAGTAGGCGCTGAGCAGTTCGAGGAAGCGGGTCATCGCAATTTCGTAATTAACCTACCGGGGTTGGTGGCGAAACAGGACAGGATTTGTACCGTTGCAGGGTCGTGATCAGGGTGATGACGTCGCGGGTCTCGGCGACGTCGTGGACGCGCAGCACGCGTGCGCGATGCAGGATCGCCCATGCGACCACTGCGAGCGAACCGGCCGTGCGATCGGCGGGCTCGCGACCGGTGAGTTTGCCGATGAACGATTTGCGCGAGGCGCCAAGGAGCAGGGGGCAACCTAGTGAGGTGAACGTCTCCATGTGAGCGAGCAATTCTAGGTTGTGGTCGAGGGTTTTGCCAAATCCGATACCGGGATCGATGGCGATTTGCTCGCGCGCAATGCCGTGCGCGATAGCCCAAGCGACTCGGTCGGCCAAGAAAGCGCGCACTTCGCGGACGACGTCCTCGTAGTGAGGGGCTACCTGCATGGTTTGGGGAGTTCCCTGCATGTGCATCAGCACCACACCGGCTCCCGCTCCTCGCACAACGCCAACCATGTCGGGGTCGAAGCGAAGGGCTGAGATGTCGTTGATGATGTGAGCACCGGCGTCGAGCGCGCGTTCCGCCACAACGGCCTTGGTCGTGTCCACCGAGAGCCATGGTTTGGGACGGGGGCAGTCCGGTAGGTGCGACGTAGCAGCCCACCACGTGATGACCGGCTCGATGCGTCGCCATTCCTCCTCGGCAGGTACCGGGTCGGCGCCCGGTCGGGTGCTTTCGCCACCAACATCGAGGATGTCGGCCCCAGCACGCCAGAGCGTTTCCGCGTGTTGGCACGCACGGTCGGGCGAAAAATACCGGCCGCCGTCGGAGAACGAGTCCGGCGTGACGTTGACAATGCCCATGACTAGGACGCGATCGGTTGGCCAACAGAAGCGGGTCATCAACGCTAGTGTAGGAGATACGGTGAGCGAGTGCAGGCGGAAACTTTTGCGTGCCGCAATCATCTTAGCAGCGAGGTGAACCCATGATTTTGGTCACAGGAGCGACGGGACGAATTGGACGGCAACTAACCACCCTGCTGGTCGCACAGGGTGCGCGCGTGCGCGCGATGGTGCGCGACCCGGCACGGGCGCGCACCATGTTGCCGTCCGCAGTGGAAATCGTGGCCGGGGATTATCGGCATCCGGCAGGTTTTGCGACGGTGTTGGCAGACGTGGAGAAAGTTTTTCTGTTGCAGGTCCCGCATGCCGGGATGGTCACGGAGCAACGCGCGTTTTTGGAAGCGGCTAAAATGGCGGGGGTGAAGCACGTGGTGCGGATGTCGTCGTTGGGCGCCTCGCCATCGGCGCGCGCGCGCATTCCGCGGGTTCATGGAGTGGCGGAAAAACAGTTGGAGAGCGTGGGTCTGGCGTGGACGCATCTGCGTCCGAGTTTTTTCATGCAGAATCTGTTAATGCATGCGCCGCAGATTGCGTCGGTGGGTCGGTTTGCATTGCCGACCGGCAATGGTGCCATGGGTTGGATTGACACCGCGGACATTGCGGCGGTGGCGGCCGTTGCGCTTACGCAACCCGGTCATGAGGGACGTGCGTATTTGCTTACCGGCCCACAAGCCTTGTCACACGGTGAGGTGGCGCAGTTGCTTACGGAGGTGTTGGGTCGGCCCGTGGTGTTTGAGGATGAGTCGGGCGACGAGTTTGTGCGGCGGGCTGTGGCGGCGGGGATGGATGCGTGGATGGCAGAGGCGTTGAATGAGTTGTATGCGTTGGTGCGGGCGGGTTTGGCTAAGGTGGTGACGCCCACGGTGTCGCAGTTGTTGGGGCGGCCGGCGCGAACGATGCGCGAGTTTCTGGAGGAGCACCGGCCGCAATTTCAATCGGCGACGGACTGAAGGCCCCGCGAAGGGTTAGTTGCCCGACGGAGACGGTTGAATTTTGACGACGTGAAAGCGCCGTTCGAGCACGAGCGTGTCGTTGCAATAAAACTCAATGGAGTACAAGCCGGGATGGGGGAACGCGACGTTGAGAAGTTCGAAGTTTAGCTCCGCGACGGCGTTGACGTCGGCGAATTGAATTTGCCCTTTGACCTCACCGATGCTGGTGTTCGTTTCCTCATGCACGATACGCAAACGCACCTCGTAAGGGCCGCGGCCTTCCGTGAGTGAGACAAACACGGCCATGCGCGGGTGCCGGCAGGGAAAGGTGGGCGTGGCAATCTGGTTGAAGATGCCGATAAGGGATTTTTTGTGGGTGAGTTTGTCCTCGATGATTTGGTCGCAAATCACGATCGCCAAGCCGATGGGAGTGGGTTGCTCCATGATCAGCGAGAGATGTCTTGCTGGCTCAGCACTGTGACGCGACCTCGCACAAGAACATCGCGGGCGTATTCGGGGTCCTCGCAGTGAATGGCAAGCAGGGCGTGGTCGCGCGGCCGAATCATGAGGGAATAGACGTATTGGAGGTTGACCTCGGCGGTCACGAGCAGCCGCAAAATCTCGCCGAGTTTTTCGACCCCTTGGGATAATTCCACCACAACCACTTGGGATTCGGCGGCGGCGATGCCGGCTTCGGTGAGGACTTCGTGGCAGCGCGCGGGGTCATCCACCACGAGTCGCACCACGGCAGAGTCGGCAGTGTCCACGACGGAGATGCCACAGATGTGGATGTTGTGTTGGCCAAGCAAACGCGTCAGCTCGAGTAACGCGCCAATTTTGTTCTCCAGAAACACGGAGAACTGTCGCACCAACGGCGACTGTCGAGCCTGAGCAACTTCGCTTCCACTTCCCCCCATGGGATTCTCCAAAGCAGAAGCGTAACATCGGAAGCACCAAAGCCAAGCCAATTTAGGTTGGACTGCGCGACGGGAAACACCGTTGCGACCGGCATGGCGCGTGCGGTAAGGTGCATCACATTCGATGAGCAGCAACCCGGCCACCAAAAAAACCACCGTGCATGTGGTGCGCGCCGCGCGCAAACCGCTGTACGAGCGGTGGCAAGACTGGGTTTACGAGATGGAGGGCGGGCGGGGTGGCGGGTTGTTTCGGGTGGGGATGTTCTTTGTGTTGGTGTTGCTTGTGATTGTCGTTTACACGGGCACGCAATTTTATGGTCTGCGCGATGCGGAAGTGATGAATTACGGCCAGTTGGCGCGTAACATCGCGCGCGGCGAGGGCTATGTGACGCGCGTGGTGCGGCCCGCCGCGATTGGGCATTACAAAGCACTGGGAGCGACCCCGCTACACCCACAAACCGCGACCCAACCTGATTTGTTTACGCCGCCCGGTTATCCGTATCTGTTGGCGGCCATTTTCAAGGTGGTGCGGCCTAACTTCGACATTGCTCCTGGCATCCGCACGGTTCGCGCCGACCGTCTGCTGATGATCATCGGGTGGGGAAGTTTTATGGTGGGATTGGTGCTGGTGTACCTGCTGGCGCGCGAGATGTTCGACCACCGAGTGGCCGTGCTGAGTTGTTTTTTGTTTTTGTTCTGCGACGGGCTGCTGGATGCGGCGGTGTCTGGCTTGGAACTAAACTGGTTGGGCGTACTTTTTTTGCTGTCCGCTTTTGGCGTGATCAAAGCGGAGAAATGGGTGAGCGACGAGCGGCATCCAGCGTGGTCGTACGTGGCGTTGGCGATCAGCGCGTTGGCGGTGGCAGTCGGAAGCCTGACCCGATACCCCATGGCGGTGTTGGTGTTGCCGCTGGTGGTGTATGTGGGCGTCTCTTTTCCACGCGATCGTTGGCTGAGGATGGGGTTGGTGGTGCTGGTGTTTGCGCTCATGTGGGCACCGTGGCTGGCGCGGAATTGGAAAGTGTCTCGTACCTGGTTTGGGTTGAACCGATACGTTTTGTTTGAGGGCACGGGACGCAACACACCGTCGGAGATTGCGCCGGGACAATTGCAGCGCACGCTAAGCCCTGAGATTCCCCGCCGTGCGCCGATTATTTTGGTGCGTCAGGGGCTTCTGAACCTGCACACGGTGTACCGCGAGACAGTCAAAGATGTGGGCGCCAACTACGTGATCGCGTTTTTTCTCGTGTCGCTGCTTCATCGGTGGCGTCGCGACGAAGTGTATCGGCTGCGTCGGTATGTGTTTTGGTCGCTGTTGTTTTTGGTGGCCGCCTTATGCGTGGGAGGCGGAACCGGTGGGCCGCGCAACTTTTTGATCGTGCTGATGCCGGTGATGGTGGTGTATGCCGCGGCCTTTTTCTACGTGTTGTTTGAGCGACTTCAACTGCGCACCCGGCTGATGCGAGCGGCGGTCGTCGGCACGTTCGTCTCGCTAAACGCGTTGCCTGTGGTGTACACCGTGTTGCCGCCAGCGACCACACTGCCGTACCCACCGTTTGATGGAGGCGTCTGCGCGGCGGTGGCCCGATTGTTCCGTGAGGATGCATTGCTGTCCAGTGACATCCCGTGGGCCGTCGCGTGGTACGGTGACCGGAGTTGCGTGTGGATTCCGACCAACGAGAAAGATTACCTGCTCATCAACGATGGGGTTCGCTTCATCGCGGCAGTGTACCTGACGCAGGCCACTTACCTCGAGATGTCGGCGATCGATCTGATGCGCGGCAAAAATCCGTTCTTAATGCGACTGTTTCAGCCGCCGCCGCCTCCTAATTTCCCGTTGCGTCAAATTGAAGCCGTCACACCGGATGGGCAGCAGGTGCTGCTGAGCAACCGTGTCGTCCCGGGCGTGAGTCGTTGAAATCGAGCCGAATTTATGCTCTAGTGCTTGCGAGGTGACGCATGAGACTTCCGGAGTTTCTCCGACCGCTGCTGCCTCCCGAACGCCAAAACGAAGATTGGACGATGCGGTGGCCCACTCGGCCGGAGTCACGGCAACGGCTCATTCTCGCGGTCGTGATGCTGGGGTTGGTGTTGTATGCGTTTGGGATCGATAAAACCTGTGTCGCCAACGAGCGCGCCATGTCGGTGTTTCGGTGGCTGGCGAGCTACTGGGGTGCCGGGCAAGACTACGCGCATGGTTATCTGGTGCCGTTGGTTTCGCTGGGGGTCTTGATTTGGAAATGGCGAACGGTGCTGCATCGGGTGCCAATGCAACCAGGTAATGCAGGCCTGTGGTTGGTCGTCGGCGCGATGTTTATCTATTGGGTCGGGGTGCGCTCCGCCAACCCACGCATTTTAGCCGGGTCGCTGCCGATTTTGCTTTTCGGTCTGACGTGGTATCTGGCCGGTTGGCGCTGGGCGCGGGAGCTTTGGTTTGCTTGCGCGTTCCTGTTTTTCATGATCCCGGTGAACTTCCTCGATCCGATCATCGCGTTCCCATTGCGGATGTTCACCACGACGTTTGCGGTCAAAATCCTTAATCTTTTCGGGCTGGAGGTAGTGCAACAGGGCACGGCGATTCATTCGGTCAAGGGCACGTTTGAACCGCTGGATGTGGCCGATCCATGTAGCGGAATCCGGTCGCTCATTGCTTTGATGGCGCTGACGGCCATTTATGGTTACGTCACGTTGGACCGGGCGTGGAAGAAATGGCTGTTGTTCCTCTGCGCAATTCCGCTGGCGGTGATCGGCAACCTGGCGCGCATCGTGACGATTGCATTTGTGGCGCAAGGGTTCGGACAGGATGTCGTACTACCGCTTTATCACGATTACTCAGGCTACATCGTTTTTAGCCTCGCCATCCTCTGCATGCTCGCCATTAGCACGTTGATGAACACCGACTACCGCGAACTGATCTACCGCTGGACCCGGGAAGAAGTGGTGCCGGCCCGCACTCCAAAACCCGCCCATCGTCCATCGGGCGGCTGATTTTTTTGTGTGCCTAAAATCCAACAAACTGGGGTAGTAACGGCTCAAAAACTCGTCACGCCGGAGGCATGGGTTCGAGACGCTTCACTTAATTGGTCTCGGAGCACCACCGGGTCGGTCGTCGGAGCACGACAGGTGAACTGGTGACAGAGGTACGCGGTGGGCTGGTTGTCCAGCATCGGGCGTGGGTGCGGTTGGTGTTCAGCGAGCGCGACAACTAACCGAGGCCGGTAGGCCTCGCGAAGGACCGGCAAGAAAGGCTGCGGGTTACCGGCGATGAAAACCTGTGTGGCGCCGTGCAGATACCAGTCCAGTGCACAGAGAAGATACGGGACGGCATGTGGAGCACGGGTCATCCACGCAGCATGGGTGCGCAACGTTTGTTCGGCGAGACGCCGGTAGCGTTCAGTGCCGGTGATGTCGGCCAAACGTAATAGTAACAGCGTGGCGATGGATTGGCCGCTCGGCTCCGCCCCGTCGTACAGTTCGCGTGGTCGGACAATGAGGTGGGGGTCCTGGCCATCAGTCATGTAGAAGCCACCGGCTTGCTCGTCGGCGAATCGCGCGATCATGGTGTCGGCCAATTCAACGGCGCGGTGGAGCCATCGCGCGTCGAAGTCGGTTTCATAGAGGTCGAGCATGGCTGTGGCGACGGCGGCGTAGTCGTCGAGGATTGCCGGCATGTTTTCGGTGCGGTGGAGCGAGCCGGTGAGATAGCGTGTAGCGGCGCGTTGGGCAGCGGTCAAGATGCGTGGTTCAGTCGGTAGGGTCGGGTTGGTGGCGACGGCAACGGTACGCGCGTAGTGGCAGAGGGCGGAGATCATCAGGCCGTTCCATGCAGCGATGATTTTTTCGTCGCGGTGGGGTCGTGGGCGCTGCGAACGAATCTCGAAGAGTCGTTGGCGCCATAATTCGAGGTCCGGTGGAGGCGTGTCGCGGGTGACGTGCAAGATGTTCCAACCGTCCTCCCAGTTACCGGCTTCGGTGACGCCGTAATAGTCACAGACAGCCTCATTTGGTATCTCCGATTTTCTCCAGATGTAGAATCGCCCTTCCATGCCCTCGCTGTCGGCATCTTCGGCGGCGTAAAAGCCGCCGGCCGGGTCAGTGAGATCACGCAGAACGTATTCACAAGTGCGTCGCGCGATGTCGGCGAAAAAGTCATCGCGGGTCAGCAACCACGCATCGCAGTAGCAGCGGAGAAGTTGCGCCTGGTCGTAGAGCATTTTTTCAAAGTGTGGGACGAGCCATCGTTCGTCCACACTGTAGCGGTGGAATCCACCACCGAGCTGGTCAAAGATGCCGCCGCGGCCCATTTGCCGAAGCGTAAAAAGGACCGACTCGGCGCTCCCGACGCGCAAAAGAAATTCGAAAACTACCGGCCGCGGGAATTTGGGTGTGCCGCCGTATCCGCCGTGGATGGGGTCAAAGCTGCGTTCGAATTGTTGGCGCCCGAGTCGGAGCGGTTCCGGTGACAGAAGAATCGGCTCGCGCGTGGTGGCACGGTCGGTATCCTGCCGGATCAAAGCGGTGATTTCGTGGGCTTGGTGCAGGACGGCATCGCGTTGTTGTTGCCAAACTTCGTGGATGCGGGTCAGCAGTTGTTTGAAACTTGGTCGTCCGTAACGAGGTTCGGGCGGAAAATAGGTGCCGCAGTAAAAAGGCTCGAGTTGGGGTGTGAGCCAGACGCTCATTGGCCAACCGCCTTGACCAGTCGTAGCCTGCACCGCGGTCATGTAAACGTGATCCAGGTCGGGTCGTTCTTCGCGGTCCACCTTAATGGGGACGAAGTGGCGGTTGAGGATCTCGGCAACGGCGGGATCCTCAAACGACTCGCGCTCCATTACATGGCACCAGTGACAGGTGGAGTAGCCGATGGAGAGGAAGATGGGTTTGTTTTCGGAGCGGGCTTTGGCGATTGCTTCGTCGCCCCACGGATACCAATCGACGGGGTTGTGGGCGTGTTGGCGCAGATAGGGACTTTTTTCGTGGATGAGGCGATTGGGCATGGCAGGACCATAGCACAACGGGAAAACGATAAAACTTTTTGCTTGGAGTTGGCATCGAATGAACGAGGCTACCCAATATGACCACGGCGCTGAGCCAACTAGATGACGTCGCACTGGTGGAGCGGCTAAAGGCGCGCGATAAAGAGGCGCTGGAGGAGTTGGTGCGTCGGCATGGGTCGAAGATTTATGGGGTGGCGCTGCAAATTACGCGCGATCAACATGAGGCGGAGGAGGTGGTTCAGGACGCGTTGGTCAACATTTGGAACAAGATTGAGTTTTTTGAAGGGCGCTCGGCATTGACGTCCTGGCTGTACCGTGTGACCGCGAATGCGGCCTTGATGAAATTGCGACGGAACAAAAAATTTGAGCAGAATGTTTCGTTGGACGCCACACGCGAGGAAGACGAGTTGCCGGTGATTGAGCTGCCGGACACGAAGTCGGTTCCGACGCGGACGTTGACGCAGGCGGAGTTGGGGGAGCGGATGCGGGCGGCGATTGACGCGTTGGCGGAGCCGTATCGCACGACGGTGTTACTGGCGGATGTGGAAGAGATGTCGATGGAAGAGATTGCAGAGGCGATGGGCGTGACGGTACCGGCCGTGAAGAGCCGGTTGCATCGGGCGCGGTTGGCGTTGCGGAAGGCGTTGCTGCCATATCTGAGAGGGCGCGTATGATTGAAGGTGTCGTCAATTACGTGAAATGTTTGCTGCGGTTGCCGGGCTGCCGCCAGGTGCATCGTTTATTGTTCGACTATGTGTCCGGCACGTTACCTCCTGAGAAGCACGCGAAACTGACAGCGCACTTGCGAGATTGTCCGTTGTGTTTGGAGTACGTGGAAACGTACCGGCTTACGTTGCAGACGTGTAAGGAAGCGTGTCACCCACAGGAGCCGATGCCACCCGAGCTCGAGGCGAGATTGCTAGAGTTCATCAAAAAAGAATTATGATTTGACGCACCGAAGGCGGTATTCAACACAGTGGCTCTAGCAACCGAATCGCGCGACGAATGTCCTCAATCTGCTGTGGGCCGCTGATTTCGCGTTCGATGGTCACCGCACCGCTATAACCGCGCGCTTTCAGTTCGGAAAATCAACACCGCGAAATTGACCTGCCCTTCGCCCAACGGAGTTTCTCGTCCAAGTTCGCGCCCATTAGTAGGGTATCGGCCGTCCTTGGCATGGACACCCCGCACGTAGCGACCAAAGACATCGAGGGCGTCCACAGGATTGCCCATGCCGTACAGAATGAGGTTGGCGGGATCGAGATTGATGCCGAGGTTGCCGGTATTGACCAACTCGATGGTGCGCAGCAAAGTCACGGGCGTTTCCTGTCCGGTCTCGAACCAAAATTCCAATCCGAGCCGCCGACAGTGCTCGGCGATCTCGCGAATTGCATCTACCGTGTCGAGGTACACGCGGTCTTTTGGGTCCACAGGCAAAAAACCCACGTGGGTCGTAATGGAGGGTAGACCAAGTGAGGCCGCGAAGTCTGCCGCTTTTTTCAATGCGGCGACACGCTCGGCGCGATATTGCGGCGGCACTAGCCCACCGGTGGACGGGCCGTCAATCAAATCCCAGACGACGGGGCCGGGGTAACCCGCCCAAAACGTGGTGATGGTGATCTCGAGCTTGCGAGCCGCCTCGATGAGCGCCTTGCCGATTGATGGCGTCCACAACTCCATGTTCCATGACGCTACCTGACAGCTTCGCAATCCGAGGTCCACCACTTTGCCCAGTTCGTTCTCTGGCTTGTCTGTCAAGCCGACGATTACGCCGATGGGAAGTTTGCTCATGGGCACATCGCCTAGCAAAGGGGGGCCGCATCGAGAAGAGAAATCGGCGCGGGCTCAACGCCGCGGCAATCTCAAGCGGCGGACTCACTTTTTCGCGGCTTGACCGGCAATTTTCTGGTTGAGCCGGTGGCTGTTTCGGACATTGTGGCTCTACGATGACGTGGAAGGAAAAACTGGCGGATCAAATCCCGGTGGACCTGGGGCGCGAGATTGACGCTTATGAGACGCAGTTGGAATTGCGTCGGCTTGGCAAGCTTGACGAAAAAGTTTTTGCTGAGGCGCGGCTGCGGCGAGGTGTGTATGGTCA
The DNA here is from genome assembly GCA_025056465.1 of Verrucomicrobiia bacterium. GTDB lineage: Bacteria > Verrucomicrobiota > Verrucomicrobiia > Palsa-1439 > Palsa-1439 > JANWVU01. The sequence continues at coordinate 2,371 of JANWVU010000008.1, read as the reverse complement.
GCGCTACGACAACGGACAGCGCTGGGACGGCTTCAAGACGCAACAATTGGCGTATCCGCAAGCGGGCTTAAAGAAAGGCCCCGACACAGAGTGGGATGCGCCCGGGATGCAACGGATCAAGATTCCGTATGGCGGATTAAATCCCAAGCAGCTCGAGGTTTTGGCTGAGGTGGCTGAGGAGTATTCCGATGGGATTTTGCACATCACAACCCGGCAGGATTTCCAACTGCATTTTGTGCACATCGAAGACACTCCCACGATCATGCGCCGGTTGGCGGCGGTGGGCATCACCACCCGGGAGGCGTGCGGCAATGCAGTGCGCAACGTGACCGCGTGCCCGCTGGCGGGTGTGTGCCGCACCGAGGCGTTCGATGTGACACCCTACGCGCGCGCGCTGGCATATTTCCTCCTCGGACATCCCGACACACAGGATTTCGGACGCAAATTCAAACCGGCATTTTCGGGTTGCGAGGAGGAAGCGTGTGGGTTGGCGCACATGCATGATCTGGGAATGATCGCGCGTGTGCGGGATGGACGACGCGGGTTCAAGGTGTTGGTCGGTGGCGGGCTGGGTGCCGTGCCGTATCAAGCGAAAGTGCTGTCGGAGTTTGTGCCCGTGGAAGAGCTGTTGCCGACGGCGCAGGCGATTGCGCGTGTGTATGCACGTTTGGGCGAGAAACAGAACCGTGCGCGCGCGCGAATTAAGTTTTTGGTGGAGAAACTCGGGATTGAGGAGTTTCGGCGGTTGGTGGCGGAAGAGCGCAAAACGCTCGCACCGGATCCGCGGTGGACGGCGTATCTGCCGCAGGCCGAGCAGTTCGCGGAACGACCTTTGAAACCGCCGCAGCCGCTCAACGGCGAGCGGCCCCCTGGGTTTGAGGCGTGGTTGGAGACGAATGTGTACCGACAGCGTCAGCCGGGCTATGTGACGGTTACGGTGAGCTGTCCGCTGGGCGACATCACCGCGACGCAAGCACGGCAGTTGGCGGATATCGTTCGACGCTATAGCGGCGATAATGTACGCACGACGGTAGAACAAAATCTCGTCATCCGCTGGGTAGCCGAAGCGGACCTACCGGCGTTGTATCGCGAGTTGGTGGACATCGGATTGGGTGAAGCGGGGGCCGGTACGATTTACGACATGACGGCGTGCCCCGGTACGGATACCTGCAAACTGGGGATTGCATCGTCGCGAGGGTTGGCGCGCGAGCTACGGGCGCGACTGGCCGATAAGTTTTACACGCTCGATACCGCGGTGAAGGGACTGAAAATCAAAATGAGCGGTTGCTTCAATTCGTGCGGGCAACATCATTTGGCCGACATTGGATTTTACGGTAACAGCCGCACGATTGGGAACCACAAGGTGCCGCATTTTCAAGTGTTGCTCGGCGGGCAGTGGCGCAACAACGCGGGCCGGTATGGTTTGGCGATTGGCAGCGTACCGGCGCGAAACGTCCCGCTGGTGGTCGAGCGCATCATCGAACGGTTTGCGCGAGAGCGGCAGGGCAACGAAAGTTTTGGTGATTTTATTGGTCGCATTGGCAAAGCCGAGGCTCGACGCATGATCGAGGACCTCATGCAGGTGCCCCCCTACGAGCAGGACCCGAGTTTCTACTCGGACTGGGGCGACCCGCGTGAGTTCAGCATGGGCGACATCGGCGTCGGCGAGTGCGCCGGCGAGGTGGTGTCCGCCCTTCAATTTGCGCTCAGCGCTGCGGAACGGCTGAATTTCGAGGCACAACTGGCGCACGAAGCCGGTAACTTTGCGAAGGCCGATGAGCTGGCGTATCAATCCATGTTGGAAGCGGCGCTGGGTTTGGTGCGGGAGAGATGGCCGGATTGCCCAAACGAGCCCGCCGTAATTGTGGCGGAGTTCAAGTCGCGGTTGGCCGGTATATTTGCGCCGTCGTTGGCGGCGTATTTGTATCGGCGACATGATCAACGTCCGCCGTTGACCGCTGAAGCAACCCACCGGCTGATTGAGGAAGCGCAGTTGTTCATCGAAGGTGCGCACAGTTGCGCAGAAAAACTGCAGCAGGAGAAAGCCGCAGCGCGAGCGGCCATCTGGAAGAAATGATTCAACTCGCAACGCACAAGTTTGGGGTAAAATTCTTTATCACCAACCCCGAGGCCAAACCGTTGAAGGATTTCATCCCGGTATTCCACGGTTGGATTCAACGGCAGGCATTGCCGGGTCATCTACTCATTGACGTTCATGATTATAGCCACGTGTATCAGGGTCCCGGGATTCTGCTCGTTGCGCATGAGGCTAATATCAGCATCGATCAAAGCGAAGGGCGACCGGGCTTGCTTTACCTGAGGAAACGCGCGCCGGTACCCCTGCCAGAAATTGTGGCAGCGGCCCGGTCCG
>JANWVU010000089.1 GCA_025056465.1 Verrucomicrobiia bacterium | reverse complement strand
GATTGCGGCACAATCCCGCACAAACCCGGTATGTCCGGCAGCGCGGTGTCCAAGGGCGCGACCATCATATCGCAAGTTGAGGTGCCGATAATCTTGACCAGCGTACCGGGCCGAATCCCCGATCCGACCGCACCGAGGTGCGCATCGAACGCTCCCACCGCGACGGGGATACCGGGACGCAAACCCAGTTTTTTGGCCCATGCCTCCGTCAGCTCGCCGGCGCGATCGGCGATGGTGTAGGCGCGCGCCGGTAAGGTCTGGCGGATTCGCGCGAGTTTTGGTTCCAGCGTGCGAAGAAACTCCTCGTCCGGGTAGCCGCCCCACGCGTCGTGGAACATCGCTTTGTGCCCGGCGGCGCAGATGCCACGCTTGAGCCGGTCGGGGTGATCGGTACCAGTCAACACTGCTGGCATCCAGTCCGCGTGTTCCACCCACGTGTACGCGGCGTCAAAGACCGCCGGCGCTTCGCGCACACAATGCCAAATCTTCGACCAAAACCATTCGCTGGAATATTTCCCGCCGCACTTGGTGAGATACTGCGGTCGGTTCGCCGCCGCCGCCGTAGTGATGGCCTCTGCTTCGGCAAAGCCGGTATGGTCCTTCCACAACCACGCCATCGCCGCGAGGTTTTTTCGGAACGCACGATGAAACGCGAGCGGTTGACCCTTTTCATCCACCGGAATGGGTGTGCTGCCGGTGGTGTCCACACCGATTCCCACGATCTGCTCGGCGGGCAACCGTCGCAGACACGCCCGTACGCACGCGATTGTGCCATCGAGATAATCCTGTGGATGTTGCCGGGCGAGATTGACGTTTTTGCGATCCAACAAGATGCCGGCTTCCCCGTGCGGATACTCGAAAACATGCGTGGCCAGTTCCTTGCCCGAGGTGCAATCCACCACCAAAGCGCGAACAGAGTTGGTGCCAAAATCCAAACCCAACGCCAACGGTTTCATGCCCGCGCTTATAGGGAAAGCGACCGGCTGCTGCAAATCCAAACCTGACCCAACAGCAGTCTGCCGCGTCCAAAACTTATGCGTCGCGGCCGCAAACAACGGTCACCGTTTCCAGTTGCCGCCGCCGATGTCGTTTGTTTCAATCCGTGCCATATGCAAGGCCAATCCAACCGTAACGACCCAGCCCGCAACGCAACTTCTCCCGACGCCGCACGGGCCTCGGCACAAGAGAAACTCACTCTCGACGAAAAACCTCAGCCGGTCGAACAGCCTACCGGCCGTCCCAAGATGACTCCGCTGGAAGCCCGCAAGACGTACGCCATCCGCAGCCTGATTACGTTCGGGCTCTGGTGTTGGTTTGCCTACGATGCCTGGCTGAACACCGATCCCGAGATGCAAAAACACAAAGCGTTCAACACGGTCGGTGCCATCATCCTCGGCGTGCTGCTGATCTACTTTCTTGTAATGCTCACCAGTGCCGCACTGGCCGTGCGTCGCGAACAACAATCTGTCCCCCCGGCAACCTGAGCCCGTCAGGCGTCTGAGCGGCCCGTGAAGTTGACTTCAGACAACGCCGCGTTGGTGCGGCGGCTGTTGCGTCTTGCATGGCAGTACCGGGTTGGTTGCCTCCAAATCCTCGCGCTCCAACTTGTGTTGCTTCTATTGGGATTGGTTGGGCTGGGGCTGACGGGCACCGGCATTGATTATCTCCGCTCGCAGGTCGAGCCGCATGCGCCGGCCCCGCATTGGCCACTTGGTTGGCATCCACCCACGCACTGGGACCCGCTCCTCGTGGTGGCCATGATCGCAGGTGTGATTTTGGGTCTGGCGCTGATTCGCAGCGCTCTCAACTATCTCCACGCGCTGCTGGTGGCCGATGTGGTCGAACGCGGCATGGTTGTGGACATCCGCGCGGCGGTGTACGACAAGCTGCAACGGCTGAGTTTTCGTTTCTTCGACGCCAATACCACCGGCTCGCTAATCAATCGCGTCACGGGAGACGCGCGTTTGCTGGTGCAATTCATCAACGGCGTCCTCGTGCACGGCGTCATCATGATCGTGTCGTTGCTCGGCTATCTGGCGTTCATGATCTCCATCCACCCGCAACTAACAGTGGCGTGCCTGGCTACGACTCCATTACTCTGGTGGACGGCGCGCGCGTTCGCTGCGCGGGTCCGACCGGCTTACCACCGTGCGCGGGAGCTGGTGGACGACCTGATCATGCGACTCGGCGAGACAGCGCAGGGCATCACCGTGGTGAAAGGGTTTGGTCGCGAATCACTTTTTCAGCAACGATTCAACTTCTCCAACGACGCCGTCTCCGAACATCAGCAGGGCATTTTCCACACCGTGAGCGTATTCAGTCCCGGCCTGGGGTTTCTCACGCAATGCAACCTAGTGATCTTGCTGTTGTATGGCGGCTGGCTGGCCATCCGGGGCGAGCTGCCCTTGGGTACCGGGCTCGTGGTTTTCGCCGGCTTGTTGCAACAATTCTCCAACCAAATCGGTGGCCTGGCGGATATCGCCAACACCGCCCAAACCAGTCTCACCGGTGCCCAGCGTGTTTTCGAAATTCTCGATGCCCCGATCGAAATTACCGACCGACCCGATGCCAAGCCGTTACCCCGCGCGCGTGGTGCGGTGCGCTTCGATCACGTCTGCTTTGAATACCAGCCCGACGCGCCCACGCTGCACGACATCAATTTTGCCGTGGCCCCCGGCCAATGTGTGGCCATTTTTGGTCCCACCGGCGCTGGCAAAAGCGCCCTGATGAGTTTGATCCCGCGCTTTTACGATGTCACCGCCGGTCGGGTGCTGATTGATGAGATGGATGTGCGGGACATCCGACTGCAGGACTTGCGACGCAACATCGGCATCGTCTTCCAGGAAAGTTTCCTTTTCAGCAACACCATCGCCGCCAACATTGCGTTTGGTCACCCGCAAGCAACGCGCGAACAAATCGAGCGCGCCGCACGCATCGCCGCCGCGCACGAGTTCATCGAGAAACTACCCGATGGCTACGATACTTTGCTCGGGGAAGGCGGGCTGACGCTGTCGGGCGGCCAACGTCAACGCCTCGCGATTGCCCGCGCGGTGTTGCTGGAGCCGCCCATTCTGCTGCTCGACGACCCCACCGCTGCGATTGATCCCGAGACTGAACAGGAAATCATGGAATCCATGGCCTCCGCCATGCGCGGGCGAACCACCTTCATCGTGGCCAACCGGCTGAGCACGTTGCAACGCGCCGACCTAATCCTCGTGCTCGATAAAGGTCGCCTTGTTCAACAGGGACGACACGAGGAGCTGGTCAACCAACCCGGTCTTTATCAAGCGATGGTGAAATTGCAGGTGCACGGCTCATGAGCACACGCGCCAACCCCGCAGTGGTGGACGCCCTGACGCGAGTGGTCTTCCGACCCGAGGAAGAGGAACCGCGACAACGCCCGCTGGACTTCGCGTTGTTCGCGAGGCTGTTTCAATACGCCCGCCCCTACCGGAAATGGCAAACCTGGCTGATCGTGCTGACAGTGCTACGCAGCGTGCAACTGCCGTTGCTGGGCTGGTTATTAGGTGCTGTCATTAGTGGTCCGATCGCACGCGGGGATTGGGCCGGTACGATCTGGGGAGCAGTGGGCTTCCTTGCCCTGGCGGCGTTCACACAGATCACGTTTCACTACCGGTATCTCCTCGCGTTGAAATTCGGCGAGGCCATCGTCCACGATATTCGCCGAGAAATTTTTCAACACCTAATGCGGTTGCCACTCGGATTCTATCACCGCACCAAAGTCGGGCGCATCATTAGCCGCGTCACTTCCGATGTGGATGCGATGCGCGTGGGCGTGCAAGATGCCTTGTTTGTGCTGATTGTCGGCGTGGGTCAGATGATCGGCGCGGCGGCGTTGATGTTTTGGGCGGATGTCGCGCTGGCCTCCGTGGTGATGGCCATGGCGCCAATTTTGTGGATGATCAACCGCTACTTCCACCGCCGTTTCAGCCGCGTCACGCGTAACCTGCAGGAAAGCTGGAGCCGCGTCACCGCGACAATGGCGGAATCGGTGACCGGCATCCGCGTGACGCAGGGATTCGTGCGTCAGGACGTCAATGCCGGTATCTTTCGCCGGCTGATTGCCGACCATTCGCGCCACAACTTTGAGATGGCACGAACCGGTGGTCTGTTGGCGCCGTTGCTGGAGCTCAACAACCAGTTTTTCATCGCGTCGTTACTGTTGCTCGGCGGCTACCGGGTGCTGAATCCCGAAATCCACATGCCGCTGGGCGAGATGATTCAGTTTTTCTTTCTGGCCAACATCTTTTTCCAGCCCATCCAAGGGCTGGGCAACCTCTACAACAGTTGTCTGCTGGCGATGGCTGGTGCGGAGCGCGTGTTCCGCCTGCTCGACACCCCGCCCGAGTGGAGTGATCCCCGTGATGCGCGACCGGCTCCCCCGTTGCGCGGCCGCATCGAGTTTGACCACGTCACGTTTGCTTACGAACCCGGTCGCCCCGTGTTGCACGACATCTCGTTTGTGGTCGAACCCGGTCAGACCGTCGCCTTGGTGGGCCATACCGGCAGCGGCAAAAGTTCCATCGTCAATCTCATCGCCAAGTTTTACCTGCCGACCGCCGGTCGGGTTTTGCTCGACGATCTCGACATCCGCCAACTGACGACCGACTCGCTACACCGCCAGCTCGGAATTGTGCCGCAACAAAACTTCCTGTTTTACGGCACGGTCATGGAGAACATCCGCATCGGCCGACCGGATGCCACCGACGCCGAGATTATTGAAGCAGCGCGCCAACTGGATTGCCTCGACCTGATCGAAGCGTTGCCGCAAGGTTTCGACACGCCGGTGGGCGAGCGCGGCGCCAGCCTCTCGCTGGGCCAACGCCAACTTATTTGTTTCCTGCGAGCGCTAATTGCGAATCCGCGCATTCTAATTCTCGATGAGGCCACCAGCTCCGTGGACACGTTGACCGAGACGCGATTGCAACGAGCATTAGCAAAACTGTTGCACGGCCGCACCAGCGTGGTGGTGGCCCACCGGCTCAGCACCATCCGACACGCCGACCTGGTGTTGGTGTTGGAAAGCGGCCGCATCGTCGAGCGCGGCAATCACGAAACCTTGTTCGCCAGGGGCGGCGTGTACGCCGAGTTGTACCGGCAATTCACCCGCGCCACCACCGTCGCATCCGTCCGTTGACCACCCAATCCCGCAGGCTCGTCGCCCCATGCGCTGAGGACGCGCGTTCATCCTTGTTCGGCCGACGCGGGGAACCGCACTCGCTGCAACGCCCTGCCATGCGCGGGCGCACGTTTTTGTGCGCCGCGATGTAACCCCCGCCGTGGCATGACGTTTGCACAGCCCGACCCCTATGCGACTTGCGCCCATTGCGACTCCCGATAGCGCGCCCGCAATCAACAATGAATCGGATGTCTTGCAACGGATCTTCGCGCAACTCGGGGGGATGGCTTACCGCACGCGGCTCGATGACGAGTTTACCTGGGTGTGGGTCGGCGGCGGATGTGAAGAACTGACCGGTTTCACGGCCGGCGAGTTGACGGGAACCCCCGGCGTCGGGTTTCTTCAGCGGATTCATCCCAGCGACCGCGCCACCGTCAAAATGCAGATTGCGCTTGCCGCCTTGGAACAACATCCCTACCGCTTGGCCTACCGGTTGGTGCGGCGTGATGGCGAAACTCGGTGGGTATGGGACCAGGGCACCATCACCACCGATGGTCACCGCGAAGGGTTCCTTGCCGACATCACGGCCCGCAAAAACGCCGAGGAAGCTTTACGTCAACGCACAAACGACTTGCAACTACAGCAGGTGCTGGCTACCGCCGTCCATGAATCTGTCTCCGCCGAGGCCGCCTTCCACGCGGTGCTCAGTCTTATCGGCAATTACTATGACTGGCCGGTGGGGCACGTGTATTTTGTCGCAAAAGACAACCCCATCGAGCTGCAACCATCGGATATTTGGCATCTCGGCGATTCCCAACGCTACCGGGTCTTGCGCGAGGCCACCCAAACCGTGCGGTTGACCGCGGGCGAGGAGCTGGTCGGCCAAGTTTTGCAGCATCGCCAGCCGCTAGCCCTGCTGGACCTGCGTGATGTGGCCGAATTTCCTCGCGCGCCGTTTTTCGCCGAGACCGGCCTGCGCGGCTCGGTGGCGGCCCCGGTGATGCTCGGGGATGAGGTTGTGGCGGTGCTGGAATTTTTCTGGGATCGGGCACCCGAACCGAACCGGCATCAACTCGATCTCTTGCGATTTGCCGCGGCGCAACTGGCCCGCATCGTTGAGCGGCAACGTGCGGAGGAACAACTCCGGCACCGCGAGCGCACGTTTCGCACGTTGATCGAGAACGCTTCCGATGTGTTTGCCCTGCTCGACGAGAGTGGTGTGATTCGATACATCAGCCCTTCGGTGGAGCGGGTGCTGGGCTATCACCCCAGTGAGCTGGAAGGCCGCAGTGCGTTTGAGCGGATTCATCCTGACGACGTTAACGCGGTGCTGGCCGAGTTCGCGCAACGGATCGAACAACCCGGCGCCACGGGGCGCATCGAGTATCGCTACCGGCACAAGAACGGCCAATGGCGCATTCTCGAATCCATCGGCACAAACCTCGCGCAGGATTCGTCGGTGCGCGGCGTGGCCGTCACCACGCATGACATCACCGACCGTAAAAACGCCGAGCGCCTGCTGCAGCGACGCCTGGATTTCGAACGATTGGTTTCCACACTCTCGGCTCACTTCATCAACTTACCGGCCGAGGTGACCGACGACGCAGTGTCGTGGGCACTGGAAGAAATTGGCCGATTCCTCGGGGCCGATCGCGCGTATTTGTTTCAATTCAGCCCCGGCCGTCGCCATTGGTCCAACACCCATGAGTGGTGCGCGCCCGGTGTCGAGTCGGCGGCGGCCGCGCTGCAACACGTGCCGGTTGAGGCCTTCCCATGGTTGATGCAACGGTGGCGTAACGGCGAGTTGGTGCACCTGCCGCAGCGCGATGCGCTACCGGCAGAAGCCGTGGCCGAGCGCGCGGAGTTCGAGCGAGAAGGGATTCAATCCATCGCCTGCGTGCCCTTGTTTTGGCAGAAGGACCTCGTTGGCGTCGTGGGCGTGGATGCCGTGCGGCAGCCCCGCACATGGGCCGAGGATGAACTGACATTGCTGCGAGTGGCCGGCGAAATGTTGGTCAACCTCCTGGTGCGCGCGCGCGCCGAGCGCGATCTGTTGCAAGCGCATCGGGCCTTGCGTGCCAGTGAGGAACGCTACCGCACGCTGTTCGCGACGATGCAGGAAGGTTTCGCGTTGATCGAAGTCATCTTCAACGCCGACGGTGTGGCCACTGACTTTCGGTATGTCGAAGTCAATCCCGCTTTTGAGCGGCTTACCGGTTTGAAACCCCATCAGGTCACCGGGCGGCTGGCGAGCGAGGTTCTGCCCAACCTGGAACACACCTGCCTCGATGTTCTGGGCCACGTGGCGCGCACAGGCCAACCGGCACGGCAAGAAAAGTATCACCCCGATTTCAAGCGCTGGTATGAGTTGTTCGCCTTCAGTCCGCGGCGTGGGCAAGTGGCCGTGGTGTTCAACGACATCACCACCCGCAAAGCAGCCGAAGAAAAATTACGTCTGCAAGGCCAGGCACTCGCGGCGGCGGGCAACGGCATCCTTATCACCGACTCCGCAGGCACGATTTTGTGGGTTAACCCCGCGTTGTGTCGGCTTACCGGGTATTCTGCCGATGAGTTGGTCGGGCAGCGCACCCAGTTGTTCAAGTCCGGCATGCATGACCAAGCCTTTTACCAACAGTTGTGGGACACGGTGCTGGCAGGACGAACGTGGCGTGGCGAGTTGATCAACCGTCGCAAAGATGGCTCGCTGTACACCGCGGAGTTGGTCATTACGCCGGTCTGCGATACCACCGGTCGCGTCACACACATGGTCGCCGTCCATCAAGACATCACCGACCGCAAGGAAGCGGAACAAAAACTGCGCGAAACCAATCGTCAGTTGGAGACGGCATTGCAACAGTTGCGGCAAACGCAACAACAAATCGTCCAGCAAGAACGCCTGCGCGCGCTCGGCACCATGGCCAGCGGTATTGCGCATGATTTCAACAACGCGCTCGCGGCGATTCTCGGATTCAGTGAGCTGCTGCTCAACCAACCGCAAACGCTGGCCGACCCGTCCAAGGCGCAGCGTTTCCTCCAACTGATCCACACCTCCGCACGTGACGCCGCTACGGTCGTCCACCGGCTCCGCGAGTTCTACCGGCATCGTGATGCGCGAGAGGTGATGCAGCCGGTGGCCATCAACGAGGTCGTGCAGGAAGCCATCTCCATGACCGAACCGCGCTGGCGCAGTCAGGCACTTGCGCAGGGGCGCACCATTGAAATCGTCACGGAGTTGCAACCGCACCTGCCACCAATACCAGGCAACGCAGCCGAGCTGCGCGAGGTGCTCACCAACTTGATCTTCAACGCTGTGGATGCGTTGCCTGAAGGCGGCGCCATCCGTATTCGCACGCGACGCGACGCGGAGCAGCTCGTGCTCGAGGTCGAGGACAACGGCACCGGTATGACCGAGGAGGTCCAACGGCGTTGTTTCGAACCGTTCTTTTCCACCAAAGGCGAGCGCGGCACTGGTTTGGGTCTCGCGATGGTGTACGGCATCATCACCCGTCACAACGGTACCATCGAGGTGCGAAGCCAACTGGGGCAGGGCACCACGTTTATCATCCGCCTTCCGCTTCAGTCGTCGGGTCCTGTCAAATCGGCCGAGGCCGAGACGGCAACCACCCCGTCCGCCCCACGAGCGTTGTCCGTGTTGTTGATCGAAGATGAACCGCCGGTGCGCGCGGTGTTGCAGGAGCTGTTGCTGGCCGAGGGCCACCGGGTGACAACCGCGCCCGACGGTCACAGCGGCCTAAGCGCGTTTGAGCCGGGGCGGTTCGACATTGTGTTGGTTGACCGTGCCATGCCGGGATTAAACGGAGATCAAGTGGCCGCCGCCATCAAACACCGCGCGCCGCGGTTGCCGGTCGTGTTGATTACCGGCTTCGGCTCCATGATGCAGGCGGCGGGTGAAAAACCGTCTCACGTGGACCTGGTGTTGTCCAAACCCATCACGCGCGACACGTTGCGTGATGCACTCCGCCAACTGGTTCGGTAACAGGTGGTTTCCTCCCAAGACTGAGAGCGGTCGCGAGTAACCGCGTCGCCGGTAGTGCTTTGTCCTGCTGCTGAGCACGCGGTCTTTTTCGGGAAAGCTTTCCAAATCTTCGTGCTACCGGCACAATCGCCGTGGGCGAGGCGGGGCGTTTGGCGATTTGAGGCTTGATCATGATCGCAAGCGATCAACGCGTGCCGGTGAAGTGCCCGCTGTTGGGTTTGGCTGTCGCCTACGCGGCAGGAATTGGCATGGCGTCTGTGCTACCGGGGTCGTTGGAGTTGTGGGCAGGCATCGGGACGGTGAGTGCAGTGGCCGCTTATCTGGTGCGCCGGTGGCGTGTGTTGGTGTGGCCGGTGGTGCTGGTGGCCGGTGGGGTGTCGTACCACGGCGCAGTCCGCGTGAGCGAACCGCATCATGTGGTGCGATTGT
>JANWVU010000088.1 GCA_025056465.1 Verrucomicrobiia bacterium | reverse complement strand
GGGGCAAACGTAGTAACGCGCCATCCAGCGCGTCAACTCCAACAGCCGATCGGTAAGCAGCGGCAATTTCGTGACCAGGCTGTGGATTTCTTTCAGGTGCAGGCGGTCGGAGTGGTCGGTCAACCCAACGACATAGCCCTGCGCCATGCGGCGACCAAACGGCACGGTGACGCGCGAGCCGGGACGAACTTGGTCGGCAAGTGCCTCCGGTACGCGATAGTCAAACTCGCGATTCAATGCGAGGTCTACGACGACCTTGGCGATCAACGGCGGCACGTTCACGATGTTATACTGCGCGCGATGACGCGGCGAGTGACAAAGCGTTTGGTGCGACTGGGGCGGTGGTTGGTGGCGGCGCTGGTGACGATATCGGTGGCGAGCGCGGCGTTTGTGTATGTGCGCTGGGTGTATCGGGAGCGACGATTCGATTCGTTGATCGTCGAGATTGCTGCTCAACAAGGCGCGGACCGGCACTTAATCAAGGCGGTGATGCGACAGGAGAGTGGGTTTGATCCGTTTGCGCGCAGTGCACGCGGGGCAATCGGGTTGATGCAGGTCACCGAGGCAGCTGGAAGAGATTGGGCACGAGCGACGGGTCGCAAAAATTTTCATCGGGAACAGTTGTGGGATCCGCGCACCAACATTGAGGCCGGTACGTGGTACTTGCAACGAGCGCTGAATCGTTGGGCGGACCGGCCATGGGATGAGCGGTTGCCGTTTGCTTTGGCGGAATACAATGCGGGTTATGCCAACGTCGTGCGATGGTTGCCCAAGGGAAGGGAGACGACCGCCGAGCAGTTCATGGCGGCGATAACGTATCCCGGCGTTCGGCACTATATCCGCAAGGTGACAACATACTATGAGCATTACCGCGAGAGGGATTCACCTCCCGCAAAAATGGGAGGCCGGGGGTTGCCGGCCTCCCTTCCACAACCAACCCTTCAGGAGGGGAGGGGCGCCGCTCGTTGACCAATGGTGCTCTTGGTGAGGCTAGGAGAAGCGAGGCTACCATCGGTGGGCAGCCAACGAGCAGCTCGCCCCATCCAACCGTTTTGATGCTGCCCAGCGGGAAACGTTCAAGGAAAGTTTCTCGATTTTTGCGAGCTAGCCAAGTCGCTGGGTTGAGGCAGGTTGGAGGGGGTTTCTCCGCAAAGCGCCCAAAGCATGGACTCGACTTCGCGTCGTTTCGCCTCCCGTGTGGTGTCATCGCTTACAGCCGCAACCCGCACCGGTGCACCCAGCCGTACCTCGCACCGAGCAAAAGGCACCGGCACCTGGAACGCATCCCAGCTCCGAAGCGTCCACTTACGGGACAAGCGGTAGCCCACCGGCACAATGGGCGCACCCGTCAATTCTGCGAGCCGCACACAACCCGGCTGCAGTACATACCGGGGGCCTCTAGGTCCGTCCGGTGTGATGCCAATATCAAACCCCTCCCGCACCAATTCCGCCAACTCCCGCAACGCCTCCGCTCCACCGCGGCTGCTGGAACCCCGCACGCAACGCAGTTGGAACGCCGCCAACACGTCCGCAAGCAACTGACCGTCTCGGCTCCGACTGATCAACACCGCCACTTGATGCCGCCCGCGCCGGCGCCAAAACCGCCGAAACAAGTGCGGCATCAGAAAAATCCGATTGTGCCAGAACACGAAGATCACCGGCTCACGTCCCGCCAACTCCAGCACCTTATGCGGGTCAGAAATCCGGTAGCGCACCGTCGCGGCCACCCCGGTCACCAACCATCGCAACCACCACCCGCGATTCATTCCATCGCCTCACACCTGAAACTGCAACTCATACAACCGCCGATACACCCCGTCTCGTTTCACCAACTCCTCGTGTCGTCCCTCTTCTACGACCCTCCCCCGCTCTAGCACCACGATTCGATCCGCTCGTTGCACCGTTGCCAACCGATGGGCAATCACCAACATCGTCAATCGTCCGCGCTGCCCGCCCCACATCAACTCATCCAACGCCGCCTGCACCTGCCGCTCGCTCTCGCTGTCCAACGCACTCGTCGCCTCATCCAACAGCAAAATCGGCGCATCCGCCAAAATCGCCCGTGCCAGCGCCAACCGTTGCCGTTGCCCGCCCGACAACTTCACCCCTAGATCCCCGATCACCGTGTCGTACCCCTGCGGCAATGCCTCGATGAACTCATGCGCATGCGCCCGCCGCGCCGCTGCCTCAATCTCCGCCCGTGTCGCCGTGGGCCGACCGTACGCGATGTTGGCCGCCACCGTGTCGTGAAACAAAAACGTCTCTTGCGTAACCAACCCGAACTGCGCCCGCACCGATCGCAATGTGGCATCGCGCAAATCCACACCATCCAACAAAATTCGCCCCTCGGTGGGGTCAAAAAAACGCACCAACAAATGAAACAACGTGGACTTCCCGGCCCCGCTTGCCCCCACGATCGCTGTCACCGTGCCTGCCGGTATCACGAGATTCACCCGATCCAACACCGATGCCTCCTCGTACCGGAAACTTACATCCTCAAGGCGTAACTCCCTCGAGAACCGTGCGAGTTCCCGCGCTCCCGGCCGTTCCCTCACCGTCGGCGCCCGATCCAACACCGCAAACACCCGCTCCGCTCCCGTCACACTCTCTTGCAACTGCAAATGCACCCCGCTCAGTCTCTTCACCGGCTCATACATCATGAATAATCCCAGAGCCACCGCCACCAAATTGCTCGCCGGTGCCCCCGTCGCATACGCATACGCAAACACGGCGGCCGCACCCAACCCTGCCAACATCTCGATCAACGGTCCGCTCAGCGCTCGCGCCCGCACAATCCGCATCCGCTCGCGAAACACGCGCCGATTCACCTCGGCAAAATCCGCCCGCTCGCGCTCTTCCGCCCCGAACGCCTGAATCACCCGTCGCCCCTGCAACGCCTCTTGCAAAACACTGACCAACGACGCCTGCTGCTCCTGTCCTGCGCGGCTCGATCGCCGAATCCGCCGCCCATACACCATCACCGGCACCAACGCCAGCGGCAACAACACCACCGCCGCCATCGTCAACCGCCAATCCGTGCGCACCAACATCACCGCCACAAACACCAGCGTAAACGGCTGCTTGATCACATCCTGAATGACCGACGACACAGCCTGCTGCACCAACGCCACATCGCTGGTCACATGCGCGATCAATTTCCCCGTGCGCATCTCACTGAAAAAATCCTGCGACATCCCCACCAGATGATCGAACAGCCGCTGTCGCAATTGCGCCACGACTCGCAATCCAACCCAATTCATCAGATACCCGCCCAAAAAATCGCACAACCCACGCACCGCCATCGTTGCCGGCACCAACGCCGCCAAACCCACCACCTGCCACAAACTGAGCGCGCCCGCCGCGCTCTCAAACACACCGGCCCACACCTCGCGCACCACATACACCATGGCCCCGTTGGCCCCCGCAAACGCCACATTACACGCAATGCCGGCCGCCAACCGCCACCGATACGGTCGCACCTCGCGCAACAGCCGCCGGTACGTCGGCCAAATCGTTTGCCACCTCCCCATCGCGCGCTTTATACCACCACGCCGCCGCCCCTCGCGACCGCGATTTTCACCTCGCCACTCCCCTCGCTTTTTTTCAATGTCATACATTGAATTTGGATTCGCGTTAATCAATCAAAGCCCGTAGCGTTCTGCCTGCGGTTATGCCAATCCCAACGCGTAGTGTTGGTTCAGCACTGCCGACGATACGTCATGAGGAGTGCTGGGCAAAAACCTCGCCCGACGGAACACCGCGTATCAATGCGCTTGATCACTGTCTGAATGTAGGTTGCGTGGCCGAGGCGTTGGTTCAAAATCTTCCGGCTTCCTTGCGAAAACTCCTCCCGCCGGGCGTTGTGACACTGGCGGCGTTACACGACATCGGCAAGGTCTCGCTGGGGTTTCAGGCCAAATGCGACCTTTGGCGCACCAAGTACGGGGTTCAGCCACACCAAGTGGTCGGCCTCGAAACGGACCACGCCAAGATTAGCCAATTCACCATCACGCAATTGTTGAGTAACTCGAGTCTGGAAAAATGGGCAGCCATCGTGGGTGCTCACCACGGGAAGCTGAAAGGTCGCCCATGCCCTTCACCTTGGGAAGAGGAACGTCGCAGGCTGGCCGAGGAATTAATTAAACAATTCGGACACCTCCCCGATCACCCCGCCTCGGATGCCGTGCTATGGTTCGCTGCCGGCTTAATCACTGTGGCCGATTGGATCGGCTCAGATGAAACGCAGTTCCCCGATCAGCTTCGGACCGTGGAAGAGCGCCGCCAGCACGCCCTTAGGGCTGTAAACTCCCTCGGGTGGAAACCGATCGTCATCTGTCCTGGTCTTTCATTCGCTGAATTGTTTCCCAATTTGAAAGAGCCCAACAGCCTCCAATCCGCGACGCTGGAATCGGTCAAAAATCCCGGTGTCTACCTTATTGAGGGGCCGATGGGTTTCGGTAAAACGGAAGCGGCGTTAGCTGCAGCCTACCGGCTCATTGCCGCGAAGCTCGCTACCGGTTTGTATTTTGCTTTGCCGACGCAAGTCACCAGCAACCGCATCCATGAGCGGGTGCAACCGTTCGTGGATCGAATCTGTGCCGAGGCGGAACCAGTCCACCTCGCTCATAGCGGCTCGTGGCTAGTGGAGACCAAGCCGCCCTTGCGGATACATCCCGCCAGTCCGGACGGCGAGGCGGCTGAACACGTTCGGGCCGGGCGGTCATGGTTTGCCACTGCCAAGCGGGCTCTGCTCGCGCCGTTCGGTGTGGGCACGATTGATCAAGCATTGTTGGGAATTGTAGCCGCCAACCACTTCTTCGTTCGGCAGTTTGGCTTGGCCGGTAAAGTGGTCATCCTCGATGAAGTTCATACCTATGACCTTTACACGAGCATGCTCATTGGTGCATTGATCAAACGGCTGCGCGAGTTGGAATGCACGGTCATTGTGTTGTCGGCCACGCTCACGGAAGCGCGCCGCCGCGAGTTACTCGGACTGGATAGTTGCCAGCCGGTCAGCACTGCATATCCGCTGGTCTCGGGAGTGGCCGATTCGTTTATCGAACGCACCTGCGAGCCGCCACCTTCAAGGACAGTTCGCATCCGCAGCGTTAAGGCGGCGCCCCCGGTGGCGGATGCGCTTGCGGAAGCTCAGCGCGGCGCGTGCGTGTTGTGGATTCGCAATACGGTGGACGAGGCACAGGAGACCTACCGGGTACTGCAAAGCGCCAACTGCCAGGGCGGCCCGGCGGTGGCACTGCTTCACTCTCGCTTCCCGTTTTTCCGCCGCGAAGAGCTTGAAACCGACTGGATGAACCGCCTCGGTAAGGACGGCACGAAACGGCCCTTGGGCTGCGTGCTGGTGTCCACCCAAGTCTGCGAGCAGAGCGTGGATATTGACGCCGACCTGCTAATCACCGACCTCGCGCCGACCGATATGTTGTTGCAACGCCTGGGACGCCTCTGGCGCCACCAACGACCCACCCGCCCGTGTCCGGAGCCGGAAGTGTGGATTCAGATACCGTCCTTGGACGACACCCAACTGCGCGCAGCCAGCGAGAAAGACCTCCGGCAAGCTCTTGGCAAAAGCGGCCGCGTTTACGCACCGTATGTCCTGCTCCGCTCGCTCCAACAATGGCGCGAACGAGCGACGATCACCTTGCCCAACGACATCCGCGCCATCCTCGAAGCGACCTACGCCGACCCAGCCGCTGACGAACCTTTAGCTTGGCAGAAACTCCGAGAGCAATTGGAGAAGCAGAAAAACGAGATGGCCCGCCAAGCCCTGAACGCAACCAATGTCTGGAGCATTCCAGCCTTGCCGGATGAAGAGGGCATTCAGACCCGTTGGAACAATTACCCGATGGCGCAGTTGCTCTTGGCACATCAGATCACGAGACTCGATGCACACACCGTCAGACTCGAACTGCTCAACGGCGACATCGCAACCGCCAGCGGCCACGATTGGAACTTCAACGCCGCCAAAGCCATTCACCGTAATCTTACCCGACTCCCTCGTTGGGCCGTGTCTGCCTTCCTCTCAGAGCCACCCGCCTGGCTGATGAATCATGTCGAACAACCGACCGCAGTTGGTTTGGTGAGCAGTGATGGTACCATCTACGCCATGGATGGCCGCACGGACATGGGCCTATCCTATCACCCGGACGAAGGCGTGCTCATTCACCGCGACCGGCGGACGCGACCGCCGCAGGAGGACGATGAATATTTCGACTGAACCTTGGATTCCGATTGTTTGGACGAATGGCCGAGCCGGCATGGTCAGCCTGTGCGAAGCGTTTGAGCGCGGCGAAGGAATTCGCGACCTCGCCGTTCGCCCACACGAACGCATCGCCCTCATGCGCCTGCTCATTTGCATCGCTCACGCCGCACTCGACGGTCCCGCAAACAAAGAAGACTGGAAAACCTGCCGTTCCAAGATTGCGCCTGCCGCACTCGATTATCTCAAACGCTGGCACCACGCCTTTGAGCTGTTCGGCGAAGGCCAGCGTTTCTTGCAGGTGGAGGGTTTAAAAAAACCGACTGCAAAAACCGACGACATCGAGGGTAATCTGGTCAGCAAACTCGATCTCGCTCTCGCCACGGGCAATAACCCGACTTTGTTCGACAACGGCGGCGGCTCAGAGCGGACGTTCACACCTGCACAAATCGCGCTGATGCTCCTCACATTTCAGTGCTTTTCACCGGGCGGACGCATTGGCGTCGCGGAATGGGACGGCACTCCCACGCCCGGCAACGGATCGAGTGATCATGCGCCGTGCATTGTGGGCAGCATGCTTCACGCACTGGTGCGCGGCGACAACCTGCTCGAAACCATCCACTACAACTTGATGAGCAAGGAGCGCGTCGCAGAGTTCTATGGTACGGGGAAATGGGGTCAGCCTGTTTGGGAAAAAATGCCTACGGGGCTTTTGGACACGCAAACCATTTACAACGCCACAGAAACCTACTTGGGCCGACTCGTTCCACTTAGCCGCTGTATCCGTTTGGCGGATGACTGTCGCTCCCTTATCTTGGCCAACGGTTTGAAATACCCCGAGTGGCGCGAACCGACCGCCACAATCGTCACCCGCAAGGTTAAGGATCAGCCCACGCGCGTTCCCTTGCCGGCATCGGTCGAGAAAGCCGCTTGGCGCGAGCTTCATGCGTTGGTCGTGATCGCCGTGGACAGGAATTCAAACGGCGGACCGGCGGCGCTGACAAATGTCACCGACGATGCCGCCTTCGATTTGTGGACGGGCGGGCTGGCGGCCAACAAGGCAAAACTCGTGGATACGACCGAGTCTGTGTTTCATGTCCCGGCAACCATGCTCCACGAACCCAGTCAGCGGGTGTATGAAGACGGTGTGCGCTGGGCCGAGAACCTGGCCTCCCGTCTTGCAAAAGCGGTCAGCGCCTATCACCGCGAGTTGGCCGATAACCTTGATCGCGCGGAACTCCGTGATCGCCGACAGCAGATTCAGGACAAAGCCACCGCCCAGTTTTGGACCGACATTGAACAGGCTGTCCCGCAGTTGCTGGACATTGCCACCCATCCGGTACGGCTTGGCAACAACGAGTGGCACAAGACCGATTGGGGCAAGACCGTGTGGGCTGCCGCACGCGCTGCGTACGAACACGCTTGCCCGCATGATACGCCGCGCCAGATGCGCGCGTACGCGTTGGGGCTGAACACGCTGCATTTCACGCCAAAAACCGATGAGGAGACTGAAGCATGAGTAACAATCAACCGGACCCAAAAGAGATTGCCGCCAAAGTGCTGGCCTACCTGCGCCAACTCCGCCATGACCGCGGTGCAATGGCTGACTTGCGCTGCGCCCTTAACCCGGCCAAGCGCGCCCGCGCCTGGCCGCTGCTGGCACCCGTCGGCGGGATCGACCGGCCCGTCTATGAAACCATCGCAGGCCTTTATGCATACCATCCCGTGGAAACCGACAGCGGCAACCTGGGCACAACCTGCCGCGGCCTCGCCGGCGAAAACACCAGTTTCGAGAGTCGCTTCAAGCGCTTACTTTCGTGCGACCGCGATGAGATCTGCGAACGAATCCGCCCCGTCATTCTTGCTGCCAGAGCCAAGGGAATACCGGTCAACTACGAGGAGTTATTCGCCGATCTTTGCTACTGGGGCGACACTGTGAAAGCCCGTTGGGCGCGCGAGTTCTGGGGCGCGCCCGTGGAAACACAGGAGACCATGCCATGACATATCTTACTCAAGTGACGCTCGATTTTGCCACCGCGGCCCGGCTGCGGCTGCGTGACAGTTACGACTGGCATCAGGCCGTTTGGAAAGCGTTCCCCGGCCGTGACGGCCAGCAACGCGATTTCCTCACCCGACTCGATCGCCGACGGGACGGCTTTCGGTTGCTGATTGTCTCACCTCGCGAACCGACCCGTCCGGAATGGTGTCCGCCCGAAGCGTGGCAGTCCAAGCCAATCCCCGAGACCTATTTCACTAAGCGGCGATACCTATTCCAGCTCTGCGCGAATCCCACCAAGAAGATCACCAAGTTGGGTGCGGACGGCCAGCCCACCAAGAACGGCAAACGTGTCCCGCTACGCAGCCGCGAGGAATACGTCGCCTGGATCATTCGTAAAGGCGAGCAGGGCGGTTTTGCCGTGGACACCGACACGCTTCGCACGTTTTCCCGTGGCCGTGAATACTTCGAAAAACAAGGGATGCGCGGGTTCCACACCGCTGTGGAATTTCAGGGCGTGCTCACCGTCACGGACCCCAAAAAATTCTATGAGACCTTTACGCGCGGCATCGGCCCAGCCAAAGCCTTCGGCTTCGGCCTGCTGGTGATTGCGCCCGTAACCTAAACCAAACCAACCCAAAGAAAGGACCAACGCCATGAAACTGATCGAGCTACACATCATCCAATCATTTCCCGTCTCGTGCCTAAACCGAGACGACGTCGGCGCACCCAAAACCGCCATCTTCGGTGGCGTCACACGCGCTCGCATCTCCAGCCAGTGCCTCAAACGCGCCATCCGTGAACTCGCGCGGGAAATGGCACCCGATCTCTTCGCGGGCAACCGAACCCGTTTGCTTACCGCAGTCATCACCGACGTGCTTGCGAACAAATATGAACTGGACAGGCAAACAGCCGATGCTTTGGCGCGGTGTGCAGCGCATTACCTTGGCAAACTCGACCCCAAGGACAGCGCCAAGGTAAAAACCCTGATGTTTCTGTCCCCGGATGAGATCGATCGCCTCGCTAAGATTCTTTTCGACCTGCCCGCAGACGACAGGCAAACGTTGAGTGAGGCATTAGGGCAGATCAGCCCTGAGGAACTGGAGAAGGCCGAGGAAACCGACGAGGCGGACACCGAAGAAACCGCCGAGAAAGAAGCGCCAAAGAAGGCGAAGGGAAAAGAGACGCCGCTCACGGCCAAGCAATTCACTAAACTCGTGGCGAAAGTGCTGAAGTCGCCAATCCGGAAAGCATTTGGCGAAGGCTTCGTGAAGGATGCCGCTGACATTGCCATCTTCGGGCGCATGGTGGCCAGCGATCACTCGCTCACCGTCGAAAGCGCCGGGCTGTTTAGCCATGCGTTGTCCACGCACAAAGCCGACAACGACATCGATTTCTTTTCCGCCGTGGATGACTTGCAGAAGGCGGAAGAAGCTGGTGCCGGAATGACCGGCACACT
>JANWVU010000087.1 GCA_025056465.1 Verrucomicrobiia bacterium | reverse complement strand
CCGAGTCACTGACACCGGCATCCTCCCGCGATATCGCCGCCTCGGACACACCGTGTGGCTGAACCAAACGCAACGCCACCGCCACGCCCCCCAACGTCAACACGCCAGCGACCGCCATCGCCATCGCCAATCGGCGTGGAATCCGCCGCGACGCCACCTTCACCGTGCGCGGCCGCGACGGTAACGTCCGCAGTTCACGCGGCGATTTCAGCACCGCCGACCCGACCGGCAACCGCTCCGCCCACAACGTGCTGAACACCACACTGCGCAGCAGTTGAATCTCGCGTCGCAACGTCTCCTCATCCACCGGCTCCTGTTCCAACTGCCGGTTCAACGCCGCCCACCGTTGCTCCCAATCCGCCCGCTGCGGTGTGGCCGGCATCCGATCCAACTCCATCCGCAACTCGCGCAGCTCGCCCCGCAACCGCTCCACTCCACCCGCGCGCGTCGGTTCCGCCTCACCTGCCGTCGCAACGCCGGCCCTCGCACGCCGCGTCGCCCTGGTTTCGCGTTGCTCAACCGACCGCGCCGTCGGCACCACGTGCGTCGCTCCCTGCTGCGCCGCGAGCAGTCGCGCCAACGTCTGATTCACCTCGCAAACTGCACGGTGAGCCGCCATCAACTCACGCACCAACTTCGTCAGATCGCCCGCGCTTAACTGCGCCTCCGCCCGACCATCCCCACCACTCGGCTCCAACGCATGCCGCATGCTCTCCAGCGCCGCGCGCGCCGACTCCGTCCCTTCCTGAATCTCCGCCGATAATTCCGCCAAGGTCTGCTTGTCCAAAAAATCGCACCCTTTCATCCCATCCTCCCACTGGCTTTGTAACGCACCCGTACGCTCGCTTACGCACCGGTTCGCGCCCGCACACTACATTTTCAGGACATCGCGGCACCGTGCCGCCACCGTGCGTCAGTCGCATCGTAGTTCTTGCGCCCGCGTTGCCGCCCACTCGCGTCGCCGCGCATGTCACGCACTTGTTGCACAGTTTTCACCCAGTCGCGTTGGACTCGACGCAGCCCCTCGACATTCTTCCGCCCCGTGAAAACCGATGGTCATCTCTCGTTACACGAGCGTGTCATCGCCCCCGGTACCGAGTGGTCACCCGAAGAGAGCGGATGGTGGTTTCTGCGCGTCAGCGATGGAGAAGGCTATTTCTGGCAGACCCCGCGTCCTATCCCACTGAGCGTCGGCATGACCATTGTCGCGGCGCACGGCTCACGCTGCCGGCTGCGCGCCAGTCAACTGACCAGCCTGCGCCTCCATCATTTCCGCCTCATCCCTGAATTCCTACCGGGCGTGCTCACGCCGCTCGAACGCCAACAGCTCGATGCGCTCGCCCGACGAGACCTCGCCACCGGCCAGGCTTGGCCTTTCGACCATCCGGTCAGCCAACAATTCGATGCGCTCGTTCGCCATGCCCAAACCGGTGAATCGCTCGTCGTGCGCTGCCAAATGCTCCAACTGCTCGGGCTTATCCTGCGCGACGCCAAGGTCCCAACCGTCGTCCCCGAGCCAGCCGCCATCACCGCGCGCGACCGCTTCGAGCGACTGATCCTTCAGATGCCCGAAGCCGATCTCCAAAACGAAACGCCCGCCTCCCTCGCCAAACGCTGCGGTTGCAGCGTGCGCCATTTCAGCCGACTTTTCCGCGAGTACTTCGGCCACTCATTCGTGCCCAAGAAAACCGAATTGCGTCTCATCAAAGCCCGGCAGCTCTTGCTGGAGACCGACGCCAAAATCATCGATGTCGCCCTCGACAGTGGATTCCAACACGTCGGCCAATTCACCACGCTGTTCAAAAAACAATTCGGGATGACGCCGTCCCGCTACCGGCAGCGTTACCGCAACAACTCCTCCACCCGCTAGTTCCTCACGCCACCGCCCCTTCGCAGCCGCTCGTTTTGCGGCCTGCCTCCTTTCCAATCTGAAATCTAAAATCTGTAATCTCAAATTTCCCAATCTGTCAGCCGCCCGGCACAAACCGCACCCATCGTCTGGGTCCGTCGAAAGGAGCAAGCCGTGAAACCAACGCGCATGATTCCTGTAGAACTACTCGCTGCGTTCATGAACACCGGTTGGCCCGGCGACAACTGGTATCTTACCGACCACGCCGAATTTCTCTGGGAACAAACCTTCACCGTCGGCGACGGTGCCGAGCTGTACCGGCCCCGCCGACCGGGCACGATGATCAACCTCTACGACTTTGAGGGTCGCTTGCGTTGGCAGGGCCACGGACGCGACCCCACACGCGGGGCCGGCATGTCGCTCGTCGCGCTGTTCGAGCGGTGGTACCGCCAACAACACGACGCCGTCGTCGTCGCCTGGGTGCCCCGCGAAAAACTCCCCGCCATCACCCACTCGCTTACCGAAGCCGGTTGCCTCCTGCTCAGCGAACCCTGAACCAACACCTGTCGCAACACCGGTTCGCCTCACGGGCTCCTCCACCAATCGCAGGAGGCACCGGCGAGGCTTTTGCCTCGCAACACACCAACGGCTGCTGACTACCGGCAGCCATTTTCATTTCGCCACGCTCTACCCCACCGGCTACATTGCCGGCGTGAGCACCATCGTCCGCAAAACGCCCATTCCCGGCCCGCGCTCCCAGGCCCTAATGGAACGCCGCCGCGCCGCTGTCCCACCGGGCCCGTTCCACATCGCACCCATCTTCGTCGAACGCTCCGAAGGCGCCACCGTCACCGATGTGGACGGCAACGTTTTGCTCGATTTCACCGGCGGCCTCGGCACCCTCAACGTCGGCCACACCAACCCGCGCGTCGTCGCCGCTGCCGTCGAACAAGCCCACCGCTTCCTCCACACCTGTTTCCACATCGCACTCTACGAACCCTACGTCGCCCTCGCCGAAACCCTCAACGCCATCACCCCGGGCCGCTTCCCCAAAAAAACCCTCCTCGTCAACAGCGGCGCCGAAGCCGTCGAAAACGCCGTCAAAATCGCCCGTTACTTCACGGGTCGCCCCGCGATCGTCACGTTCGAACACGGTTTCGCCGGTCGCACCCTCCTCGCCATGTCGCTCACCAGCAAAGTCATGCCCTACAAATACGGCTTCGGTCCCTTCGCCCCCGAAATCTACCGGCTGCCCTACCCCTACCTCTATCGGAGCGGGCTCGACGAAGCCGGTCACATCGCTCAACTCCACGACTTCTTCCAAACCCACGTGGATCCCCGCACCGTCGCCGCGGTCTGGATCGAACTCGTTCTCGGCGAAGGCGGCTTCGTCGTCGCGCCCCGCAACTACGTCCACGCCCTCGCCCAACTCTGCAAACAACACGGCATCTTGCTCATCGTGGACGAAATTCAAACCGGCTTCGGTCGGACCGGCCGACTCTTCGCCTCCGAACACTACGACATCGAACCCGACCTCATCACCACCGCCAAATCCCTCGCCGGTGGTCTACCCCTCTCCGCCGTCACCGGCCGCGCCGACGTCATGGACCGCGTCCACGTCGGCGGCCTCGGTGGCACCTACGGCGGCAACCCCGTCGCCTGCGCCGCGGCACTCGCCACCATCGCCGAAATTCAACAGCGCAACCTACCGGCCCGCGCCGCCCAACTTGGCGACCGCCTCCGTGCTCGTCTCCTGCGTTGGCAACAACAATTTCCCTGCATCGGCGATGTGCGCGGTCTCGGCGCCATGATGGCCATGGAATTGGTCACCGACCGCACCACAAAAACCCCGGCCAAAGAGCTCACCCTCGAACTCATCCACCGCTGCGTCGCCCACGGCGTCATCCTCATCTACGCCGGCACCTACAGCAACGTCGTCCGATTCCTCCTCCCCCTCGTCATCACCGACGACCAACTCGACGAAGGCCTCGACGTCATCGAACACCAACTCACCGCCCTCTGTCGCTAATCGCGCTTTGAAATCATAAATCCGAAATCTTAAATCCTAAATGCCCACCCGATCACTTCTCTCCACCACCACTCCGCACTGCCTCAACCCCGCTGCCACCCGCTCAAAATCCGACGCCGACAACGCCATCGTCGCATCCGTCAACACCGCCGTCTCAAATCCCAACTCCGCCGCATCCCGCGCCGTCCACGCCACACAGTAATCCGCCGCCAACCCAACCACGTGCACCCGGCGCACTCCCATTCCGCGCAACCACTCCGCCAATCCCGTCCTGTGCCGCCGCCCGTTATCGAAAAATCCCGAATAGCTATCCACCCGCGGATCCATCCCCTTGCGAAAAATCGCTGCGGCGCGCGCCGTATCCAACCGCGGGTCAAACGACGCACCTTCCGAATTCCACACGCAATGATCCGGCCACAACACCTGCTCCAGCCCGTCCAGCTCCACTTTCTCAAACGGTTTCCGACCGGGGTGGTTCGACGCAAAACTCAAATGATTCGGCGGATGCCAATCCTGCGTGAGCACCACCAACGGATACCGGCTCTGAATCCGATTGATTACCGGAATAATCTCATCGCCCCGCGGCACCGGCAACCGACCTCCCGGCACAAAATCCCGCTGCACATCCACAATCACCAACGCCGTCATTGCACCGTTCCTCTCGACTCCACCACCAACTGCTCTCGCAATCGCGCCAAACCGGCACTCATCCCCACCGGATACCGTGCCGCGTGCTCCAACCGCCGGACCCCCACCGGGAGTTTCTCCCGACGCGCACGCCCATACGCCGCCGCCGCGCGAACCGACACCAAGTTCTCCGCCACCGCCTCCCCATTCACCATCACCGGCACCAGCACCGACTCACCCTCCAACCCGGCAACCCGCGGCACCGGCAACTCCTCATCCAACCGCTCCACCTCCTCACCCACCGGCTCCGTCTCCAAACAAATCACATCGCCCACAAACTTGCCCTCCCCATCCTCATACCGCCGCACCAACTTCCGACCCGGCAGGTTCGCCTTGCTCAACCCCTCCGAAATCTTCATCCGCGGCCGCCCACCGCACTCCGCCAACTTATACACGCCGTCCAGCGCCGCATCCGGTTGCCCCGTCGCCAACAACGTCCCCACTCCAAACCCATCAATCGGCGCACCCTCCGCCACCAACCGCGCGATCGCTCGCTCATCGAGTTGGTTCGACACCAAAATCTTCACCTCGCGCAACCCCACCGCATCCAAACCCGCTCGCACCGCCTTCGCCAGCGCTCCCAAATCACCGCTGTCCAACCGCACGCCCATCAACCGTTGCCCGCGCGCCGCCAACTCCCGCGCCACCGTGATGGCATGCGGTAACCCGCTCCGCAACGTGTCGTACGTGTCCAACAACAACACCGTGTTCGACCCGTGCACCTCGGCAAATTTCCGAAACGCGGTCAGCTCATCCTCATAACTCTGCACAAACGAATGCGCCATCGTCCCCGCACTCGGCACATCGTACCGCGCCGCTGCCGCCATGTTCGACGTGCTCACGCATCCACCAATCACCGCCGCGCGACTCGCCCACAACCCGCCCAACCCTTGTGCCCGCCGCAACCCAAACTCGCTCACAAACCGTCCCGCCGCCGCCTCACAACACCGTGCCGCTTTCGTCGCGATCAACGTCTGAAAATTCAGCACGTTCAACAACAACGTCTCAATTAGTTGCGCCTCCAACAACCCGCCGGTAACCCGCGCTACCGGCTCCCACGGAAACACCACCTCACCCTCTCGCGCCGTCCAAACCGTCCCGCCAAACCGCCACCCTCTCAGATAATCCAGAAACTCCGGTGGGAAACCCTGCCGACTCAAAAACCCACACGCTTCCTCATCAAACCGGTACGACTCCAGCCACTCCACCAACGTCGCCGCACCCGCAAACACCGCATACCCGTTCCCGAACGGCAGCGTGCGAAAAAAATAATCAAACGTTGCCGGCTCCCGCGCCCGTCCCTCCCGCCAATACACCCACGCCATCGATAGCTCATACCGATCCACCCACAACCCACCCAGCCGTCCCACCACAATCTCCTCGCCTGCCCGCCACATACCACAGCGATTCTACGCCGCCTCACCCTCCACAGCAACGCACCGCAACCCTGACAAATTCGGCCTCCTGCGCTACCATGCCTCGCACAACACACGGCGATGCCCACCGGCTCCAAACCTCTGCGCGGACGCGGCGCGGCCATCAACCCTACCGGCCGCTTCGATGAATTGCATTACGAGCCGGACCCCGACGCCACCCCCGACGAATCGCCGGCCCCTCGCACCCGCTTCTACCGCGATCACTCCTGCTCCATCATCAGCTACAACGACAGCCCCGACATCGGGTTTGCTGCCAGCCTGAATCCCTACCGCGGCTGCGAACACGGTTGCGCCTACTGCTATGCCCGACCCTACCACGAGTACCTCGGCCTCTCTGCCGGGCTCGATTTCGAAACAAAAATCCTCGTCAAAGAAAACGCCCCCGAACTACTGCGCCGCGAACTCCAATCGCCACATTGGCAACCGCAACCGCTCGCGCTCAGCGGCGTCACCGACCCCTACCAACCCATCGAGCGTCATCTCCAACTCACCCGCCGCTGCCTCGCTGTCCTCGCCGAATGCCGCAACCCCGTCTGCATCGTCACCAAAAACCATCTCGTCCGCCGCGACCTCGACCTGTTGACCGAGCTGGCTCGTCACCACGCCGCCTGCGTCTATCTCAGCCTCACTACGCTCGATGACCAACTCGTCGCGCGCATGGAACCACGCACCGCGCGCCCCGCCGCGCGCCTGCGTGCCATCCACGACCTCGCTCAAGCCGGCATTCCTGTCGGCGTGCTCGTGTCACCCGTCATACCGGGTCTCACCGACCATGAGATACCGTCGCTTCTGAAAGCCGCTGCCGATGCCGGTGCCCAATTCGCTCACATGACGGTGCTTCGGCTACCGGGTGCCGTGCAGCAAATTTTCCTTGAGTGGCTCACTCGCGAGTTTCCCGCCCGACGCGAACGCGTCCTCCAACAAATCCGCGCCCTTCGCAACGGTCAACTCAACGACAGCCAATTCGGCACGCGTCTTACCGGCACCGGCCCCGCCGCCGAGCGGCTCCACACTTGGTTCGACACCGCACGCCGCCGCGCCGGCCTGGCCGAAGAACCACCCCCGCTCAATACCTCCGCTTTCCGCCGTCCTACCGGCCCGCAATTGACCCTGTTCGACTGACCGCTCACCACCAGCCCAACCACCCTCACCGCTCCAGGCGGTTGCGCGTGGGCCACAGTCATGCCATCCTGCGTGCATGCGTTGGGTATCGTTTGTGGGTTTGATTTGTCTGCTGACCGGTTGCCAACCGGCATCCGAGCCGCCATTACACCCGGTATCTTCGGCGGAGCTCAAACAAATCATCCGGCAGGCCGACGCACCGGTCGTGCTGGTCAACATGTGGGCTACGTGGTGCGGACCATGCCGCGAGGAATTCCCTGATCTGGTCCGATTGCAACGCAATTATGCTGAGCGCGGGTTGAAAGTCTTGTTCGTCTCGTGGGACACCGAGCCGCGAGTGGCGCAGGAGTTCCTCGCCCGCCAGGGCGTAGATTTCCCATCGTACCTCAAGGCCGAAACCGAAAGTGACACCGCGTTCATTGACGCAATCGATCCACGCTGGTCTGGCGCTTTCCCTGCCACACTCATCTACGACCGCAGCCGCACGGTGCGTGTGCTATGGGAGGGCAAAAGAAGTTACGCCGAATTTGAGTCAGCAGTCCGACAGGTTTTGGAATCCAAAACGTGAGAAGGAGGAACATCATGAACAAATGGATCATTAGCAGTTTGGCGTTGTGTTTCGCAGCAACCGCGATGGCGTTGGAGTTGGGCGACGCTATCCCGAAGGCCGACGTAAAGATGAAAAACGTGGATGGACGCGAGCTCTCCATCGCCGACGTGCGCGGTGAAAAAGGCACCTTGGTGATTTTTTCATGCAACCACTGTCCCTTCGTGGTCGCTTGGGAGGAACGCATCGCAAAACTCGGCAACGAGTTTCAGAAACGCGGCGTTGGCGTGATCCAAATCAACTCAAACGACCCGGCCAAGGTACCGGCCGATAGCTACGAGGCCATGCAAAAACGCGCCAAAGACCGCGGATTCGAGTTCCCCTACGTCGTAGATGCCGACTCCAGTGTGGCGCGCGCATTCGGTGCTACCCGCACCCCGGAAGTCTTCCTGTTCAACGCCGAGGGCAAACTCGTCTATCACGGCGCGATTGACGACAATCATCGCGACGCCAACGCCGTCAAAGCACATTATCTGCGCGATGCGTTGGAAGCACTCGTGACCGGCAAAGAAATCACCACCAAAACGACCAAAGCCGTCGGCTGCACCATCAAGTGGCGGTCGTAAGCCAGACTCGGACACGACCCGGTGGTCTTAAGTTTCATAGACGCAACACCCCTCACACGAGAGGGGCGTTGCGTCCATTTGCACCGCGAGTTTGAGCACCCGGCAGCACACCCGTAGCGCATACTCCCTTCACCGAATACCGGGACGCGGCAACACAGCAAGTAGCCACCGGCGCAACGCGCACGGTTAGCGCCTGCGATCCTCGCACCGATAGGTCCCTAACCAAATGCCCCGGTAGGGCGCGACCGCCGGGCGCGCCGTCCCGCGCAATCGCTCCGAGCAATTACATCTTTGATTCGTGTTGATTCGTATCGAGCAGCCGGTCCCAGTTGCTTGCGGCGTCCGCTTGACTCGCACCCATGGTTCCCTAATCTCCGCCGCACTATGACCCAAGCTCTGCCTGACTGGGAAAATCCGCAACTTACCGGGCGCGGTCGCCGCCCACCTCGCGCGTACTTTTTCCCATACCCCAACGTGGACCTCGCAAAAACTTTTGAGCCGCATGCCTCGCCGTGGTTCCTCGACCTAAACGGCGCTTGGAAATTCCGGCTTTTCCCAACCGTCGCCGAAGCCGGTGACCCGCCGTGGGAAACGGCCACATGGGCAACGCTACCTGTACCGAGCAACTGGCAAATGCACGGCCACGGTCATCCCCACTACACCAACGTGCCGTATCCATTCCCCGTTCATCCGCCGCGCGTCCCCACCGAAAACCCCACCGGCTGTTACCTCCGCGACTTCGTCCTACCGGCTTCGTGGCAGGGCATGACCGTGTGGCTGCGCTTCGAAGGCGTTGACTCCGCCTTTCACGTCTGGGTCAATGACCAGCCGGTCGGGTTTAGCAAAGGCAGTCGCCTGCCCGCGGAATTCGATATCACTTCCGCCCTGCGACCGGGCCGCAACACTCTCGCCGTGCGGGTCGTGCAATGGTCCGACGGCTCTTACCTCGAAGACCAAGACATGTGGTGGTTGTCCGGTATTTTCCGAGACGTTTACTTGTTAGCGCGCCCGACCGTACACCTCACCGATGTTCGCATCGACGCTCCAGCCACCGGTGAGCTGCGCGTCCACACCGAACTGCACGGCACCGGCACCGTCGAAACCGAGCTGCTCGGTCCCACCGGACCGCGCCGACTTTGGTCCGCCGAGGATCCGTTCCTCTACACCTTGTTGCTCAAGGTGCGCGACGCCCAAGGCCGCCTCTGCGAGGTCGTGCCGCAACGAGTCGGATTCCGCACCATCGAAATCCGCGGCGACCGATTCCTCATCAACGGCGTCGCCGTCAAACTCAAAGGCGTCAACCGCCATGAATGGCATCCCGACCGAGGCCGCGCGGTGACCCGCGACGACATGCTCACCGACCTGCGCCTGATGAAACAACACAACATCAATGCCATTCGCACCTCGCATTACC
>JANWVU010000086.1 GCA_025056465.1 Verrucomicrobiia bacterium | reverse complement strand
CTTCGGCACCCAGTTGTCGCAGTCCTTTGATGTGTTGGTCAATCGGTCGGTCGCCAATCACACACCCACCGGGCAACGACACCTTGCAATTGTGCAGCCGCGCCAGTAACGGCCCCAACAAACACACCGACGCGCGCATCTGGCTGACCAACTCATACGGTGCGACACCGAGCGGTTGTTCCGCACGTATCTCCACCACGCCCTCGCTGCGGTAATGCCGCACATCCACACTCAGCCAACGCAACAGACTGCACATCGTCCGCACATCCGCCAGATCCGGTACATTGCGGATGCGACAGGGTTCGGGCGTCAACAGCGTTGCTGCCATGATCGGCAGCACGGCGTTTTTCGAGCCGCTGATATGAACCGTACCGCGCAGGCGATTGCCGCCGGTTACTACAAACTTATCCATGAGCCACCTCCTTGTTACCGGTGCGGTCAACGAGCGGCGCACTACCTATACCGGACTCCCCAATCCGGTACTTGCGCCGTGGCAAACCCGCTCCGCTACCGGCCCACGGCGGGTCGCAGAATCACGACCCGCTCGTGTCCTTGTAAATCGGTCACGACTTCTTCCAACGCAAATCCGTGCTTTTCAAAAATCGCCACCACAACCCCACGCTGCCCCGCGCCCACTTCCAACGCCACCCAACCCGTCTCACTCACATGCTGCCGGGCTTGCGGCGCCAACCGCCGCATGACTTCGAGCCCGTCCTCACCCGCCAACAATGCCAGCCCAGGCTCGAAATCCCGTACCTCCCTCGGCAACTGCCCCCACTCACCCCGACTGATGTACGGCGGATTGCAAACAATTGCTTCGACCCGCCATCCATCTGTGCACGCCGATAGCAAATCGGAAGCGAAAAAGCGAACGTTTTTTTCCAAATCGTGCCGTCGCGCATTCTCTCGCGCCACCACCAACGCCCCCTCCGAAACATCGCACGCAAACACCCGCGCCTGCGGCAACCGTCGCGCCACCGCCAATGCAATGCACCCGCTACCGGTGCCCACATCGAGCACCGTCCGCGGCGCGCGGTTGACCACCGCCTCCACCAACCACTCCGTCTCCGGCCGCGGAATCAACACCCGCCGATCCACCGCCAGTTTCAACCCGCAAAACTCCGCCTCACCCAACACGTACTGCAACGGCTCACCCGCTGCCCGACGCCGCACCAACTCGCGCAACCGCGCCAACGTCGCCTCATCCAGCTCTCGCTCAAAATCCAAATACAACCGCAGCCGGTTGGTCTGCAACACATGCGCCAGCATCAACTCAATCGTCAGGCGCGGACTGTCCACACCATGCCGCTGGAAAAACGGCGTGGTTTTGTTGATCACCTCCAAAATCGTCATCGCTATCCCGCCGCGCCCCACCGGCTCACTCCGCCGTCACCTCCACCTCCATCCCCACCGTCACCACCTGGCGCAACCGCTCCGCATTCCAATTGGTCACACGAAAACAACCGAGACTCTCCGCCCGCCCCACCGTCTCAGGATGCGGCGTCCCGTGAATCCCCAAACCGGGACGACTCAACCCAATCCACACCGCGCCCACCGGATTGTTTGGCCCGGGCGGGATGATGAGCTTGCCGTACGCGCGTTGCACCGGGTCGAGCTGCGGAAAATTTTCTGGATCAAACGTGTAATTCGGTCGTGCAATTACGCTCGTCACCGTCATCGTGCCCACGGGCCGCTTCTCCTCCACCGCCGCCACCGAGCACGGAAACAGCGCCACCACCCGACCGGCTGCGTCCAACGCGCGCACCTCGCGCTGTGCCAGACTCACCTGCAACCGCGCCACCGACGGCGCACGCACCGCGTGCGGCAACTGGGTGTTCGGCACCTTCCAAATCGTCAGCGCCGATTCATTCGTGGCGCCCGGATTCAACTCGCGCAACAACCGCTCCGTGCAATGAAATCGTTCCGCCAATAACTCCGTCAACGTCTCATACGCCATCGCCGGTACCTGCGACCGTTCCCGCCAATCCAACGGCGCACGCCCCAACTGTTGCCGGTCGGCCTCTGTCACCTCGTACTCAACGAACAATGGTGGCGCCGCGGGTAGCGCCGTCGCGGTCGCGAAATCCACCTCGCCATGGGCCGGTAGCCCGTGCGCTTCCTGCCATACTTGCAACGCGCGGCGCGTCCGTGGCCCCAGCCGACCATCCACGCAACCCGGCGAGTACCAATACCGGTCGAGCGTGATTTGCAGCGCCACCACCTCGGCTGACTGGCCCCACGCTACCGGCGAGCAAGTCATCAGACCCAGTGCGACCACCGTCCATCGCATACTCTGTCTCCTAACACGACTGCCCCGGTCACACCAAGTCTCCCACGGCGAGAGATGCCGGTTCGCTCGCGTGCGGTGCCCTGCCGCTGGGCTAGTCAACCGGCGGTTCTGAGGCTGGCACCCCTTGCGGCGCAGGCTCAAAATCCGGCTGCACCGCGTGCTGTTTCAGCGACTCATAATTTTGATAGCCGACGAGCACATTTTGGATCACGCCCTTGCGATCAATACAAAAAGTAGTCGGAATCGCCCGCACGAGGTTGAACGGTGCCGGTAACTCATCGCCTTCGATCACGGCCAGCCGGTAGCGAATGCCTTCCTGGGCGGCAAACGCGCGCACCTTCTCCGCTTCCTCTGAGCTGATTCCCACAATCACCAACTCGTCGGCCGAGACCTCTTTGGTGAGTTGATTGAAATGCGGTATCTCCCGCCGACACGGCGGACACCAAGTAGCCCAAAACGCCAACATCACCCGCTTGCCTCGCAAATCCGCCAACGCCAGCTCCGCGCCGTCAAGCGTCGTAAACCGAAAATCCGGTGCCTCTTTGCCTTCCCACTCCGCAAACGGCGTTTCGTCCGCATGCCTCTCCATGGCGGCGCGGATCTGTTGGTAAGCCCGGTAGTAAAGCCCCCCGAACATCAACGTCGCGGCTAAACCTACCGCCGACAAACCGGTTCCCCACCACGCCATCCCGCGACCCGCTTCGCACCGCGTCAAATGTGCAATCCCCAACACCAACCCGACTACCGCCAGAACGCCTCCGACCAACAAGAAACTCAAACACACACCCAAAATCCCCAACACCAAACTCCCCACCGCCAACCCCGTCCCTGACGAACCGGTGCTTGAATTCATGACAGCCACCCTATCCGAACCGGCTCGCCGTGAACAATGTGATTTACCGATGCAGGTTCATTTCCATCGGAGTGTTCACCGCGTCCCGTTCTCCCCTTGGGCGCATTGGGAGCGCGGTCAGTCGTAACTCTTCGGCAACTGCTTCGGCAGCCGTAGCCCCTCGGGGATCGGCGGAAACTGCGTTTCGGAACCGCGTGTGCCATTCAACTGCCCCTCCTGCAACCGCCGAATTGCCAACGCCAGATTGGCTCTCGCGCCCACGGCCAACTCCTCCAGTGCCCGACGCCCTCGCTCACCCGCCAGACTCAGCGAATAGACAACCGCCGCGACATGGTCCCAGTTATCATTGGCTCGTGCTTCCGCGACCAACACCGCTACTGCCTCCTCCGTCCCACATAAACCCAACGCATAGTGCGGCCAAAAACCACGCCCCGGCTCCTTGAGAATTGCCACTAGCAATGGAGTTGTCTCCGCCGGTGCCTTCGCAAGTGCCCGCGCGGCTTCCACCGCTTCCCAATGACTCTCCCGTACATCTGCTCCATAGTGATCCATCGGCGGCCCGCCGCTCTTCAACAACGAAATTAGCTTTTCCCACTGCCGCTCCGCGCCCCACCTCCGAATCTCCATGACGCGACGAACAACTTCTGACGGACGATGGGACTCAAACTGCTTGCGTGCCTCAGGCGGTAGGTGGTCGCTCAGTTGCTTGGCGTATTCGTCATCCAACCGATTCAGGCTTCGCTCCAAATCCGCGAGTTGCCCCGCTGCTTCGTAGAGGTCTACCAACCGCCGTGCCAGTCTCGAATCTTTGCTCCAGCCGCAGGTTGCGTGTTCAAAATAAATCGCCACCGCTTCATCAAATCGTCCGAGATGATCCAGACACAATGCCTCACGCAGTTGGTATCTCCGCTTCTCACTCCATACGCCAAGGCCGCAATCCGCGGGGAAACGATACTTTGTTGCGGCCCGCTGCGTCGCCGCCAACGCTTCGGCATAACGACCCAACTTGAAGTAGCAGCCGCTGATCAACCACGCAGCGACCGCCTTTTTACCCGAGAGGTCCCACCGCTCACGTACGGACGACGGTTCATCGGCGTTCAGCAGTTTTTCGCCCTCCAGAATCGCCGCCTCAAATTCGCCGCGGCCTTCGAGTCGTTGGGCCAGCTCCAACCGCGCTCCCCAACCTGCCGGCGTGTTCGGATACCGCTCGCAAACCGCGCGCAACGCCGGGAGGTACTCGGTCGAATTGGTGGAAATGCGTCGCACCGCGCGCAGTTCCAAATCCGCAGAGTAGGCATCGTCATCCGCAAATTCCACGCGCGCCCGATTCTCCCACGCAACGACCGCACGGACATCGCCCAATCCGTTCAGACACTCCATGATCGCCTCAAACAACACGCGTCGGTCCTTCGCTTGCCAGGTTTGTTCCAACATCCCCGTCAGTGCCCACAATGCACCGATCCAATCCTGGCCCACCTCCGAACCTGAGAGATACCGGCCCCGCACTCGCCCCACAAAACCGGTAACGCCGCCTTCCGTTGCCGACACCCGCAACCAAGCCAGTTGCGCTTCATAGTACGCACTCCATTTCGGGTTCGGTCGCTGCCGGGCTGACTCCAACCGCTTCTCATACTCTCCAATCGCCGCCTCAACCTTACCGGCCTCCGCCAGACACCAGGGATACGCCACCTGAATCGAATCATCACCCGTCCGCGGGTCGCGGTTCGCCGCCAGCCGCTCCAACCACACCACTGCGCTTTCCCATGCCCGCAACGCAATGCTGGCATGTACGAGAGAGGAGAGGGCCGATGTGCTCTTCACGGCGTCCCCTGAAGAGCCGACCCCATCGAGAAGCTGCCGGGCTCGCTGCGCGGTTTCCCGGTAGGGCTCAGGTGAGCGCTGTATTTCCTCGTCGAGAATTGCCCTTGCCTCATCAAATTGCCCGGCCGCGATCAACGATCCGATGGCTTGCCGGCGACGATCCACCTCGCGCCAGTGCCAGCGATCAACCAAATCAGACAATTGACTCTCCGCACAGGCAACCGCCGTGACCAGCCACCAGTTCATCAGCAGCACCACCGTCGCGCGCGCGTTGTTTCTCATGACACCCGGCATTGTCACCCCCGGCCGCCAATACCGCACCATAGCTCTTCAGCATAAGACCTCAAGCGTGACGAACATGCACATCCCACAAGGCCGCGACCACACTAGCGCGGGTGCTTCCCCCCAAGGGCACACCTCACCATAACGCTCGCTC
Source organism: Verrucomicrobiia bacterium (assembly GCA_025056465.1). Lineage (GTDB taxonomy): Bacteria > Verrucomicrobiota > Verrucomicrobiia > Palsa-1439 > Palsa-1439 > JANWVU01. Next base: position 4,373 of record JANWVU010000086.1, on the reverse strand, counting down.
CTACCGGTTGGCTTGACCTTGGCAATCGCGCAGCGGAGAATACTTGTGGGTGGGGATGTGAGGCCGAACGCGTGACGGGTGGTTACAACATCCGAGTCCAGTTCGCCGCGTGGATGGGCGTGTGCACATTGACGGCGGTTGTGGTGCTCACCGTGTTACACATGCGGCTGGAACAACGCATGCGCGAGGACGCGGCCCGGCATCGCGCCATGCTGACGGCCAAAGCCGTGGCGCGCTTGGCTGAACTTGGCGTGCTATCCAACGATGTCGCGCGCGTGACGGTGGCCGTCGCACAGGGCGTGGTGGACGAGGAAGTTCTCCACACCAAAGTATTCGGCCGCGATGGCACCGTGTTGTATCGCCCGTGGCAGGAACGCGCGCTGGATTCCCTAATCGTGGTCCGTGAGCCGGTGGTGCATGGCACCAACGAAATCGGCACCGTGGAGGTCGGCCTGAGTCAAGCGTCGCTGAACGAAGGATTGATGCGCTCGGTGCTGGGAATGTTGGCCGTCGGTGTGCTGACCGTGGCGGTGGCGGTCGGTTTGTCGCTATACGCAGCGCAACCACTGGTTGAGGCCTTACGCGGACTGGTACAGCACCTACAGCGAGTTGCTGCCGGAGAGGCCCAAGGGGAACGTCTCGAAAGCGACGTACCGGAAGTGGAGCAGGTCAGCACGTTGATCAACCATCTCGTGGCCAGCGTGCAGGATTCGCAGGCCAAACTGGCCCGCGCACAGGAAGCGTTGCGGGTCGCGCAACGCGAGATGGACGAGTACACGTATGTCATCAGCCACGATTTGAAAGAGCCGTTGCGGGGCATCGAAGCGTTCAGCAAGTTCTTGGTCGAGGACTACCGGGATAAACTCGACGACAACGGTCGCCATCACATTGATGTAATCCGCAACTCGGCGCTGCGCATGCAGCGGTTGATCAATGATCTGCTGAAGTTCTCACGGCTGAGCCACCAAAAGGGCGCACTGGCACCGGTTGGTCTCAACGCGATGTTATTGCACGTGAAACTGAACCTGCAGTATGCGTTGGATCAGAAAAAAGTGGACCTGCGCATTCAAAACCTGCCCACCGTTGTCTGTGACGCCACCGCGATCACGGAGGTGTTCCACAACCTGATTTCCAACGCCATCAAGTACAACGACAAACCGAACCCGGTCATCGAGGTGGGATATTACGAGCAGACCAACCCCGAAACGGGCAAGCCCGAGTATGTGTTCTATGTTCGCGACAACGGCATCGGAATTAAGCCGGAATATTTCGAGAAAATTTTCCAGTTGTTCCAACGGCTTCAACGCGATGACGAAGGTACTGGCATCGGACTCACCATCGTCAAGCGCGTCGTGCAATGGCACGGCGGGCGTGTGTGGGTTGAGAGCGAGCCGGGGAAGGGAAGCACGTTTTATTTCACGCTGCCGAAATTGAACTCCGCAAAACCTGCGCCCGCCGAGCCAGCCGTTGAACCCACGCAAAAATCCACAGAAAAATCCACAGGAGCCACTCGCCTTGCAGCGCACGTTTGACATCCTGCTCGTCGAAGACAACCCCGCCGATGTGGAAATCACGCGCGAGGCGTTCCGACGCACCCGTGCCGGCGTCCGTCTGCACGTGTGCCGCGACGGCGAAGAGGCCGTCGAGTACCTCCAGCAACGGGGCCGGTATCAGCCCAGCACCGCCCCGCGACCGGACCTCATTCTGTTGGACCTCAACCTGCCGGGCAAAAGCGGCTTGGAAGTGCTGCGCGATATCAAACAAGCCGCCGAGTTGAAATGCATCCCGGTTGTGGTGCTGACCACGTCCGACCGCGATGAGGACATTTTGCGGTCTTACGAATGCGGCACCAATAGTTACCTCACGAAACCTGTCCAATTCGACGATTGCGTAAAGCTCGTGGCGGAGATTCAAGAGTATTGGTTGCAACTGTCGAAGTTGCCTCCCCGCTAAGACGCGACCCGCTGATGAATCCGGCACGCGCGATCCCGCTGTTGCTCGTCGAGGACAATCCGATGTACGCCGAAATTCTGCAGCGCTTGCTGCCCACGCTGAACCCCTCGCTCCACTTCGACGTGCATTGGGTGGACACGGCCGAAAAGGTGATCCCCGAACTGCACCGTCGCGCGTATGAGTTGATGTTGCTTGACTACAAACTACCGGGCGCCGACGGACTCGAAGTACTCGCGCAAGTACGACGCCTCGCTCCCGAACGTCAGCCCGCCGTAATCATGCTGACCGGCATGGGTAACGAGGCGGTCGCCGTCGAAGCAATGAAAGCCGGTGCCAAAGATTACCTGCCCAAGGACCAACTCGATGTGCCGTCGCTCCTGCGCGCCATCACCAGCGCGCTCGAACGCAAAGACCTCGAAGCGCAGGTGCGCCGTTACACGGAGGAACTGCGCCTGAAAAACGAACAAATGCAGGCCGACCTCCGCATCGCCAGCGAAATCCAGCAGGCGCTACTGCCCTCGGAGTTTCCGGTCATCCCACCGGACACCCCGCCCGACCAACGCGCCATCCAATTCGTCACCCGCTACCAGCCCACCGGCCTCGTCGGTGGCGACTTCTTCGATGTGCTGCCGGTCGGGCCGCGCGCCGTCGGCGTGTTCTTGTGCGATGTGATGGGACACGGGGTGCGCGCCGCGTTTGTCACCGCGATCCTGCGCGCGTTACTCGACGAATATCAACACCTCGCTCCGCACCCCGACCAACTTCTCGTCACCATCAATCGCCGCCTGCTGACATTGCTGCGTCAAACGCGCATGCCCATGTTCGCCTCCGCGTTCTATCTTGTGGCCGACCTCGGCAGTGGTACCCTCCGCTTCGCCAACGCCGGCCATCCCGCACCCCTTCACATCCAACGTCGTACCGATCAGCTCGCCCTGCTCGGTGCGCCCACCTACAAAGCGGGGCCCGCGCTCGGCGTGTTTGAAGACTCTCAATACTCCAGCCACCAGCAACCCATTCAGGCCGACGACCTCATCGTGTTATACACCGACGGCCTCTACGAGGTCGAAGGCCCCAACGACGAACTATTTGGCCCCGACCGGCTCATCCAAACGTTCCGCCAACATCGCACCCGACCGGCCAACGAGCTGTTCGACCACGTCCTGCGCACCCTCCAACAATTCGGCGGCACCGATGGGTTCAGCGACGATGTTTGTCTCGTTGGCCTCGAGATTCGCCGCCTGCTACCGGCATGAACGCCCTACCGGTGCCCGTCCTCATCGTGGACGACGATGAGCAGTTTGCCGCCCTGCTCCAACAATTGCTCGCCGCCGTCCCGCTCGGCATCACCTTCGCGCCTCACTGGGTCAACTCCGCCGCCGCCGCCCGCGCCGCATTCGACACCAACCGATTCGAGTTGGTCTTGCTCGACAACAAACTACCGGGCGCCGACGGACTCGACCTGCTGGCCGAACTCGCTCAACGTCCCCCCGAACGCCAGCCCGCCGTCATCATGCTCACCGCCACCGGCAATGAAGCCATCGCCGTTCAAGCCATGAAACGCGGCGCCGTGGATTACCTGCCCAAACTCGACCTCGACCTCGCCACTCTCACCCGCGCGCTGCACGTCGCCCTCCAACGTCGCCAGCTCGAACGCGAGATTCGCCAGAAAAACGAACAACTCATCGCCGACCTCCAATGGGCCGCCGAAATCCAACGCGCCTTCCTCCCTCAAACCTATCCTGTTTTCCCTCCGAGCCGAGACCCCGCCACCAGCGCCCTCCGATTCACCCATCGCTACCGGCCCACGCGCGAAGTCGGGGGCGATTTTTTCGATGTCTTCGCCATCGGTGACTATGCGGCCGGTCTGTTCATCGGCGACGTCATGGGACACGGCCTGCGCGCCGCGCTCATCACCGCCATCCTGCGTGGTCTCATCGAAGAACTCATGCCGCTGGCCGCCGACCCCGGTCGCTTTCTCACCGAACTCAACCGCGGCCTGACCGGCATCCTCAAACAAACTCGCCACACCCTTTTCGTCTCGGCGCTGTACGGCGTGCTCGACATCACGCGCGGCGAACTGCGATTCGCCAACGCCGGTCATCCCAGCCCCATCCATGTCCGCCGCAAAACCAACTCGGCCGATTGGCTCCACGCCGCCCATCGCATCGCCGGCCCTGCCCTCGCTCTGGCCGCTGATGCCCGCTACGCGACCGCCACCGTAAGCATTTCCGCCGGTGACGTCCTCCTGTTCTACACCGATGGCCTCGTGGAAGTCCCGCAGGCCAACCTTCGCCTCTTCGGCGAAGACCGCCTGCTGCAAACCGTGCGTGCCGCCACACACCTGGCCACCGACGCGCTCCTCGACCGGCTCCTCGCTGAGGCACAACACGACGCTGTTAGCGGTGTGTTCACCGACGACG
>JANWVU010000085.1 GCA_025056465.1 Verrucomicrobiia bacterium | reverse complement strand
TTGGACACTGGCTTGGCCGACCCGTTTCGCTGCGCGGATCAGCCGGTGCGCGAGCGGTTACTCAAGGAGTTGACCACCGCATAAACAGGCCGCTATGGCCAACCTCGAAGCAAGCGCACCGCCGTCGGACTTCATTCGCGACGTTGTCCGTGCTGACCTGGCTGCCGGCAAATATCCGTTTCCGGTGACCCGATTCCCACCGGAACCAAACGGGTACCTGCACATCGGTCACGCGAAGTCCATCTGCCTAAATTTTGGCATCGCCCGCGAGTTCGGCGGTGTGTGCAACTTGCGATTCGACGACACCAACCCGACCAAGGAGGACGTGGAATACGTCGAGTCCATTATCACAGACGTGAAATGGCTAATTCGCGGTTGGGCGGATCACTGTTTGGGGTTGAAACCACGTGGAGAGGTGCCGTCGCGCAAAGGACGAGACTTTTATCTGCAGGCGGTTACCGGCCGTGTGGACGATGCCGGCTATGAGCCGTTTTTCGCCTCCGACTACTTCGAAGCGCTGTATGAATTTGCAGTGGAGCTGATCCGTCGCGGTAAAGCCTACGTGTGCGACCACACGGCCGAAGAGGTGGATCGCATGCGCGGTGCCCCCGACAAGGTCGGCCAGCCCAGTCGGTGGCGGGATCGGTCGGTGGAGGAAAACTTGGATCTTTTTGCGCGGATGAAAGCCGGTGAGTTCCCTGATGGCGCACGAACGTTGCGGGCGAAGATTGACATGGCCTCGCCTAACGTCTGGATGCGCGATCCAGTGCTGTACCGGATTCGCCATGCGGAACATCATCATACCGGCAACCGTTGGTGCATCTATCCGACGTATGACTTCGCCCATTGTTTGAGCGATTACATCGAAGGGGTCACGCACTCCATATGCACCCTTGAATTTGAAGTCCACCGGCCTTTGTACGATTGGATTTTGGAAAATCTCGATCTGCCAAGACCACTGCCGCATCAGTACGAGTTTGCGCGGCTTAATTTGACCTACACGGTCATGAGCAAACGCAAACTCATGGCGCTGGTCCGAGATGGCATCGTGCGGGGGTGGGATGATCCGCGCATGCCGACGATCAGCGGCCTTCGCCGTCGAGGTGTCACACCGGAAGCGTTGCGGCATTTCGCCTACAACATCGGGATTACGAAATACAACTCGCTGACTGACGTTGCGGTGTTGGAACATGCCATCCGCGACGACCTCAACAAGCGCGCGCTGCGCCGACTTGCGGTGTTGCGGCCCTTGAAGCTTGTGATCACCAACCTGCCGGATGATCACACCGAAGAAATCCTCGCGGTTAATAATCCCGAAGACCCTGCCGCCGGCACGCGGCCGGTGGTCTTCGGCAATCACTTGTACATCGAGCAGGACGATTTCATGGAAAACCCGCCGCCGAAATACTACCGGCTTCGCCCCGGGGGCGAGGTGCGATTGAAATATGCGTACATCATTCGGTGCGATGAGGTGGTCAAAGACGCAGCCGGTAGGGTGGTGGAATTGCGATGCACGGCGGACCTGGGCAGCAAAACCGGTGGGCCAACTGCCAACCGCAAAGTGAAAGGCACCATTCACTGGGTCAACGCACGCACCGCCGTGCCCGTTGAGTGCCGGCTTTATGACCGGTTATTCACCGTGCCGGAACCCGATGCCACCGGCGATTTCAAATCGGTGATCAATCCCAATTCATTGGAAGTGGTCACTGCACTGTGCGAACCAGCTCTCGCGGCAGCCCGTCCGGAGGAACGATACCAGTTCGAACGACTGGGGTATTTCGTTCTTGATCCTGATTCGCAACCCGGTCGGCTCGTGTTCAACCGCACGATCACACTCAAGGATAGTTGGGCTAAAATAGAACCGAAAAATCAGCCTGGGGTCACTCAGGCTGAGTAGACCGCGGCATCAGACGCAAAGTCAGCAAGCTGGATTAGCTCACAAACTCCGCGCCTACCAGGTCGGCAAACAGGATGCCGCGCTCGGTTGGACGCAACCGATCACCCTCCCATCGGGCCAAACCGTCGGCGACCAGTCGTTGCGCGGTTTGCTCCCACCGACCACGCAACCATGCGGCGGGCACACCCGCTGTAAGCCGCATGCCGAACGCGAGCCGCTCCGCCGCGCGGAGCGCAGGCGTAAGAGTTTCCTCCATCGCGACCGGTGGTTTCCCTTTGTGTGCGAGATACGCATTCAAATCCGGTGCAATTTGCCATCGGCGGTCGCCGATCGTGGAGCACGCGCTGGGACCGAGTCCGAGATAGTCGCGCCCTTCCCAGTAGGCAAGGTTGTGTCGGCAAGCGCGACCGGCCCGCGCGAAATTACTGATTTCGTAATGCTCAAATCCAGCAGCGGTGAGCAGTTCAATGGCCCGCTTGTACATCTCCGCCTGTTGGGCTGCATCCGGTAGGTCACATGGCGCCGCATCCGGCGCAGCGTACCGGCGCCAAAACTCGGTGTCCTCTTCGAGCGTCAGGGCATAAGCGGAAACATGATCCGGTTGCCAATGGATCGCCTCAGTGAGAGTCTGCATCCAACCGTCGAGCGTTTGCCCCGGTAGGCCAAACATCAAATCAAGGTTCACGTTTTCAAAGCCGGCGGCGCGCGCTTTATCGTAGGAAGCACGCGCTTGCGCGACGGTGTGAATCCGACCGAGTTGCTCCAACGCATCGTCGCTCAACGCTTGCACGCCGAGGGAGAGGCGAGTGACTCCCGCGTCGCGCCACAGCCGCAGTTTCTCGGTAGTGAGCGTTGCCGGGTTGCATTCGATGGTCCATTCCACGACCTCGTGTAACGCCACGCGGTGACGCAAACCGGTAAGCAACCGATCCCACAAGTGCGCCGGCAACAAGGACGGTGTACCGCCGCCAAAAAACACGGTGCGCGGTTCAAGCCGGTAACCTCGCGCCGAAAGCCACGCTAGTCGGTGATCGCACTCAGCAAGCAACGCCTCAACGTATGCGCTCATTTGCGCGGCGCTACCGGCTTCGGAGTAGAAAGCGCAGTAGTGGCATTTGACCGCGCAGAACGGCACGTGCACGTAGAGGTGCTCAACGATGTTGGCCATCAGTCGGGGATTCTAGCCGGTCGTGCTCCACGCGCCAACCTCTGCCGGTGTGCGGCGGCAAAGCCTGCCGGGGTCGCGGCAGAAATTACCGGTACAATTGCTCACCGCGCCACAGCGGGTGGTTTTTTCCGTGTTGGCACGCGCGTGGCTAGGTCGTCGGAAAAAGTCGCCATGATTGACGGACTATTCACGAGCACCAACTATCTCGCAGCGAAAAAACTGCTCGATGCCACCGTGCTGCGCCATGAAGCGTTGGCCGCCAACCTGGCCAATGTGGAAACCCCCCACTATCGGCGCGTGGACATCGCTCCGTCATTCGCCCAGCATCTACAGCAAGCAATCGCTGCCAAATCTCCGCAAGCGATCGCGGCGCTGGAACCAAAACTGAGCGTGGATGCCAACGCCGCCCCGGTGAGCCTCGAAACCGAGTTGTTGCATTTGCAGCAAAACACGCTGACCCATGGGCTGGCCGCGCAATTGGTCAGCTCCCGACTTTTGAAACTGCGACTGGCTATCACCGGTCGCGCGACGTGAGGAGTGCATCATGATTGAATTTCTTCCTGGTATTCGGAGCACTACCGCGGCTTTGCAAGCGGAGCGTGTGAGGATGGACGTCATCGGCCAAAACATCGCCAACGCGCATCTGACACGCGGCCCCGACGGGCAACCTTACGTGCGTCGGCAGGTGGTGTTTGAAACGGTGTTGCGTCAACAGACCGATCCTGCTCAGCCGCCGATCCCCGAGGTGCGCGTCACCCGGATTCTGAAGGACTCCCGACCTCTTCCCCTGGTGTACAAACCCGGTCACCCGGATGCCGATCACACCGGGATGGTGCGGATGCCTAATGTAAACATTCACGAGGAGATGGCCGATTTGATCGCCAGCTCCCGCGCGTACGAGGCGAATCTTGCGGTGCTACGCAACGCTCGTGCGTTGGCTCAGCAAACCCTCAACATCGGGAAACGGCTCTAAGAGTTAAGCCATGAATCCGCTGTCGGTCATCGGGCAAGTGAACCCCAACGGGTTGATCACGTTTTTGCCGAATTTGCGGTCGGCACCGCCTCGCATACCGGCCGCGGAGTTGGCGTCGCTGCAATCAGCCACACCGTCGGCCACCGTCGCACCCAACCCGACCGGCGTGGCGAGAGTTTCACCCCCAACCTTCAGCGGTTTGCTCGATCAACTCGTGCAAGACGTGCGGGTGCGCGATGCCGCTGCACAACGCGCGATGGCCGGTGTGCTCAGCGGTCAGCCGGTCGCGTTGCATCATGCGGTGATCGCGGCGGAGGAAGCCTCAGTGGCGTTTCAACTGCTTGTTGAGGTGCGCAACAAACTGCTCGAAGCCTACCAGGAACTCATGCGGATGCAGATCTAACCCATCATGAAAACGTTCGCTCCTTTCGCTTCTCAACTGGTCGCCATCTGGAAACAACTCGGGGTAAACCAGCGAGTCAGTCTTGTGGTCGCCGCGTTGGTGGTGGTCGGCGGACTTGCTGGGCTGTCCCTGTGGGCCAGTCGGCCCGAGTACTCGTTGTTGTATGGTCGGCTCGACGATGCCGAAGCTGGTCGGGTCACGTCGGCGCTGGCCGACGCGAAAGTGCCCTATCGGGTGGGTGCGAACGGTGGGATTTACGTGCCCGCCGATCGCGTGCATGCGGTCCGCATGCAACTGGCCACGAAAGGGATTCCGAAAGGTGATGGGGTGGGGTTTGAGATTTTCGACAAACCAACGTTCGGCATCTCCGATTTTGTCCAGCGCGCCAACTACCTTCGCGCCGTGCAGGGCGAACTGGCCCGCACCATCAGTCAGCTCGACGAGGTGGAAGCGGCGCGCGTGATGATTGTGCAACCCGAGAACCGGTTGCTCACAGATAATCAACGGAAACCGACCGCGTCGGTCTTTGTGCGTTTGCGCGGGCCGGCGGAGTTGTCGCCGTCGGCGGTTCAATCCATCCGCTTTCTCGTGGCAAACTCCGTGGAGGGGTTGCAACCGTCGGCGGTCACCGTGGTGGACAATCGCGGACGCGTGTTGTCGGGCGATGAGGACGAAAACAGCGTCGCCGGGCTGAGTGCCAGCCAGCTCAACAGCCGACGCGCCGTGGAGCATTACCTCGCTCAAAAAGTGCAGGGGATGCTTGAGCGCGTGTTGGGTCCCGGTCAGGCGATTGTGCGTGTGGCGGTGGAGTTGAATACCGAGACGATCAATCGCACCGAGGAAAAGTATGATCCCGACGGGCAGGTGGCGCGCTCCACCACTGCCACGGAAGAGACCAGTCAGTCGAACAACCCGGTGGGAGGCGGTGTGGCGGGTGTGGTTGCGGCGGCGGATACCAACGCCGTAGCTGCGGCCACCAGCAGCACCACGCGGCGCAAAACCACCACGAGCCAGTTCGAGATCAACCGCACGGTGAGCACGATTTTGCAGGCGCCCGGTGGGTTGAAACGAGTTAGCGCGGCGGTGTTTGTTGCCAGTCGGTATGAGGGCAGTGGCGCGAACCGTCAGCCGGTGCCGCGCTCGCCGGAGGAGTTGGAAAAACTGCGCAAGATTGTGCGGTCCGCGCTCGGTCTGCGGCCGGATGATCCGGAGCGGAAAGATGAAATCACGCTGGAGGAAATGCCGTTCAACGATCCGGTACCCGTTGAGATGGTCACCCAACTGCAGAAGCAACAGACCACGGCGTTTTGGTGGGACGTGGCCAAACAGGCCGGTTACATCCTGCTGGCGCTGGGGATCGCCGTGTTGTTCCTGCGTCTGTTCAAACAGACCAGTGCCGAGGCTGATCGTTTGGAAGCGGCAGCAACGCGGACGGACAACGACACTGTGACGGTCGAGATGCTGAACCGGCTGATTCGTGAAAACCCGGGGCAAACGCATCAGGCGGTGCGCTCCTGGATCCATCGCGGTACCACGCCAACCCACAACTAAGTTGCCATGAGCCAAACCACATCGTCCACGCCGGCAGCAGTTGCGACGTTGAATCGCACGCAGAAACTGGCGGCGGTGTTGTTGATGTTGGAGCCAGACAACGCGGCGGCCATTCTCAAGGGATTGGAACCGTCCGAACTGGCTGCAGTGGCTCACGCGATGGTCTCGTTGCCGCCGTTGGATGAGACCGCGCAACAGGAGTTGCTGCGGGAGTTTGCCCAGGCCACGGTCGCCACGATGCGCACGCTGCGCGGTAGTGTGGAGGCCGCGCGGCCGCGCCTCGAAGCGGCGTTGGGCGCGGAGCAAACGCGGCAACTGTTGCAACCAGGACCTGTGGTCGCCGTCAACACCGCCACACCGGCTGCACTGATGGAGCTGGCGCAAAAACAACCGCGACAGATTTTGACGGCGTTGCGGGGTGAGCCACCAGCCACGGCAGCCATCGTGCTGAGTTTTCTCGAGCCGCGCAAAGCCACGGAGGTGCTCAATGGGTTGCCGGAGTCCATGCGGGCAGCGGTGTTGGAACGGCTGGCCACGTTGGGACCAACCCCGCAACCGGTCTTGGAAACATTGGGCAAGCTGTTACTGCAACGGATCGGACCGGACACTTCCCTGCCGGTGATTCAAGCCGGTGGGATACAGCCGGCGGTATCGGTGTTGAAGGTTCTGCCGAAGGACGCCAGCAAAACGTTGCTCAGCCAGTTGGAGCACGAAAACCCCGATCTGTCCGCCCAACTGCGCAATCAGATGTTCACCTTCGCGGACTTGCTGCGGTTGTCCACGTCGGACCTGCAAAAGGTGCTGCGCGAGGTGGACGCGCGCATTTTGGCCACGGCGTTGAAGGGCGCCGACGAAGCGGTGCGAAATAAAATCATGGGCGCGATGTCGAAACGGGCCGCCGAGGCGTTGCAGGAGGAAATGAGTTTTCTCACGCGGGTCAAATCACGCGACATCGACGCCGCGCAACTGACCGTGATTGAGATTGTGCGTCGGCTCGAGAGCGATGGGCAGATTGAGATCCCCGAGGAGGCGGCGGCATGAAGCTCACCGTGACGTTACCGCACCCGGTACGCGGGGTGACGTGGGCCGGTGCGACCACCGAGCCGGTTGGCGGTCGCGAGCCGAACCAGAATTTGACGCCCACGGCATACCTACCGGCGGAGGAGGCGCGCGCGCGGGAACAAGCCGCGTATGAGCGCGGTCGGCGAGAAGCGGAGACGATGTTGCGCGAGCAATTGCTCGCGCAGCGACGTGAGTTACTGGAATGGCAGCAGGGCGTGCTGCGGAAGTTGCAGGAGGCCATTCCGCAGGTTGTCCACGACACGCAAGAACAGTTAATCCAGCTCGCGCTGACCGCTGCACAGAAAGTCGTGGCGGGCATGCCGATATCGGCCGATGCGGTGCGTGAGGCGGTGCGTGAAGCGTTGGCGCAGGTCGAAGCCGGTAGTGAGGTCACGGTGTTGCTGCATCCCGAGGATTGCGCGGCTCTCGGCGAACAGGCCCCGGCGGGCGTCCGCGTGCAAGCGGATCCACAGCTTGCGCGTGGGGATTGCGTCGTGAAAACCCCGTTCGGCATCGTGGACGCGCGGCGCGCGACGAAATGGCAACGAATCCAGGAGGCGTTGCGATCATGATCGAGTCGCCCACCAACGTGATTGCATTGCCTCAGCTAATCGAGCGCGCACGGGCAACACGCGTGGTTCAGTCGCGCGGGCGGGTGGTGCAGTTGATCGGGTTGGTCATCGAGTCGCAGGGGCCTGCTGCAGCGGTGGGCGAGCTGGTGCGGATTGAATCGCCGCGACACGATACCGAGACGTTGGCGGAGGTGGTCGGTTTCCGCAATCACCATCTGTTGTTGATGCCGTTGGGCGACATCCACGGCATTCACGTGGGAAGCGAAGTGGTGGCCACCGGCCGCCCGCTGCAATGTCCGGTCGGACGCGGATTGCTGGGGCGCGTGCTGGATGGGTTGGGCCGACCGATGGACGGTGGTGGCCCGTTGGCTGTGGAAGATTGGGTGCCCGTGCGGAACAGCCCACCGCATCCGTTGAAACGACAGCGAATCCATCAACCGTTCACCACAGGTATTCGGGCGATTGACACCTTTGTGCCGTGCGGGCGCGGCCAACGATTAGGGATTTTTGCCGGTAGCGGTGTCGGGAAATCCACGTTGCTAGGCATGATCGCTCGGCGAGCTGAGGCCGACGTGAACGTGATTGCGTTGATTGGTGAGCGTGGTCGCGAAGTGCGCGAGTTTTTGGAGCGCGATCTCGAAGACGACGGTCGGCGCAAATCGGTGGTGGTCGTGGCGACGTCGAACGACCCGGCACTGGCGCGTGTGAAAGGCGCGTTTTTGGCGATGGCGTTGGCCGAGTATTTTCGCGACAGCGGCCACAATGTGTTGCTGATGATGGACTCGGTCACGCGCCTAGCGATGGCTCAACGGGAAATTGGGTTGGCGGTGGGCGAGCCACCGGCGACGCGCGGGTACACTCCATCGGTCTTCTCGATGTTACCCCAGTTGTTGGAGCGGGCCGGCATGGGTGAGCATGGATCCATTACCGGTTTGTTCACGGTGTTGGTGGAAGCCGACGACATGAACGATCCGATTGCAGACGCCGCGCGCGCGATTCTCGACGGGCACATCGTGCTGACCCGCGAGCTGGCGACGCAGAATCATTACCCCGCGATTGACGTGCTGGAGAGTGTGAGTCGGCTGAGTCGGGACCTGCACACGGCGGAGCAACGCGAGCTGGTGGCGAGGGCACGTGATCTTTTGGCAACCTACCGGCGGCATCAGGATTTGATCACCATCGGCGCGTACCCGCCCGGCACGAACGCTGCCGTGGATGAAGCGGTGCGGTTGCATGAACCGTTGCGCCGATTCCTGCGGCAACGGGTGGATGAGGAAGCTCCACCGGCAGCCGGTTGGGCCGCGTTGGTGGAGATTTTGAAACAGCCCGTGGCGAAGTCATGAAACGGTTTCGGTTCACGTTGCAGGCGGTGCAGACGGTGCGCGAGCGCCAGGAAGAGTTGGCGCGACGTGCCGTGGCGCGTGCCGTGGGGCGGTTGGAAGCTGCGCAACAACGGTGGCAGGAAGCGCGCGCGGCGTGCGTGGCCGCCGCGGCAGCGCAGCGGATGGTGATGGAAGCCGGTGCGACGGCTGGCGAGTTGCAAGTGCATGCATCGCATCGGCGCGCGCTGGAGGCGTATGCGGAGGATTGCGCACGCGCGGTGGCACAGTTGCAGATCGAGTTACAACGTGCGGTGGAGTCGTGGCAAGCTGCCCGGCAGGCGCGGGATGTGGTGGAGCGATTACGCGCGCGCCAGTGGACGCAATACCAACGCGCCGCGGCTGCGCAGGAGCAAAAAGCGTTGGATGAACGCGCCGTGCAGGCAGCGACGATGGAGCGAATATGATGCGGTTACTGCAATCGGGATGGTTCGCGGCGTTGGTGGGTGCGCTGTTGTACATGGCGACGACGGCGGCGCTGTGGAAGGTGCCGCCTCGGGCGCCGTCCAAACCGTCAGCCTCCCCGCAACTGAGCAAGGTGCCCCCGCGGCCGTCTTGGGAGTTTTACCATCCCGAGTTGGATCAATTGGTGGCGGATTTGCAGAGCCGTCGGGAGGCGTTGGATCAGCGCGAACGCGAGCTGACGGATTGGGAAACTCGGCTGCGGGCGGAGCGTGAGGAATTGCAATCGGTGCTTCGTCAGATTGACCAAAAACGCAGCGAGATCGAGAAGCGACATGCGGATTTTGAGCAGGCGTTGTTGCGGGTGCGAGAGGAGGAAGTCGCGAACCTGAAACG
>JANWVU010000084.1 GCA_025056465.1 Verrucomicrobiia bacterium | reverse complement strand
TGACTCGTCTCGGATGTCGCTGATGTCGTCGAGTTTCTTGTCGTTGACCAGTTTGGCGATGGCTTCGATGAGGCTGGCTTTGTTGACGTTGTACGGAATCTCGCTGATGATAATCCGTTCCTTGCCGCCTTTGACCTCTTCCACGCCGACGCGCCCGCGAATTTTCAGTGAGCCGCGACCGGTCAGAAGATAGTCCTTGATTCCTTGTTTGCCGCAGATGAGGCCGCCGGTGGGGAAGTCGGGGCCTTTGATAAGTTTGGCAACCTCCTTCAGCTCCATCTCGGGGTCGTCAATCAACGCGCAGCAGGCGTCGATGATTTCGCCGAGATTGTGAGGGGGAATGTTGGTGGCCATCCCGACGGCGATGCCGGTGGAGCCGTTGACGAGCAGGTTGGGGAACGCGGCCGGTAAGACCACCGGCTCCATTTCCTTCTCGTCGAAATTAGGCTGGAAATCCACCGTGTCTTTGTCGAGGTCCCGAAGCAGCTCCTCGGCGATTTCCTCCAACCGGCATTCGGTGTAGCGGTACGCGGCCGGTGGGTCGCCATCAATCGAACCAAAGTTGCCCTGCCCGTCAATGAGCGGATACCGCATGGCGAAATCCTGTGCCATGCGCACGAGCGTGTCGTACACGGAAGCGTCCCCGTGCGGGTGGTATTTGCCCAGCACTTCGCCGACGACCTTGGCGCATTTTGTGTAGGGACGGTTGTGGAACAGACCCAACTCCCGCATGGCGTAGAGCACACGCCGGTTGGACGGTTTCAGCCCGTCCCGCGCATCCGGTAGCGCGCGGCCGACGATGACCGACATTGAATAATCAATGTAGGCCTGCTGCATCTGTTCGGAGATATTGACCGGCGTCACTTTTTCATTCTGTGCGTACATGGTTGGTTGTTTCTCCTGAAATTGGTTAGCCGCGAATGATGGCGGTGAGTCTTTCTCGAATGGTCTGTTCGCGACACGTTAGGAAGTTCTCCAAATCATTGCTTGTCATCGCTTGGACTGCCTCGTCCGAGATTAGGTGGGAGTGCAAGGTTTGCGATAGGCGCTCCTGATCTCCACCATGTTTACTGAGGAACAGTGGTAGAAATTCGGATGGTTTCTTGTCGCTCTTGATCTGGTTAGACGATGAAGAAATGAGCGTACGGTTGACAATTGAATTCACCCGCGGATGCGCGCTGAACTTTGACTTCGGAAAGATATGATCATCTTGGCAGTCTTTGAGATTCACTGCTTGTCCACTGATGAAGTCCTTTGCACCTGCCAATGCGATCGCGCACATGATGCCCCGGTAAATCGCGGAGCGCGACTCGTCAACGGTAAGATCGATTGTGCTTATCTGAACTGCATCAAGCCACGCTGGAGCCAGTTTGCCATCCATCCAATCAGTGATTTCTTTCACGTCACGATACCCAGTGCTGTCAACCGCTTGGTCATATCGTTGCGAGAAGACGCAGGACCAATACCACCGGTCCAACTTCCGGTACATTTCCTCGCCGCCCTTTCGGCTCGCCACGGCGTGTAGGAGGACGGCCAATGGCACAATGATTGTCGTGTATGGAATCCAGTCGTTCTGGAAAGCACCATATCCCCCGCTGGGTGTTGTTAACCTCTGGTACGCTTCAGCGATGTACTGGGCTGCCACTTGCCAGTGCTCCTCAAATTTGGGTTTGTTGAGCATGTCAATCACGTCCAAGAGCGTGCTCTTCTTCGTTTCCTTGCCGTTCAGTAAGGCGATGACCTTCAGCAGGAACTCAGGCTTGACGACCTCAGCCCGATTCTTGTCTTCCTCCGCGAATTTCTCCCACAGCTTCCGAAGTTGGACTTGTTTCAGGTAGAGGCGTGCAACCGCGAGGTCGAAAAGCGATAGGCTGACTCCGGTACGGTTAATCCGCTCAAAGATGTTGACGATATTGTCCCTCCCAGCTTCTGGCGACAATGCCACGACCGGCACCATAAACTTCTCGAAACGGTGGTAGAGTTGTTCGACGACGGCTTTCTGTTTATCTGTTTGCAGGAACTTCTGCTCTTGGTAAAACCACTTGTAGAACTGGCTCGAATCCCGAAGCAACGAGAACGGAATAGCTTTGTGTTCTTTTACCAGTTTCTGGATTTCTGCCATTCGGGAGCGGTCGGCCAGTGAGATGCCAGTCACGGCGTCGCCGGGCTCATTTTCCAGAGCCAAGTCTATTCGAAAGTAGAACCGATACGGATTCTTCGTGTTCCGCAGCGGCAGATCTGGTTCAAACAGTGCATAGAACAACGAAGTGATGCGTTGCTGGCCGTCGAGAGCCAAGCGCACTGTAGCATGCCTCATGGATGTTGCAGCAGGATTGATTTTCTCTAACCCCTCAACAGATCGGAAGGGGAACATCGGTTTCTCAACCGGGGTATCGAGCATCAAGAATGTACCGATGAAATAGCCCTGAAGGATTGAAACCAACAACTCCTCGATGTCTTCTCGCGTCCACACAAAAGATCTCTGGAATTCCGGCAGCACAACTTTCGCATTGTATGCATCACGAATGATCGCACACAGGTTCTCTGGGTTTGCCTTAGGCGTCTCGACAGCAAGCATGGTAGTTCCTCCTCAAGCGACTGCCGGCAGCGGCGGCAGGAATTGCTCCAAAAGTTTGTTCTGTTCGGGGGTAAGATGTTTGGCCCAGAGGCGCTGGGTGTCGGGCCAAGCGATGAAGCATTTGGTGCGATGAAGGCCGTAGTGCAACACCTTGTAGGTGAACTTGGCCCAGTATTCGGCGGAGTAACCGGCTAGCCGATCGGCGTAGTCGGGATAAGCGGGACGCAACGCGGCCTGCATCATTGCCAAGTTGTCGCCTTTCGGGTTCAGGACTTCGCAAAATACCTCACGCGGACGCAATGGCAGCACGGCGTCGAGCACCGACTGCAAAACTTCCCGGTCATGGAACGGCAGAAACGGCGCGGCGGCGATGTAAACCGGTATGTCTCGCCCAGCAGCTTTCTCGATCATCCGCAACCGACGCGTCGGTGAGGACGCTCGCGGTTCGAGGACGCGGGCGAGTTTGTCGTCGAAGTGACCAATGGAAGTGCCGAGCAGGACTTGCTGGCGATGTGCGGCGAGCAAATCGAAGTCGCGCTCGACCAGCGCGGAGCGGGTTTGGATGCGGACTTTGTGCCCGGCTTCCAGCAGCAACTCCAAGCATTGCCGGGTCAGCTTGAACTTCGCTTCCGACGGCGTGTAGCAATCGGTGAGGAACGACACCAAGACCCAGCCGTCGCCCCACTCGGTGCGTTTCGCCTTGTCGGGCGTAAACGAGCGCAGTTGTTGGCGCAACGCCTCGATAATTCCCTCTTTCGGATAGAGGTACGTGCCCCACTCGGCTTGTTTGTGGCCGCGGTTATTGAACTTCACCCCCGGCATGGCCGGGCAATAGCAATGGTAGCAGCCGTGCTCGCAGCCGACGTAAGGATTGAGCACCCAATCGCCAAGGCGCTTCTTCCAAAGTCCGGACGGGTTGATGGCCGTGATCATAGCAACTCCTTCTGGCCGGTCTCGTCCACGGTGATAATCTTCTGCCAGAACTCATCGGCCTTGGGGTGACGAGAGAACAGAGCCAGGCGGTAGAGCGGCCGTCCCTCGGCTTCCACGGTTTGTTGCCGGCTGCTCTTGAATTGGAGCGCCTCCATCTTTTCAAAGAACCGAGCCAACACCCGGTCTTTGAACTCAGTGGCGCTATGACAACGCCAATCCCGCCATTCTCGCTCGCCGAGGAACTGGTCGAGCGCAGTTTGCTCCGCCTGCGACTCGATGTAGTTGTTGGCGTTGAGCGTGATGCCCATCGCGTACTGGATGGTCATCAGCAGATCAATCGTGCGGTTGCCCTTGAGCAGCCGCTCCAGCGCAGCCCACGGCACCTGTTGAATGCCGGTGGGATCAACGAACGCGACAACCAGCGCATTGGGGAAATCCAACTGACCTTTGGAGGCCAGCGTTGTCCAATCCCCTTGGACCACTTGCGCCTTCGGATTGACCTTTGCGACACGCTTGGTCAGTGCGTCGGCCAACACCGCGTCGCTTTCGATGAACAGCCAATCAGTAAACTCATGTTCCAATGCGATTAGGGGCGACCCAGGTAACTCCTCGCCGGTATTCTCGATCTTGCACAGGCCAGGTCCGGCCATCACGTCGAGAAACACACGACGCGGCCACTTATTCTTCATCCCGGTAGCTGTGATGCCGCAATATCGGTCGAGGTAATGGTGCTTGCGCCGCACCCAACGCCCGCTAGGCCGCGCGACCAGACCGTCAGAGGCAATCAGTTGTTGTGGTGAACTCATTGCTTCGCCAGGAACAGTTTGGTGGTGGTGAGGAAACTGTCGGCGTCGGCGAGGAGGTCTTGGAGCCGGGCGGCGTCGGGCGGAGTTTTGGCGCCGAAGTCGGCGTCGTGGTGCAACTGGGTGGCGCGTTTGAATCGGTCTCCAATCTCCTGCGGGATCAGGCCGGTCTTGATGAATTCGCGGTGGAACTTGGCGGCGACATTACCGTCGCGGGAGGGGCCGAACTCCTTGGAGGCGAGCAGGGCGCAGACGCAGTAGAACATCGTGAAGTAGATGCGGTCCATCGCGCCGAGCCGCATGTTCTGTTGGGCGATCAGCCGCGCCGCAGCGAGGCTTTCTTCCGCTTGCGATAGGCGAACCGCGATGAGGTCTTGAGTTTCGGATGTCATAACGGTAGAGCCACCAATCCACACGAATGAGCACGAATGTCGGCAGAATGAAATTTGGTCTGCTTCGTAGCCATCATCCGAGAGAATCCCCTCTTCATTTATGGCTTCTACGAACACCTAAACATCCAGGTTGCGCACGTTGAGAGCGTTTTCCTCGATGAACTGACGGCGCGGCTCGACTTCGTCGCCCATCAGGATGGTGAAGATCTGGTCCGCCTCGGCCGCGTCCATGAGTTCGACCTTGAGCATTTTGCGGCGTTCTGGGTCCATGGTGGTTTCCCAGAGCTGCTCAGGATTCATTTCGCCCAAGCCTTTATATCGCTGGATGACCAAGCCGCGTTTGCCGTTTTCTTTGATTTGTTCGAGGATTGCCGGGATGGAATGAATGGGAATCCGTCGCTCCTCGGCGCGGCTGGCGGTTTTCTTACCGGCTTTGTCGGCGTCGCCGCTCTCGGCATCCTCCGCATCGGCCGAGGTGGCCCCGGTGACCAGTTCGAACAACGGTTCCTCCTGCGGGGCATAGTGTTCGATGTTGAATCCTTTTTTCTCGAGCGACTCGATAACGGATTGGATGCTATTCGTTTCGGTCAGCTCGATTGGCTTGCACAGGATTTTTTTCTCGCTGTCGCCGTTGGTGGCGGCCGGTGGCTCATCGAGGTCCACATCGTATTCATCGCACAACCGCGACCATTCTCGATCGTTGCAGGCGAACTCGAAGCGGGTGTCGCCGTTTTCCCGAAATCGGAGTGCATACGCCGGTAGTTCGCCCTGTTTGTTGCGCGCGGCAAGGTAATCCTCGAATTTGATGCCACGTCGTTCGATGGAGTCAGCGAGTTTTTCCAACTCGCGCAAGTCCTCCAGAACCGCGAGGAGTTGCTGACCTGTAAATTCCTTTTTGTCCTTGCGCCGGTAGAGCCGCGCGTCCTCGGCACCCAGTTCGATGAGGATTTTGCTCAGTTGATCATCGTTTTCGACGTACTCCTCACGTTTTTTGCGTTTGATTTTGTAGAGCGGCGGCTGGGCGATGTACACGTGACCGCGTTTGATTAACTCCGGCATCTTTCGATAGAAAAACGTGAGCAGCAACGTGCGGATGTGCGAACCGTCCACGTCGGCATCCGTCATGATGACGATGCGATGGTAACGCAGTTTGTTGATGTCAAACGCGCCCTCGCTATCGCCCTCTCCGAAGCCGGTGCCGATAGCGGTAATCATGGTGCGAATTTCGGCATTATTGAGGATTTGGTCGGCCCGGGCTTTTTCGACGTTTAGCAACTTACCGCGAATGGGCAACACCGCCTGGAATTGCCGGTTGCGTCCCTGTTTGGCCGAGCCACCGGCGCTGTCACCCTCGACGATGTACAACTCACACAACTCGGGATTTTTCTCCGAGCAATCCGCCAGTTTACCGGGCAGCCCGCCGCCGGTCAGCGCGCCTTTGCGAACGGCTTCTCGCGCTTTGCGTGCCGCTTCACGCGCGCGGGCGGCGGTGAGAGCTTTGTCAATGATTCGCCGCGCCACCGGCGGGTTTTGCTCGAGGAACGCCATCAACCCCTCGTACACGATGGAGTTGACGATGCCCTCCACTTCACTGTTGCCAAGCTTGGTTTTCGTTTGGCCCTCGAATTGCGGGTTGGGGACCTTGACGCTGATGACGGCGGTCAACCCCTCGCGCAAATCTTCGCCGGTCAGGCTCGGGTCCTTTTCTTTCAGCAGGTTGTTGGACTTGGCGTATTGATTGATGGCCTTGGTCAACGCCGAGCGAAATCCGCTGACGTGTGTGCCGCCCTCGATGGTGTTGATGTTGTTGGCGTAGGCGTAAAGGCTCTCGTTGTAGCCTTCGTTGTACTGGAGAGCGACCTCGGCCTGGATGCCGTCTTTCTCCTTGGCTACGTAAATAACCTTGGGATGAAGCGGTTCCTTGGCGCGGTTGAGGTGTTTGATGAATTCCTCGATCCCGCCGTTGAACTTGAACACCTCTTCCTTGTGGGTGCGCTCATCGCGAAGCGTGATTTCGATGCCACGGTTCAAAAAAGCCAGCTCGCGCATGCGATTGGCGAGGATGTCGTATTTGAAATCAATGACGGGAAAAATTTCTGGGTCGGGCTTGAACGTTATTTTCGTGCCGGTGCCCCGCGCCTTGCCGATGACCTCGAGTTTCGACGCGGTTTTGCCCCGCTTGAATCGCATGTGATAAACCTTGCCGTCGCGCTTGACCTCGGCCTCGAGCCACTCGCTCAGCGCGTTGACACAGGTAACCCCGACTCCATGCAGACCGCCGGACACCGCATAGGCTTTTTTGTCGAATTTCCCACCGGCATGCAGCACGGTGAGCACAACTTCTAACGCAGGTTTCTTCTCCGTTTTGTGGATGTCGACCGGGATGCCGCGACCGTCGTCCACCACGGTGATTGAGTTGTCCACGTGGATGACGACTTCGATATGTTTGCAGAAACCGGCCAGCGCTTCGTCAATCGAGTTGTCCACCACCTCATAAACGAGATGATGCAATCCGCGCTCGCCGGTATCGCCGATGTACATCGCGGGCCGTTTGCGAACGGCCTCGACGCCCTCGAGCTTCTGAATTTTATCGGCCGTGTAGTCGCTTGCATCGGCCACGGCAACGATGGTTTTTTGAATGTCTTTAGGTTCGCTCATCTTCAAGATTGTGGACGCCATCAGCGTTGGTTCCCCCCTCCTTGGCAGCAACGGAATTATGCGCCAAGTCATTGATAAATGCAATGTTTTATCTTTTTTGCCGTGTCATAAAACGGGGCTTGACGGGGGTCGGGAAAACGATAAAGATTATAAAGTTAGTTGGAATAATAATTAATGAAGGCGACTGTCAAAAGCGACTATGCATGCCGTGCGGTGGAAGCACTTGCGCGGCATCATCCCAACTCGCGACCGCTGCGGGTTGAGGAGATAGCCGCTGCCCAATCCATCCCTGCCGGCTATCTGGTTCAAATTCTCATCGAGTTGAAAAGCAAAGGCCTGATTCGCAGCCAGCGGGGTAAAGCCGGTGGCTACCTGCTGGCGCGCGATCCTTCCCAGATTACCGTCGGCGACGTATTGCGCGCGGTCGAGGGGGATGTTTTGGAGTTTCCGTTTCTGCGGGACCCATCGTGCCCGGAAGAACTCAAGCATGTTTGGCGTCGAATCCAAAGCGCGGCGGAAGAAGTGGCCGACCAAATTACCTTTGAACACATTTGCGCCGAGGCCAACCGACCGGTTTCCATGTACTACATCTAATGGTTTGCATGATGGCCCCGAAACACACCAAACTTTCTGTTCGATCGAGGAGGACAATCAACCATGCCCGTTAACGTACGAATTCCCACGCCCCTGCGAAAACTCACGCAGGACAAGGACGTTGTCCAAGCCCACGCCCGCACCGTCGGCGAGGTGATCGAGGAGCTCAACCGTCAATTTCCCGGCCTCCGCGACCGTTTGTACGATGAGCGCGGAGAGCTGCGACGGTTCGTGAACATTTACCTTAACGACCAAGACATCCGTTTCGCCCAAGGGAAAGACACGCCGGTCAAGGACGGCGACGAGTTGGCCATCATACCGGCTATCGCAGGGGGAGCATGACACGCCGCACCACCAAAACCCAGCTTACCGGCCGCGAAACCAAACGGTTGTGGCTGACCTACCCCAAAAAGCTCATTCAGCGCCCGGTAATCTACGAGCTTGGCCACCGGTTCGACGTCGTCACGAACATCCGGCAGGCCAGCATCACCGAGGAGGTCGGCATTCTCTCCCTTGAGGTGACCGGCACGCCCGACGAAATCCAAAAAGCCATCCGTTGGTTGCAACGCCTCGGGATCAAAGTCGAACCGGTGGCGGTCCAACTCAAAGAATCGTGAAATTCTCCCCCGACCAAATCCGCGAGCTGTCCGCCCAATTCGAGGGTCAACATCCCCGCCAAATCCTGCAGTGGGCAGCCGACCAATTCATGCCGCGCCTAGCCATCTCCACCGCGTTCGGCCCCGAGGGTTTGGTCATCCTCGACATTGCCATGCGCAAGGTCACACCACGCATTCCGGTTTTCACGATTGATACTGGCTTCCTTTTTCCCGAAACCCAAGAGCTGATCACCAAAATCGAAAAAGACTACGGCATCACTGTCGAACGTCTTCACCCCGACCTCACACCCGAGCAACAAGCCGCTCAATACGGTCCCGAACTCTACCGGCGCGAACCCGACAAATGCTGCCATCTCCGCAAAGTCTTGCCCCTCCAGAAAAAATTGCCCCAGCTCGACGCCATGATTACCGGCCTGCGCCGCACGCAGAGCGCCACACGCGCCAACGCTGCCGTCCTTCAATTGCAGCAAACCCCCGACGGCTACCGGTACCTCAAAATCAACCCGCTGGTCGGCTGGTCGAAGGAAGAAGTCTGGTGGTACATCGTCAGCCACCAACTCCATTACAATCCCCTGCACGACCGGGGCTACGCCAGCATCGGTTGCACACCCGACTGCTGCACTCGGCCCGTTCAACCCGGTGAAGACGAGCGCGCAGGCCGGTGGGCTGGCACCGATAAAAAGGAGTGCGGCCTGCACACATTTGCTGCCAACATCTAAACGGACATCGCGAACCACCATGGACCACCTCGATAAACTCGAAAGCCAAAGCATCTTCATCATCCGTGAAGCGTTCGCCAAAATCGAACGCCTCGCCTTGCTCTGGAGCGTCGGCAAAGATTCCCAAACGCTGCTCTGGCTAACCCGCAAAGCCTTTTGCGGTCACGTGCCCTTCCCCTGCGTTTTTCTCGAAACCAGCTTCGACATGCCCGAACTGATCGAATTGCGCGACAGGCTCACCCGCGAGTGGAAACTCAACCTCGTCATCGCCCGTAACGATGAAGCGCTCGCTCAAGGCATGAACCACACCCGCGGTCGTGTCGTCTGCTGCTCCGCCTTGTTAAAAGAGAATCTCAAAAAAATCGTCGAACGCGAAAAATACGGCGGCCTCATCGTCGGCGTGCGCCGTGACGAAGACCCCACCCGAGCCAAAGAACGGTACTTCTCGCCCCGCGACAAACACATGGAATGGAACGTTGAGGACCAACCGCCGGAACTGTGGGACCAGTTCAACACCGACCTCGCCGGCGGCACTCACTTGCGTGTCCATCCGTTGCTGCACTGGACGGAGATGAACATCTGGGAATATGCCCAGCGCGAGAACATC
>JANWVU010000083.1 GCA_025056465.1 Verrucomicrobiia bacterium | reverse complement strand
GGCACGTTCATCAACGCGAAGCGGCGGATTCAACGTTTGAACGCGGCCATCCCATCACCCGGTATCGCACGGCCCGAGTGGCAAACGTTGGCCGCGTTGATGAACGAACTGGGTGCGGACGGCCGGTATCTGACGATTGAGGATGTGTTTGCCGACATGGCGCGGGAGATACCGGCATTGGCGGGGCTCACGCTTTCCAAGATTGGCGATGGCGGCGTGGATCTGAGTGATCGCTGGCCGGCGCCAACCCAAGCGGAAGAAGCACCAAAGACGCTGGTGACCGTGGAAACGACAACCCGATGAACGAGTTGCTGATTCATCTGCTGAAGATTGCCGGCGTCATCGGGGTGATGCTGGGAATCGTGGCTTACACGGTTCTGGCGGAGCGATGGGTTTGTGCCTGGATGCAGGATCGAATTGGGCCGAATCGGGTGGGACCGTTTGGGATTTTGCAGCCGCTGGCTGACGGGCTGAAATTTATCTTCAAGGAGGATGTGCTACCGCGCCATGTGCGGCACAAGTTTTACTTCACGGTGGCGCCGATGATCACCATGGTACCGGCGTTGATCACGGTGGCCGTGGTGCCGTGGGGAAGTTACTTGCCGGTGTTGGGCCACAACATCAAAGGCGTGATTGCAGACCTTGACGTGGGCATTTTGTTTATCTTCGCCATCGCGTCGCTGGGCGTTTATGGGATTGTGCTGGCGGGCTGGTCCAGCAACTCGAAGTATCCGTTCCTCGGCGGGATCCGGTCGAGCGCGCAGATGATCTCGTATGAGGTTTGCCTGGGGTTGAGTGTGGTGCCGGTCTTCATGCAGGCTGGCACGCTCAATTTGTGGAATGTGGTGCTGTATCAAGCGGAGCATACGTGGTTGGTGTGGTGTCAACCGCTGTCGTTCGTGATTTTCATGGTCAGCGCATTTGCGGAGACCAATCGCACGCCGTTCGACCTACCGGAAGCGGAACAGGAATTGGTGGGGGGATATCACACCGAGTACAGCTCGATGAAATTCGCGATGTTCTTCCTCGGCGAGTACGCGAACATGTTCGTGGCGTCGGCGCTGATGGCGACGCTGTTTTTTGGCGGGTGGTCGTTGCCGGTGGCGCCGCTGAATGCGCCGGCGACCACCTTGGCAGTGGGACTGGCGCACGTCGGCGTGTTTTTGGCGAAGACGTTGTTCTTCTTGTTCGTGTTCATCTGGGTGCGTTGGACGTTGCCGCGGTTTCGCTATGACCAGTTGATGACGCTGGGTTGGAAGGTGTTTGTGCCGCTAACCATCGTGAACATTTTGGTGTCAAGTGTCGTGTTGGCGGTCATGGAGAATGGATGATGAAAGTTGCGCGGCCTGAGTTGAGTTTTTGGGAGCGGACGAACATCCCGCAAATCCTGAAGGGCATGTGGCTAACGATTCGCCACATCCCGAAGCGCAAGTTCACGCGCCAGTATCCTGAGGAAAAGCCGCCCTTGTACGGCGACTATCGCGGGGCGCCAACGTTGGTGCGGGATCCTGAGGGGCGGGTCAAATGTGTGGCGTGCCAGCTCTGTGAGTTTGTGTGTCCGCCGAAGGCCATTCGCATCACGCCGGGTTTTCGGGATGAAGGCCGACCGGATGCGGACGTGGAGAAGGAACCGCAGGAGTTTGAGATTGATATGCTGCGATGTATTTACTGCGGTTTTTGCGAGGAAGTTTGTCCGGAGGAGGCAATCTTTTTGCAGCGCGATTTCGCGATTGCGGGTTACAGCCGGGAGGAGTTGAAGTTCAATAAACAGAAGTTGCTGGAGCTGGGCGGGGTCCGGGAGGACTCCATATGGAAATGGAAGTACAAAGGGGCGCCGCCACCGGACGCGCCGGCGGCCCCGGCGCGTGAGCCACGGATTCAAGCATTGGCGCGACGGTGAGGCAAGGCCGGTAGGTCGGGCGTGGAATTGGAAGCAGCATGAATGTGCACGATATTTTGTTTTGGGTGTTTAGCATTGCGATGTTGGTGTGCGGGGTGATGGTTATTGCTCATCGCAACCCGGTCAACAGCGCGATGTCTTTGGTGCTTTTATTTGCATTCATGGCCGGTTTGTTCGTTCTGCTGGAGGCGTTTTTCCTCGCCACAATCCAGGTGCTGGTCTACGCAGGAGCGGTGATGGTGTTGTTTTTGTTTGTGATCATGTTGTTGGACATCCGCGCATCGGTCTTGAAGCGATTGCGATGGTTGGGTTTGGTGGGCGCGTTGTTGGTGAGCGGGTTGTTGGTCTGGGAAATCCAGCAGGTACTACGGCAGCCGGCGGTGGAATCGGCAGTGGAAGCAAAAGGGTTGGCACTGGGACTGAGCGATGTGGTGAAGCCGTTATTCACGCAGTACATGCTGCCGGTACAACTGACGGCGTTGCTGTTGCTGGCAGCGATGGTGGGCGTGGTGCTGTTGTCGAAGCGAGATTTGCAATGAGGTCACGAGTCGGCACGAACCGATGGGAGGGGATCTCGCGACGGCCATCGTGACGGCGTATTCGGTATGGTGACACTGAATCATTATTTGTGGGTCAGCGGGTTGTTGTTCGCGTTGGGCATCGCCGGGATTGTGCTGCGCCGCAATGCCTTGGTGATTTTCATGGCGTTGGAGATGAACCTCAACGCGGCCAACCTCGCGCTGGTGGCGTTTGCGCGGTACAACCACGTGGTGGATGCGCAGGTGCTCGTGTTTTTCATCATCGCGATTGCGGCGGCAGAGGTGGCCGTGGGCTTGGCGATCATCGTGGCGCTTTTCCGTCGCAAGCAAACGGTGAGCGTCGATGAACTGAATTCCATGCGGTTATGAACCCGGTATGGCTCATTTTGTTTGCGCCGTTGGGCGCAGCCGCGGTGATCACGCTGGTGACACAACGGTGGAAGATGTTGAGCGCATTCGTTTCGTGCGCGGCGATCCTTTTGGGGTTTGTGCTGAGCGTCGGGATTTTCCTGCAGCAGGGACAGTGGCAGTCACCGGAACCCCTGCGATGGCTGGTGCTGGAGGGCGGATGGGTGATTGAGTTTGGGGCGACGGTGGATCGGCTGAGCGTGTTGATGTTGCTGGTGGTGACCGGGGTGGGGTCGGCGATTCACATTTACTCGATCGGGTACATGCGCGGGGATCCTGGTTTTTCGCGATACTTCGCTTGCCTGTCGCTGTTCACGTTCTCGATGCTCGGCATCGTCCTCTCGAACAATTTCATCCAGATCTTCATTTTCTGGGAGCTTGTCGGCGTATCGAGTTACTTGCTGATTGGATACTGGTTTGAACGTCCGAGCGCAGCGGAAGCCGGTAAGAAAGCGTTTTTGGTCAACCGCATTGGCGATTTTGGGATGATGTTGGGGATTTTGTTGCTGTGGACAGAAGCCGGGACCTTTAGCTTTGCCGAGCTACCGGAGCGAGTGGCGGCGATTCCTGCCGGTACGTTGGGTTTGATTAGCGCACTGATTTTCTGCGGAGCGGTGGGCAAAAGCGCACAGGTGCCACTGCATGTTTGGCTGCCGGATGCGATGGAGGGCCCGACACCGGTCAGCGCATTGATCCACGCAGCGACGATGGTGGCGGCCGGCGTGTACATGCTGTGTCGGGTGGCGTTTTTGATTTTGCCGAGTGAGACAGCGTTGACGTTGATTGCGTGGGTGGGCGGTGTGACGGCGTTGATGGCGGCGACGATTGCGATCACCCAGAATGACATCAAACGGATTCTGGCTTATTCGACGCTGTCGCAGTTGGGGTACATGATTATGTCGGTGGGGTTGACCGGGATCACGCCCGCCATGTTTCATCTAACGACGCATGCCTTTTTCAAAGCGTTGCTGTTTCTCGGAGCCGGTAGCGTGATCCATGCGCTGCACCACGAGCAAGACATATGGAAAATGGGGGGGCTGTGGCGAAAGATGCCGGTAACGTTCGTCACGTTTCTGATTGGAACATTGGCACTGGCCGGTGTGTGGCCATTGAGCGGGTTTTACTCGAAAGACGAGATTTTGTTGCTGGCGTTGAAGGAAAACATGGCGTTGTTCGTGGTGGGAGTGGTAACCGCGTTTTTGACCGCGTACTACATGGGGCGGGGGTGTTTTGTCGCGTTTTTTGGTCGGCCCCGGGACCGGCATGCATACGAGCACGCGCATGAGTCGCCCCTCGTGATGACAGCACCGCTGGTGTTTTTGGCGATTTTGTCGGTCATTGGAGGATGGGGCAGTTATGTGCCGCATTTTCTTCAGCCTGAAGGTCACGGCGCGCATCACGAGGCATGGAAAGGGTTCTTGCTGTTGCTGGTGCCGGCGGCAGGCTTTGGGGTGGCGGCGTGGATTTATGGGCGGGCAGAACCCAGCGATGAGCCGGTCAAGGCCGCGCTGGGTCGGTTGTGGAATGTGCTGGAGAACAAATATTATTTTGACGAGGTCTATCTTTGGATTGTGCGGAATGTGCAGGGTGCGGTTGCGTCGGGGTGCGAGTTGTTCGATCGGTGGGCGTTGCAACGGTTGGGGGTTGGCGGGCTTGCAGGTGTAACAGGACTTGCAGGCAAAACGCTGCGGTTGTTGCAAACGGGTAATGTGCAGGCATACGCGTTCGTGTTCGGAGTGGGCTTGACGGTGATCATCTTCTACGTGGTCGTTCGATGAGAGGTTGATGGCGGCAATTTGTAGGCAAGCGGGTGAGGAAAATCATTTCTAGAAAATCTCAGCATTTGGACGAGAGCTAATGGAGACCTTGTTGTTCATTGCAGTGATGTTGCCGTTGGGGGCGGCGTTTGTGGGGTTTTTGGTGCCGGCGAGTCGGCCCCAATGGATGCGGGCGCTGGCGCTCGCGGCGACCGGGGTGTCACTCGCGCTTACATTGGTTTTGTTCTGGCAGTTTGACCGGCAAGAAGCGGGGTATCAGTTCGTCTTCGATTTGCCGTGGGTACCGGCGCTGAATTTGTCGCTCAAATTTGGGGTGGATGGGATTTCGATGACGTTGTTGCTGCTGGTGTCAATCGTCTCATTCTGCGGCGTTCTCATCTCCCACGAGATCCACGAGCGACAGAAAGAGTATTACATCTTGTTTCTCGCGCTGACCACCGGCATCAGCGGCACGTTTTGCACGATGGATTTGTTCTTTTTCTACTTCTTTTACGAGCTGGCCGTCATTCCGATGTATCTGCTGATTGGTGTGTGGGGTTCGTTGCCACCCGGTCGGCACGGGCGCACGCGTGAATATGCGACCATGAAGTTGACGCTGTACCTAACGGCAGGAGCAGTGCTGGCACTCGTGGGATTGTTGACGTTGTACTATGCCGGTGGGCGGACGTTCGACATGGTGGAGCTGATGGCCAACTTGCGTTTGAGTGAGGATCGGCAGTGGTGGGTGTTTGCTTGTTTGTTGTTTGGTTTTGGTTTCTTGGCGTCGTTGTTTCCCTTTCACACTTGGTCGCCGTTGGGCTACGCGGCGGCGCCCACCGCGGCCTCGATGATGCATGCCGGTGTGCTGAAGAAACTCGGCGCGTACGGGATCATTCGACTGGCGTTGCCGTTGATGCCGGAAGGCGCGCGGGCGTGGATGGATTTATTGGCGGTGCTGTGCATCTTCAACATCCTGTATGCCGGTTGGGCAGCGCTGACGCAGCGAGACTGGAAATTTGTCATCGGTTACAGCTCGGTGAGTCACATGGGGTATGTGTTGTTGGGGATCGCCACGTTGAATGTAATTGGCGTAAGCGGAGCGGTGCTGTTGATGTTTGCGCATGGTGTGATGGCGGCCCTGACGTTTTCGCTAATCGGATGGTTTTATCATCAGGCACACACGCGGGATGTGTTTGAACTGAGGGGGCTGGCCCGGCAAATGCCGTTCATCGGCACATGCATGGTGATGGCGGCGATGGCTTCCAGCGGACTACCGGGTTTTGCAAACTTTGCAAGCGAACTAATGGTGTTTTTGGGTGCATGGCAGCAAGGTTCCACCGTGTTTCGCATTGCTACAGTGTGCGCGGTTTGGGGAATTGTGGTGACGGCGACGTATTTGTTGTGGGCCGTGCGATCGAGTTTTTTCGGGCCGCTGGATGAGCGGTGGAAAGCATTGAGTGATGCACGGTTGGCGGGGCATCGGTTGCCGTATGTGTTGTTGATTGTGGTGTTGCTGGTAGTGGGATTTTGGCCGCGCACGCTGACCGACATTATTCAGCCGACCGTGAAACATGCGATTCTGCGCGAGCCGGTTGCGATGGCACAAGTTGACCAACGATGAACTGGTATGCGATTCAACTGGAGTGTTTGCTGGCGATTTTGGCCGTGGTGGTGCTGCTGACCGATGCGTTTCGGCCGGTGCGCGACGCGCGGCGAATCGGTTTGATCTTGTCGGCGCTTGTGGGGCTGACGTTGTTGTACAGCTTCACGATGCAGCCATTGGGCGAGGCGGTTTTTCAGGGGATGTACCGGCTGGATACGCTGGCGTTGTTTTTCAAGCGATTGTTTTTGCTGGCCACCGCGTTTGTGCTGCTGATGAGCGCGGAGTTTGTGGAGCGCATTGAAGCCGGTCGGGTGGAGTTTTACGTGTTGCTGTTGCTCTGCGCGACCGGGATGTTGGTGCTGGCGTCGGCCAACGATTTCATTTTGATGTTCGTGGCGCTGGAGTTGGTGACGATCTGTTTTTTCGTGCTAACGAGCTATTTACGGCGACAGGTACCATCGTTGGAGGCGGGCACGAAGTATTTGATTCTCGGCGCGTTGTCGAGTGGGCTGACGGTTTACGGGATCGCGTATTTACTGGGGATTACCGGGACGGCGAATTTTGAGAAACTGCGCGCGGTGCTGACGGAGGCTCCGGTGGGGGAGGCGACCGGGTTGTGGTTTGGGATGGTGTTGGTGTTGGCGGGGCTTGGGTTCAAGATTGCCAGCGTCCCGTTTCAAGTGTGGGCACCGGATGTGTATCAGGGCGCGCCAACGCCGGTAACGGCGATGTTGGCGGTGGGCAGTAAAGCGGCGGGTTTTGTCTTGTTGATGCGGGTGTTGATGACCGGTTTGTTGCCGCTAGAGCCTGTATGGGGGCCGGTGGTGTTGGGGCTGGCGGGCGCGTCGTTGGTTTATGGCAATCTAGGCGCATTGCCCCAGCGAGATATCAAGCGACTGCTCGGGTACTCTTCAATCGGCCATGCCGGGTACGTGCTGATGGGTGTGGCGGCGGTGAATGCGTTGGGTGTGGCGGCGGTTTTATTCTACCACGGCCAGTATGCGTTTACGACCCTGTGTGCGTTCCTGGCAATCGTGGCGGTGACGCGGGTGACGGGGCGGGATGACATCGCCAGTTTTGCGGGGCTGCATCGGCGCGCGCCGATACTGGGGCTGGCGTTGTTTCTGGCGATGATGTCGTTGGCGGGGGTACCACCACTGAGTGGCTTTTTTGGAAAGTTCCAATTGTTCGCTGCCGTAATTGATCGGGCGCAGATGGATGCCCGGTATTACTGGTTGGCGGGGATCGGAGCGGCGGCGGTGGTGGTGTCATTGTATTTTTACCTGAATGTTGGACGCGCAATTTACATGCAGTCGTCGGATCGGACGGACGCGATACCGGTGAGCTGGCCGGTGCGGGTTGGTTTGTGGATTTGCATGGGAGCGATGATTGGCTTGGGGGTGTATCAGCGACCGTTGGTGGATGCGGCACTGCAGGCGGCACGTGTGTTTGGATTGGAGTAAACCAAAATGGAAATTAAACGGATCAACTGTGTGTTTTTGTACTGCCGGGACATGGCCCGGCAGCGCGCGTTTTACGAGCAGGCCTTGGGGCTGGGAAAACCGGTCGCGGATGCGAAATGGTGGGTGGAGTGGGCGTTGGGCGACGGGTCACATTTTGCGCTGCATCAGGCTAAACCAGAGTTGATTCTGCATGCGCGCCCGGAATTCAACACGGTGAAATTCAGTATCGAAGTCTCGGATATTCGAGCGGTAGCGGAAAAACTGAAATCGCTCGGCGCCCGTTTTCATTATGAGCCGCGTTTGGAGTATGGGTTCTGGTTGGCTGAATTCGTTGATCCGGAGGGGAATGTCCTGCGGTTGTACGAGAAGCCGATGAAGTGACGGTGGGTTGAAGCGTACCGCGGCAGAAGTAACAGGTGAAACGATGAGCATGCGGATTGAGAAAGATTCTTTGGGCTCGTTGGAGGTGCCGGCGCAAGCGTACTACGGGGTGCAAACCCAACGAGCGGTGACGAATTTCCCGATTAGCGGCTGGCCGATGCCACGGCGGTTCATTCATGCGATGGGCCGCATCAAACGAGCAGCCGCGCGTACCAATGCGGAGTTGGGTTTGGTGGAGCCGCGGTTGGCGGATGCGATTGTGACGGCGGCGACCGAGGTGGTGGAGGGCAAACTCGACGACCAGTTTCCCGTGGACGTTTTTCAGACCGGTAGCGGCACCTCGACCAACATGAATACCAACGAGGTGATTGCCAGTCGCGCCAACGAGTTGCTCGGTGGGAAACGCGGCGACAAGGCACCGGTTCACCCGAATGACCACGTGAATCTATGTCAGTCGTCGAACGATGTGATTCCGACGGCGATTCACGTGAGCGTGATCGAGGGCATCCGGGAGGAGTTGATACCGGCTTTGGAGCATCTGCGTGGTCATCTGGCGAGGAAAGCCGAAGCGTTTGATGACATTTTGAAGATCGGCCGGACGCATCTTCAAGATGCAACCCCGGTGCGATTGGGACAGGAGTTTGGTGGCTACGCGGCGCAAGTGGAGTATGCGATTGCGCGCGCGCGGCGGGCGGTGGAGGTTTTACGCGAGTTGCCGTTGGGGGGCACCGCGGTGGGGACCGGGTTGAATGCACACCCAGAGTTTGCGCGACGCACGATTACGCGGTTAGCTCAGGAGTTGGGTGTCGAGCTGCGCGAGGCGCGGAACCATTTTGAGGCGGCGTCGGCACGCGATGCGTGTGTGGAGGCCAGCGGATGTTTGCGGACCATTGCGGTGAGTTTGGCGAAAGTGGCGAATGATATTCGGCTGCTGGGCAGTGGACCGCGATGCGGAATTGGAGAGATCAGGTTACCGGCCGTGCAACCCGGCAGCTCAATCATGCCGGGGAAAGTGAATCCGGTGATTGCGGAAAGCTTGGTGCAGGTGTGTTTGTGGGTGTTGGGTTCGGACCTGATGGTGGTGCTGGGCGGGATGCAAAGTTTTTATGAATTGAATGTCGCGATGCCGCTGATTGGTGCGCAGATGATCGAGAGCGTGGAGCTGTTAGCGCGCGGGGCGCGCAACTTTGCCGACGCGTGCGTGGCCGGCATCGAGGCCGACCGGGTGCGTTGCGAATCGTTGGTGGAACAGAGTCTGGCGATGTGCACGCCGCTGGCGCCAGTCATTGGGTATGATCGTGCGGCGGAGATTGCGAAGATTGCCTATCGGGAGGGGAAAACCGTGCGGGAAGTGGCGCGGGAAAAATCGGGGTTAAGCGAGGCACAATTGGCGGAGATTTTCCATCTGCGGTTGTTAACGGAACCAGGTATTCGCGGCAAGGGCGGAGAATAGGGTTCGTCGGCGCGTCACAGAAACGTCACAGAACCGTTGCGTGAGCGACGGGGCGATGCCATAGCGTTTGGAGTATGAGCGAGACGCTGTTGATCGTGGATGACGAGCAGGATGTGGTGGACCTGCTTGTCTATAATCTTCAACGTGCCGGGTATAAAACGGCGACAGCGCGCGATGGGATCACGGCGCTTGAGAAGGCGCGCGATTTGATGCCGTCATTGATTGTCCTGGATCTGATGTTGCCCGGTATGGATGGCACGGAGGTGTGCAAACGCTTGCGTGCGGACCCCAAGACGGCGCGGATTCCCATCGTGATGCTCACTGCCAAGGCGGAGGAAGTGGATCGAATTGTCGGTTTGGAGTTGGGCGCGGATGACTATGTCACCAAACCGTTTAGTCCGCGCGAGCTGGCGCTGCGGATCAAATCCATTTTGCGACGCGCTAAGGGAGACACCGAGCCCACGGAAATCCTCAAAGCCGGTGATCTGGTTGTCAACATCGCGAAGCACGAGGTGAGCTACAAAGGTCGG
>JANWVU010000082.1 GCA_025056465.1 Verrucomicrobiia bacterium | reverse complement strand
CAAACATTGGGGGCGCCGAGCTTTGCCTGGTTGAGACGACCCAAAGTCTCGCACAACGTGGCGCTACCGTCACTGTCTTTGTGCCACGATGCGGTCGACTGATTGAACGACTAGTGTCCGTCGGTGCGGAAGTCCGCATAGTCCCATACACATGGTGGATGGCCCCCGCCAACCGGCAGGGTATTCTGCCTCGCCTGAAGCGACAAATCATCAATTTCAGGGCGATCTCCAAATTAGCGCAAAGCATTCGTGAAATCCGCGCCGACGTTGTGGTTTCCAACTCTTTGACCTGTGCGGTGGGGGCCTTTGCTGCCAGTCGCTGCTGTGTCCCACACATTTGGAGTATCCACGAACTTCACGGGACGAACGGGCATGGATTATTTTTCGATTGGGGCGAGCGCCGTGGACTGGCACTGGTGAACCGATTGGCAAAACGCATCGTTGTTCCCTCTCATGCCGCGTGGCGAGTCTATACACCCGCTTTGAATTCCGAGAAGATGCGGCTGATTCGTCATGCGATTGATGTTCCCAACGTGCCTGTCTCACGAGCTGGCGGGCGGGACGTTTTCACCGTTGTTCAACTTGGGGCCGTGGTCCCCACAAAACGCGCGGAGGACGCGGTTCGGGCAGTTGCCCTGCTCCGAAGCTCAAAAGTGCCCGTGAAGCTTCGACTAGTAGGTGCTGAAGACCCTGCCTACGGCAAACACATCCGTCGATTGATAGAGCAGGAAAATCTTGATGGGGGCGTTGCGCTGATTGGTTTCGCTTCCAACCCCTACGAACACCTCGCCAACGCGGATGCTTGTATAATGTGCTCGGTTCGTGAGTGCGCTCCCCGGGTGACAATCGAGGCGATGAAAATGGGATTACCGGTGGTAGCGGCACGTAGTGGTGGTTTGATTGAGCAAATCCGCGACGGCGAAACCGGGTTGCTATTTCAGCCCGGCGACCCCTGCGACCTGGCGGCTAAGATCCGCTTACTCATAGAGGCTCCTGAAAGACGCAAGGAGATTGCGCGAGCAGGTCATGACTGGGCCAAAGCGAACCACAATCTCGCTCAACACGGGATTGAATGGGAAGCAGTCCTCCTTGAGGCCATTCAAAACGGTCATGACCGCTAATGGCGTTTGCGCTGTTGTTATAACCTACAACCCCGACGGGGGATTTCTGGCTCGTGCGCGAGCTATCGCCCAGCAGGTGGACGACCTCGTTGTCGTGGATAATTACTCCTATTCCCAGCCTGAGTTGCGTCGCGAATGTGAAGTGGCAGGGTTCGGATTCATCGCGAATCCGCAGAATCTCGGTGTCGGTGTGGCTTTGAACCAAGCTGTTCAGTGGGCGCAGAGGCGCGGTTTCCCGTGGGCGCTTTTTTTTGACCAGGACTCTCTCCCCAAACCGGATTGCGCCGCGGAATTGCTCGCGATTGCACATGCGGCTGGTCATGTGCGGCCGGTAGGTCTTGTTGGCGCGAATTACTGGGACGGATCTCGAGGGCAATACCTCGTCGAACCGTCGAGCGCTCAGCGTTGGATCGAGACGGCTTCGGTGATCACCTCGGGTAGTTTGCTGTCAATCGCCGCGTATAAGGTTGCAGGGCCATTTCGCGAGGATTTTTTTATTGATTCGATCGACATCGAGTACGCCTTGCGCTTGCGCGCGCATGGCTTCGCCGTGCTACTTTCCTCAAAACCACTGATGAATCACGCGATTGGTGCACCATCACGCCATCGCTTTCTCTGGAAATATGTCGTTTGCTCGAATCACTCGCCCATGCGCCGGTATTACATCACCCGAAATCGACTCATCGTAGTGCGCTCATATTTTCGGCGGGAACCCCTTTGGGCCCTCAAGCATCTGCGGGGCTTAGTCAATCATTGCGTGCTGACGGTGCTTTATGAGAAAGAGCGCGCCCGTAAATTTCGCGCCATCGCTCTGGGCCTCTGCCACGGACTTCGCGGCGTGAGCGGCAAGTTGGACCGGCTCTTGTGATTTTAGACGTGATCATTCGAAGCGCAAAGCGTCTCGCCACTTAGCGACGAAAGTCGCACGCGCTAACCGCGTCGCCTCAGACCGCGAAACGGTCGCCGCCTTAATCCTCTCGGAGCTTGTCTTGAGATCGGAGCGCTCCACACACCTCTACCGGTCACACGAACGGTTCGTGTCAGCTGTGTGGATAGGATTAGCCCCTCGGCTTTGCGCATGCACTACCGGAGCTGGCGCAGTTAAACCTTGCGCCGGTCGAAATGGTAGACGGCGAACAACTCGCCACCGTGGCCGATGAATCACAAGATTTCATCATCGCGAATCACTTCCTCGAGCATTGCCAAAACCCAATCCTGACCTTGCGCCAACACACGCGCGCTCAAACGCGGCGGCGTTCTCTTTCTGGCCGTACCGGAACGGCGTTTGAATTTCGACGCCCGCCGGCCCAATACCTCCCTCGATCATCTCTGGCGTGATTACCGGGAAGGCCCCGCCTGGTCGCGCGTCGGGCACTATCGCGAGTGGGCCGAGTTGGTGGAGAACATCGCGGATCCCGCGAGAGTTGAGCGGCGCGGCACCGAGCTGATGAACCAAGGTTACAGCATCCACTTCCACGTTTGGGATCACCCCGCCTTGCTCGAATTCTTCGTCAACGTCCAACGAAACCTGCCGCTCCCGCTGGAACTTGAACTCAGCGTTAAGCACCGCGCCGAAATCATCAACATCTTGAGAAAAACGTGACGGCGCTTTTTCTCACGCAAGGCCCCGAGACGCTGCCCTCTCCTCGGTACCGCGTTTATCAACTGCTGCCGGGATTGCGGGAGCGGGGCATCAACGCGACCGTCCTCTCGCGCCGGGAGGTGTGGCGGGCGCGGCCTGACGACGCGGACGTGATCGTCGTGCAGAAGGGAATCCTACCGGGGCTGACATCGTTTTGGGAAGAACGCTTCGCCCGCCGCCGACCGGTGGTGTTTGACCTCGATGACGCGATCTGGCTGCCGCGTCCCGGCGGCAACCCGGTACTTCGCGCGCTGCATCGGGAATCCACGGTGCAGCGCGCTCTTCGCTGCGCCGCCGCTGTCATCGCCGGTAATTCCTTCCTCGCTGACTACGCCCGGCAGTTCAATCCCCACGTCAGCATCATCCCCAGCGCCATCGACCTGAACCGCTATTCGCAATTCGCAATCCGCAATTCGCAATCCACAATTGGCTGGATTGGCAGCCGCACGACTTTGCCCTACCTCAAACCGCTCGGGCCGATATTCCAAGAACTCGGCATCAAGCCGCTCGTCATCGCCGCCGGCGATCCCTGTATCCTCGGTTTCCCGGTCGAGTTCCGCGAGTGGCGTCTCGAACGCGAACAAGCCGACCTCGCCAACATCAGCATCGGCGTCGCCCCCCTACCGGACTCGCCGTGGGAACGCGGTAAGTGCGGCGTGAAGATTCTTCAGTACATGGCCATGGGCATCCCGGTGGTCGCCTCGCCGGTAGGCGTTCAGAGCGACTTGGTGCAAGACGGCGTGACCGGCTTCTTGGCTCGCGACTTGAACGACTGGCGCGACCGTTTGCAACGGTTGCTGACGGATCCCGACCTGTGCGCGCAGATGGGAGCCGCCGGTCGGCTTCGGGTCGAGAGGGAATTTACTGTCGAAATGGCCGCCAAGAAGGTTGCCGATGTGCTCTTCTCCGTTGTAAAAGCGCGCCAATGAAAGGCGTCATCCTTGCAGGTGGATTGGGTACGCGGCTCGCACCCCTTACCAAAATCACAAACAAACATCTCCTACCGGTCTACGACCGGCCCATGATTTACTATCCAATCCAGACGTTGGTCGAAGCCGGCATCCGCGATTTGATGATCGTCACCGGGGGAAACAACGCAGGTGATTTCCTGCGCCTCTTAGGCAATGGCAAACAATTTGGCTTGCCCCGTCTTCATTATGCCTATCAGGAAGGTGAAGGTGGAATTGCGGATGCTTTGCGTCTCGCTGAACCTTTCGCAGAGGGTGACCGCATCGTTGTGATGCTGGGCGATAACATCGTGGAAAAAAGCATCCGCAAGGGTGTGGCGGCCTTCCGTAAGCAGAAACGAGGAGCGCGAATTTTTCTCAAAGAGGTCCCCGATCCGCGCGACTATGGCGTAGCCGAAATTCGAGGTAACCGAATCGTGGGCATCGAGGAGAAACCTCGTAAACCGAAGTCTAATTATGCCGTCATCGGCATCTACCTTTACGATCACACTGTCTTCGACATCATCCGCACGCTGAAGCCTTCCGCCCGCGGCGAGTTGGAGATTACGGACGTTAACAACGTCTACATACGGCGCGGCCAAATGCAGTATGAGATCCTCGACGGTTGGTGGGCGGATGCTGGCGCTTCCCCCCAAAAATTGCTTGAGACCAATCTACTGGTCGCCCGCCAGAAAGGAGTTCACATCCCGTGCGCGTGCTCGTGACCGGTGGTGCCGGATTTATCGGCTCCAATTTCGTTCGGTTTGCTCTCGAGAGACATCCCGATTGGCGCATCACGGTCTTGGACAAACTCACTTACGCCGGCAACCTGGCCAACCTCGACGACATTCGTGATCGCATCGGCTTTGTTCGCGGCGATATCGCCAACCGTTCCGATGTCGAACCCCTCGTAAGCGACTGCGATCTCCTGATCAACTTCGCCGCCGAAACGCACGTGGACCGCTCCATCCTCTGGGCCGATGACTTTGTCCGCACCGACATTCTGGGGACCTATGTGTTGTTGGAGGCCGCTCGGCAACATCGTCTCCATCGCTTTATTCAAATCTCGACCGATGAAGTCTATGGCAGTGCCGTCACTGGCAGTTTCACCGAAGAGTCACCGCTCAACCCGCGCAATCCTTACTCCGCAAGCAAAGCCGGCGCCGACCGGTTGGCTTTTGCATACTTCGTTACCCACAATGTTCCGGTGATCATCACTCGGTGCTCCAACAACTACGGCCCCTACCAGCATCCCGAAAAATTCATCCCGCTCTGCATCACCAACGCTCTGGAAGACCAACCTTTACCCATCTACGGTGATGGCCGCCAGGTGCGCGACTGGATTCACGTCCTCGACCATTGCGACGCGCTTGATTTCCTCATCGCCCACGGCCAACCGGGCGAAACCTACAACATCGCCGGTGGTCAAGAGCACGAAAACATCCACATCGCCCGCACCATTCTCGAAACCCTCGGCAAACCACCCTCGCTCATTCGACACGTCGCGGACCGCCCCGGCCATGATCGCCGCTACTCCTTGAACACCGACAAACTCGCCCGACTCGGCTGGCACCCTCAACGCCAACTCCAGGACGGCTTGCGCGAAACGATCGAATGGTACCGGCGCCATCGCTCATGGTGGCAACCAATCAAAAGCGGCCCGTTCCGCGACTACTACAAGAAGCAATACGGCTCGCGTCTCTCCGCATCCCTCCCCTGACCGTTCTCGGTCTGCTGGTAATTCTCGGCGCGGCCACTTGGATGGCGTCGGAGGAACTTGCGTGGCTCCACGCGCTCCGCGAATACCCTGACCAATTCGCATTACATGGCGACGCACGCAGCTTTTACGAGCGCGCGTTGGATTCACGGCCTTTTTTCGCGGCGCATTTGCGCGAGCCGCTCTGGCCCTTCCTGATTCGCCCACTTCTCAGTGGTGACGAGAACCGCGACACCTACCGGATTCGCACTTTCACCGGCATCATCAACGTCTTCCTCGTTGCCGCCATCGGCTGTCTCGCGTGGCGACTCGGCGGTCCTTTGGCCGGTGGATTCGCGGCGGCGTTGTTCAGCGGTTCATCCCTGACGTCATACTACGGGATTAGCGGTCTGCGCGAACCGCTCATGTCGCTACTGCTTGTCACGCTCACGACCCTCTGGACCTACCGGCGTAACTGGCTAGTTACTCTTGGGATAATTGGAGTCACTGGCATGGTGCCATTGTTGCGGTTGGATGGCCTCCTCGTTGTCACGCTTGTTCTCCCCGTGTGCGCGATCTGGGTCCGAGACAAATCGGCTGCCTCGGTTGCGATGACAGCATGCTTATTTGCCTGGGGTGTCACTGCGCCCTACCTCACGAATTTGCGCCGCGAGTGCGGGAGTGCATTCGCCCCGTTGCACCAGCACGCGCGCTACTGGCGCAATCATGAATTCGCCGGCCAGCCCGGTCACCTCACTCGCGAGGAAGTTTTGGCCAACGCGTACGGCGGCGCACCGGTAACTCCCTGGCAATATGTTTTCGGCGAACGCACCCTAGCAGCCACCGCTGGTCGGTATCTTCACGGATTTTGGCTGGCGCTGACTGACTATGTACCCCGCTTGTTGGATGAACGTTGGTGGATTTGGTTCTGGCCGGTAGGAGTCGTGTGGGCGCTGTGGCACTGGAGACAAGCAGGGATCGTTGTACCAGTCGGATTGCTGGCGCAACTACCATTCGCCTTCATCCTGCCGCTGAACATGGTCACCTCCCACGGCTTGTGGCGCGGCGTGGAAGCGCGCTTCGCCTGGCCGCTGTCGCCATTCGTCGCCGTCTGGGCAGGTCTAGGGTTTGCGGCGATCCTTCATCCGCTCCTGCGCAGTGCTCAACAGCGCTGGTCATCAAAGAGGGGGCAGCCACAACTCAATAGCCCCAAAGACTCTGCAAAAAATCCTTCGTCAGCTACCGGCCCA
Source organism: Verrucomicrobiia bacterium (assembly GCA_025056465.1). Lineage (GTDB taxonomy): Bacteria > Verrucomicrobiota > Verrucomicrobiia > Palsa-1439 > Palsa-1439 > JANWVU01. Next base: position 3,395 of record JANWVU010000082.1, on the reverse strand, counting down.
CGTGCTAAAGCATGCCCACTTGATGAAATTCCTCCGCTTTGACCAACCGGATTTTGAAGCGGCGCTCGCCAGCGCACTGGTTGCCTCGTCAATTCTCGACCCACAAATCGAACAACGTGTTCGCGCCATCCTCGACGAGGTCCGCCAGCGAGGCGACGACGCCTTGCGCGAACTCACCGAGCGCTTCGACAAGGTTCAACTCACCGAGTTCCACGTTCGCACCCGTCCACGCCGCCCCCCGCGCGCGCTTGCCCAAGCACTCGACACGGCTCATCGCAACATCACGGCCTTCGCGAAACGTTCGCTCCGACGCAACTGGCAAATGCGAAACGCTCAAGGCGCGCAAGTCGGTGAAAAATTCGATCCCATCCACCGCGTCGGCATCTATGTTCCGGGCGGCACCGCGCCCCTGATTTCCACCGCGTTGATGACCATCACGCTTGCCAAGGTAGCCGGTTGCCAGGACATCGTAGCTTGCTCGCCGCCGCCAATCCATCCTCACCTGCACTATGCTGCGCACAAAGCCGGTGCGACTGAAATTCTCCAGCTTGGGGGCGCGCAGGCGATCGCAGCGATGGCGTTTGGCACCAAAAGCATCCAAGCAGTCGCCAAAATCTTCGGCCCCGGCAACGCGTACGTCACTGCTGCGAAACGACTCCTATTCGGCGTGGTGGGGATCGATATGATCTCGGGTCCCAGTGAACTGCTTGTGTTGGCCGACGACACCGCCCCTGCTCGTTGGGTTGCCGCCGACCTTCTCGCCCAAGCCGAACACGGCAGCGGGTACGAAGGTGTCTGGCTGGTCACAACCTCGGAGAAGTTACTGCGCGAGACCGAACAAGAGTGGAATCGGCAACTGATGACCACACCGCGCCGCAGCTTCATCGAAAAAGTTGAGCCGGTCGCTGTTCTGGCACGCGACCTCGCCCAAGCGATTGAAATCACCAATCAATTCGCACCGGAGCACTGTGAGGTAATCACCCGGCAACCGCAGCGAGTCGCCAAACGGATCACCACTGCCGGCGCACTCTTCATTGGTCCTTGGAGTCCAACCGTCGTCGGTGACTACCTTGCCGGACCCAGTCACGCCCTTCCAACGAACGGGGCCGGCGCATGGTGTGCAGGTCTAACCGTTGACCAATTCCAACGTCGCACCAGTATCATTCAACTCGATCGCCGCGCCCTTCAACGTTCCCTACCGGCCCTCGAAGAAATCGGTTGCGCCGAGCAACTCACCGCGCACGTTCAGTCCGCTCAACTGCGTTTTGCATGAACCGTGTACTGCCTCACATTGCACAACTTCATGGCTACGTGCCCGGTGAGCAGCCACAGGTGCCGGGTCTCATCAAGCTCAACACCAACGAAAATCCGTATGGCCCACCCCCGCGTGCCCTCGCCGCCCTGCGCGACGCGCTTGATGACCGGTTGCGGTTGTATCCCGACCCTACCGCCACCGAATTGCGTAAAGCGCTTGCTGCCCGGTACGATTTCCCACCGGATCAAATCATCGTTGGCAACGGATGCGATGACATCCTCAACCTCTGCGTCCGGGCTTTTTGTGGTCCTGGCGACCGATTGGCTTACCTCTGGCCGAGCTACTCCCTGTATCCCGTCCTAGCGGCGATTCAAAACGCGCAGCCGGTAGAACTGCCCCTTGACGACCAATTCCAGATCCCCGCCCACCCGGCATGGCTCCGACAACTCGACCGCGTCCGCCTGCTGTTCATCACCCAACCCAACGCGCCGAGCGGCGTGTGGCTCCCGCGCGTCGCGCTGCAACGCGTCATCGAAGAAACCCCGGGCGTTGTTGTCATTGATGAAGCGTATGTGGATTTTGCCGCTGACAACTGCCTGGACTTCGCCCGCGATTATCCTAACGTCATCGTCGCCCGCTCCTTCTCCAAATCGTATGCCCTTGCGGGACTTCGCATCGGTTGGGCGGTCGGGCCCGCCGAATTGATTCGCGCGCTACAAAAAGTCAAAGACAGCTACAACGTCAATCGCCTTAGTCAGCTCGCCGCACGCGCCGCCCTCGAGGATGATGTGTGGTTGGTTGACTCTCTGCGCCGAATTCGCATCACACGCGAATGCATCCACGACGCACTTCTCGCGAAAGGCTTTTTTGTTTTCCCGTCGCAAACAAACTTCCTTTTCGCCCGCCCACCGGCTCCCTTAACTGCTCGCCGATGGTTCGAAGCCTTGCGCGCAGACTACCGGATCCTCACCCGCTGGTGGGACGCCGACCGCATCCGCGACTTCGTCCGCATCAGCATTGGCACGGACGACGAGATGAATAAATTCCTTGAGGCAACAGGAGCCATTCTTGAAAAAGCGTAGAGCAACGGTTTGCCGCGAGACGGCGGAGACACAAATCACCGTAGCACTGACCGTGGATGGTCAGGGTCGCGCCCGCATTGCGACCGGTATTCCCTTCTTTGATCACATGTTGACGTTGCTGGCCAAACACTCGCTGTTCGACCTCGACATCACGGCTTGCGGCGATCTCGATGTGGATGCCCATCATCTCGTTGAGGATACCGGCATCGTCCTTGGCCAAGCTTTGCGCGAAGCCCTTGGCGACAGACGCAGCATCCGTCGCTACGGCTGGGCGCTGATCCCCATGGACGAAACGCTGGCCCAGTGCCGGGTCGCGCTCGACCTTAGCAACCGTCCTTTTTTGGTCTTCACTTGTCCCGATTGGCGTCAACTGGCGCGCGTCGAACTGGGTCAACGCCGACCCTACCGGGTGGGGCTGACGCGTGAGTTTCTCCAAGGTTTCACGAATGAAGCACGGTGCAACCTGCATGTTGATGTGTTGCGCGGCGATGAACCACATCACATCGTGGAATCCATCTTCAAAGCGCTCGCACGCGCGCTCGATGCCGCTTGCCAACGCGATCGTCGCGTCAAAGGACTGCCCACCACCAAAGGCCGATTGTAGCCGCGCGCCACCTCTCTGTTTCGCGGCTCTGCCTACCGGCCAATCGGTTGTCGCCGATTTCAAATAAGCAGGGTTGTGCTCATCCGTCCGGTCGGCCAAGCTGCCGGGGTGCGGTACATCGAGGATAGCGGCCTACCGGTTCCTCGCATCAAGCGCGCGCGGTTTGACGAAGGAATTGCGCGACGGTGGTTTCGAGATGCGTCAGCAGCGCTTCGTAATGGTCGCGTTGACGCTTCAGTTGGTAATGCAGGAAAAAACCCGGTAGCGCGATCATTAGCCCGGTCTGCGTTGTGATGAGCGCCTCAGAAATTCCTCCGGCAACCAAGTCCATGGTCTTCTGACCGCCGTAGCCGGTGGCCAGCGCCTGAAACGTGGTGAGCATTCCGGTCACGGTGCCGAGCAATCCCAACAACGGCGCGGTACTGATGGCGACTTTGAGAAACCGTAAATCGCG
>JANWVU010000081.1 GCA_025056465.1 Verrucomicrobiia bacterium | reverse complement strand
TGACCGCCGCGTTGCGCCGTCTCGGTCATACCGGGCGGTGCGATGACGCGCCCTGCATATTCATCCGGCGAACGAACGTCCACAAGGTGCACGCCGCCGTCACGGATGGCCTGCACAACGTCATCGCGGAATGCACGCAGCGTGAGGTCCGGTTCGCGGGCGGTGTAGGGGGTGGGTGGATAGTTGGGCACGTCGCGGGAGAGCGGACGATTTTGAGCGAGCCAGAGTTTGCGGCCACCGTTCATGAGGCGTACATCGCGGTGCCCGTAGATTTTCATCTCCCAAAATGCATAGCACGCGAACCAGTTGTTGTGGTCGCCATAAAGAATGACGGTGGTGTCGTTGGTGATGCCGGAGGTGCGCATGAGATTTTCAAAATCCGTTTTGGAAAGAATGTCGCGGCGGACGGGATCGCAAAGTTGGCGCGTCCAATCCCATGCGATGGCCCCCGGGATGTGGCCCTGGTCATAGGCCGTGGTGTCCACGTCCACCTCAACCAATCGCAGGTTGGGGTCGGCCCGATGTTGCTCGACCCAATCGGTGGAGACGATGACTTGAGGGTTGGCGTATTGGACTGGCATGATTGGCCCTCCCAAAGCGTTTTTCGTTCGGTTGCCTCTGCGAGCCATTGGTGGAGATGACGGGATTCGAACCCGTGACCTCCTCGTTGCGAACGAGGCGCTCTCCCAACTGAGCTACATCCCCACGCGGCGACCAATACGACGATTCCAAATTTCGTCGGGCAAGTCAAGGCAGTGGGCTGGCATCACGCATGCTTTGCTAACAGACATGAAACGCAACGGTACAAAATCGGCCCGCAACGAACGGCTCACGTTGGGGGATGTCATTTGCACGGTGCAATCATTGACGCGCAACTCCCGGCTCAGTGCCTGGATTGTGGCCGACCTGATCAACCGCGGCCATGTGCGGCTCGAAGGCCGGTATCACGGACGACGCGTTGTCGTCGTATAGCGAACCGCCGCTCGCTTTTTTGCCAAGCCGAACTCTCTCTCGCCGAGGGTTCGGCTTGTTTTTTGTTGAACAGCCGCCCAATAAACCGATGTGAGCAACGATCCGATCGCCTGGCTCGAAGCGGGCATTGAGCGCGGCTGGCATCGAGGGGCGCAATTATACGTCTCGGTGGCTGGTCGCGTGGTCTGGGATGTGGCGGTAGGTTGTGCGCGAGCGGACATGTTGTTTTGTTGGTTGTCCGCAACGAAACCAGTGGGCGCGGTGGCGTTGGGGCAGTTGCACGAGCGGGGTCGGCTGGATTGGGATGACCCCGTGGCGCGCTACCTGCCGGCTTTTGCTCAACATGGCAAAGACCGAATCACAATCCGCCACCTCCTAACCCATACCAGCGGGATTCCGAATCTGGAACTGGACCCGATGCGGTTCACCTGGGAGGAGATTTTGACGCAGGTGTGCGCGGTGGTGCCGAACGCGCCGCCCGGCATGGTGGCGGCGTACAATTACTCGACGACGTGGTATTTGGTGGCCGCGTTGGTTGAGCGGCTCGACGGACGGAATTACGGCCAGTACGTGCGCGAAGAGATATTCGCACGGGCCGGCATGACGGATTCGTGGATTGGGATGCCAGCAGAGCAATATCGCGCGTATGGACCGCGCATGGGTGTGTTGTGGAACACGTGGCGTACGCCGCCGGTACCTCAACCGTGGGACAACGAGGCAAGCGCGTCGGTGTGTCAACCCGGTCGAGGTGGTTATGGTCCCGCTCGCGAACTGGGGCGATTTTACGAGGCATTGTTGTCCGACCGGCTGCTCCGCCCCGCGACGCAAGCCGTCCTAACGCAACGTCATCGGGTTGGTATGTTCGACGAAACATTTCGGCACGTGATGGACTGGGGCTTGGGATTTGTCGTGAATTCGGGCCGGTATGGGGCCGAAACGGTGCCGTATGGTTTTGGCCGATATGCATCCGAGGAGACGTTCGGTCACGGGGGCGCGCAAAGCTCGATGGCGTTTTGCGATCCGGTACGCCAGTTGGTCGTCGCGTGGATTTGTGATGGCATGTGCGGCGAACCGCGTCACCATGAGCGCAACCGGGAGCTCAACACGGCCATTTACGAGGCGCTCGGAATGACGTGAACTTGAATCATCTCTTTCGCGGGCCGACCCTACCGACGGGTGCTGGGCGGATAATTCTCTTGATGGAGTGCATGGTTTTCGGCAGTTTCCCCAACCCACAGGAGTTGCGATCATGAGTAGTGGTTATAATGTTGCGGTGGTCGGGGCGACTGGCGCCGTCGGGATTGAAATGATCCAGACGTTGGAGAAGCGAAATTTCCCCGTCAAAAACTTGCGATTGTTTGCCTCCGAGCGCAGTGTTGGGAAAAAGCTCCGATTCCGCGATGCAGAAGTGCCGGTGGAGCTGCTTACGGCAGATGTGTTCCGCGGGATTGATTTTGCATTATTCAGCGCCGGTGCCACCCGCTCCAAGGAATTTGCGCCGGCAGCAGTGCGGGCCGGCTGCGTGGTCATTGATAACTCGTCGGCGTTTCGCCTGGAACCGGACGTGCCGCTGGTCGTACCGGAGGTCAACGCGGAGGATGCGCGTCATCACAAGGGACTGATTGCGAATCCGAATTGCTCTACAGCCATTATGTTGGTGGCGGTTTATCCACTGCATCGCGTCAACCCGGTACGACGCATTGTGGTCAGCACCTATCAGGCGGCAAGCGGTGCCGGGGCGAAAGCAATGGCGGAGCTCGAGGAGCAAACAGCCAAGCTTCTGCGTGGCGAAACCAACTTGCGCGCCGAAGCGTTGCCGCAGCGAATCGCGTTCAACTTGTTCCCGCACGTGGATGTGTTTCTCGACAACGGCTATACGAAAGAGGAGATGAAGTTCGTGCATGAGGCGCGCAAAATCATGCATCATCCCACGCTGAAAATCACCGCCACCTGTGTGCGGGTACCGGTTTATCGGGCACACAGTGAGGCGATTAATATTGAGTTTGAACGCCCCATCAGCGCGGCGGAAGCGCGCACCATTTTAGAGAAGGCGCCTGGCGTCAAAGTTGTGGATGACCCCGCAAACAAAAAATATCCAATGCCCATTGATGCCAGCGGGCAATACGACTGCCTCGTTGGGCGCATCCGGCAGGACATCTCGCGCGATGATGGTCGAGGGTTGGACTTGTTTGTCAGTGGCGATCAGTTGCTGAAAGGCGCCGCACTTAACGCTGTTCAGATCGCTGAGTTGCTGATTTGAAATGGCGACGTGAAGCCGGCACGTCTCAACGCTGGTGCGTTGCTCGTGGGTCCTCCGTGGGTTCGCTCACAGGCGAGCGAACATCAGGTCTCAAGCCGCCGACAGATTCAATCCTTACGACTCCCCTCATCATGGAGGGGACATCATCGGCGAGACCGGTAGCTCGGCCACATTGTCGTTGTTGTAAACGGCGTAGTAGCGATCAAACCATTCGCGCGGGGTTTTGGGCTCCGGCGTGTTGGAGTCGGCTGGTTTGGATCGCGGGGCAAGCGCCACCTGCACAACACCCGCTTCGATGAGGGCACGAGTGCTCATGGTGCTCGTGCTGGCGTCGAGGATTTTTGGGCGGCGCTTGGGGAGCTGGGCAATTTGCTCTGGTTTCAGTGGTGGCATGCCGACAAACGTGACGATGAGGTCGGCAAAGGAGTGTTTATTTATGAAATCAAGAAACTCTTCGGGTTTCCAGAGGATGCCGTATCCGAGCATGATTTCCGATGCTGGTTTGATGGCCTCAACTGCCGAAATGCGAACCTGAGGGTATTTGCGGAGTCGGTCACGAAAGGTGTCGGCGGAGAGACGCGCGATTGTGTGCGGGGCTTGCTCCAGTTGCAACGCCACAAGGACAATCTCGCCGCGCCCATCGAGGAGCTTGACAGCTTGCTCGGCCGCGACCTCGCCGATGCCGACGAATGGCATGGTGTTGATTTTGGGCTGCGGCGTGCGCATTGAGAGATAAATGGAAATCAGGGATGCGACGATCACGATGATGGACACCAGCACGAGCAACGGGCGTTTGACCTCGTCAGCCTGAAATTTGAAAGTGGTTTGTAGCAACCGCCAGAGAGGATGAAACAAATTGCGTAAAACGGCGCCTACCGACCCGAAAAACGCGCGAATCAGGTCCCAGATGGCTTTGCCTAACATTTTGAGAATGGACATTTGGCTCCTCCTCCGCTGCAAATGGCTGTTTAGTCGGAAGAGCGCATGGTGTCGAGCGACAAATCCTCACGCGCGCGAGCGACACGCTTGTCCGCTCTGCGAGGGTTCATAAATGACAACAAAGGCACGGCAGTGTTCGCGCGAGCGACCACAATCGCAAGCGTCCTCGCCCCTTGAGTAACGGCACACCTGTTTTCCAATCTTCCTCAAGACGCGACCGCCCGGTGATTACCAGGCGAGTTTACCAGTTTGGCAAGCGCCCGCTCCCAAGCAGGGCAATTAATACCAGGCCCAAAATCAGCCGGTAGCCGATGAACAACCAAAGCGTGTGGCGTTTCAGAAAGCTCAGCAGAAATGCAATCGAGGCGTAACCCACCACAGCCGATAATGCGGTCGCAATCAGCAGATTGAACGCGGAAGCTTCCGACGCGAAAAGCGCATGCCGCTGCTCGACCAACTCGTGGATGCCGGCCGCAAAAATCGCCGGCAAAGATAGCAGAAACGAGAAGCGCGCTGCCGCATCACGATGAAACCCGGCAAACAACGCCCCGGCAATTGTGCAGCCGGATCGTGATGAACCCGGTATGAGTGCGACAGCCTGCGCCAACCCTACGACCAACGCATCCATCCAACCGGCATCGGGGAGGTCTTTTCGTGGGGGAAACTTTCGCACGAACCACTCGGCTGCCACCAAAACCAACGCCACGCCTACCAACGCACCCGCCATCACCGCGATAGAATTGTTCATCTGTTCGATGACCGACCGGCCTGCCACGCCCAGCACGACCACCGGTATCGTCCCCACCGCAATCTTCCATCCCAACGATGCCTGCGGCCCCTTGGTCAGCACATCGCGCGAGATGCTCCACACATCGCGCCGAAAATACCACAGCACTGCCGCCAACGTGCCCAGTTGAATCACCGCCTTGAACGCTAAGTCCGGGTTCTGCCAACCAAGCAACGCCGGTACGATCGCCAGATGCGCTGTGCTGCTTATGGGCAGAAACTCCGTCAGCCCCTGCACCACACCGAGCACCGCCGCTTCCCAAACGGTCATTCGGGATGCGCCTTCTCCAGTGCCGCCAACCGGTTGCGCGCGGTGTCCACGACCTGTTGATCCCCGCCGGCTTCAATCAAATCCCGCCACAGTCCCTTGGCGCGCCGCCAATTTTTCTTCGTCTCGAACGTCTCGGCTGCTTTCATCCGCGCCTCGGAGGTCAGCGGCGGCGAGGCGTTGAACAACGCAACCACCTTGAGGTATCCATCCAGTGCATCGTCGAGGTTACCGGCCTCACGCTGACAATCCGCCCACACGATGAGGCTCTCGGCCACCGCCAATTCCTCCTCCATCGTGATGGCCTTGCGATAAATCAACTCCTCAATTTGCTTGCTGACCATCGGCAACGCTTCCGCACACTTCCCCTGTGCCACCGCTAATCGCGCATACTTTGGCACCAACGTCACCGCGAATCGTGAGTTGGGATACGCCGTGCGAAATCGGTCGAGGGTGCGGCGGGCGTCTGCAAACGCGCGTGCGCCCACCTGTGCCTCACCCAGCCGCAACATCGCCTCCTCCACCCAATCAATTTCCAACCCGCCATACCGCTCCACGATCGGCTGCAACGCATTGATCGCTTCTCGAAACCGCCGGTTGCCCAATGCGTTGATACCGGTTTCCACTTCGGCAGGTTGTGGGACACGCACCTCGACGATTTCCGCGCGCGGGATGGAGATTTCGCCTACCGGCATCCGCAACACCACCGCCGTGCTGTCCACCCGCACAATCTGACCGGTCTGAATGCCGGTCGCTGTCACTACCAAATCTGTCGAGGCCCACGCCGTGCTACCGGCCGCCACCACCACGCCAAGCCATTTGAAACGCATGGCGCGTTAGCTAAACCGTTGGAAGGTTTTTTGCAACAACTCTTGCGGTGTCGCCGAGCCAATTTTCTGTCGCGCCTGCTCAATGATACCGGCTTCCAAGGCGTTTTTCGTGGGGCGTTTCACCTGATAAAAGACGCCGAAGTATCCCGGCGGTGGCGCCAACGCCAGCCGGTACGCCGCCACCTCATCCGTCACATCGTGGTCCGGTGGCACCAACTGAAATTGACCGCCTTTTCGCGGGTTGGCCGAATCAAACGCACCGGGGAAAAACTCCGTGCACTCGCTCAAACATTCGATGACCGAAAACCCGTCGTGATCCAACGCGCGTTCCATCATCTCCATCACGTGGTTGGGCAGGTGAGAATGGGTGCGCGCGACAAACGTCGCCCCGGCCGCGATCAATTTTTTCATTGGATTGATCGGATGATCCACGGCACCAGTTGGGTCCGTCTTGGACTTGAATCCGACCGGAGAGGTCGGAGACGTTTGTTTCTTCGTCAGCCCATAGACCTCGTTGTCCATGATGACATACGTCATCCGCACATTTTTGCGGGCCGCGTGGTCAATGTGATTGCCGCCAATCGAAAACGCATCGCCGTCCCCGCCGAATACAAACACGTGCAGGTCGGGTCGCATCAGCGAGATGCCGGTTGCGAACGGCAACGCGCGCCCGTGTAAGAAATGCACGCCGTAGGCGTTTACGAAATACGGAAACCGCGAGGAGCAGCCAATACCGGCGACGCACGTGATTTTTTCGTGCGGCACCTGCCGTTTCTCCATCAGTTTGAAAAACACGGACAGAATGCTGAAGTCTCCACAACCCGGACACCACGTCGGATGATCCGCCACCAAGTCTTTTTTCGTGTACCGTTGCGAAGGTTGTGTTTGCGTCTCGGCGATCATCCGCCACCTCCTTCGTCTCCGACCTCTACGATGGCCGCACTAACATCCACCGGCAGGCCGCTAAGTTTGCGCCGCATCTGATCCAAAATCTCCCGCACCTTGAACGGAAGGCCGTCGGTCTTGTTGATGCCGCGGATTTTGTCGTTGCAGTATCGCGCTCGTAACATCGCCGCCAACTGGCCATAGCCGTACAAGCCCTCGTCGTTCAACTCCACCACGAAGATGTGTGGGAACCCATCGAAAATTTCATCCAAGCCGGGCGGCAACGGATTGAGATACCGGATATGCACCGCGCTCACACTTTCGCCCTCGGCGCGCGCGCGATCCACCGCTTCGCGAATCGGGCCACGGGTCGAGCCCCACCCCACGAGCAACACATTGCCTTCCGGCGGGCCATACACCTCTGGCTTCGGCAGCCTACCGGCCAACACCTGCAATTTGCGCCGCCGCTTCGCGACCATCATCACGTGATTGGCTGGCCGGCTTGCCGGGTGGCCTGATTCATCGTGTTCCAGACCGGTCACAACCGGGTATTTCCCGTCCACCATCGGGGTGCCCGGTGGCGCATGATGCGCGATCCCATCCGGGGTGTTGGCGTAGGGTTTGAAGTTGGGTCCCCGTGGCTCAAATGTCGGACTCAAATCTTGGACGCACTTCGAGAAGTCCGGCATCTCGAACGTCTCCACGCGTGTCGCCAACGCCTGATCCGTCAGGACAATGACCGGGCAACTGTATTCTCGCGCCAAATTGGCCGCCTCGATCATCGTGTAAAAGCAATCCTCCACATCCGCCGGCGCAATCACAATGCGTGGCGCATCACCGTGAGACGCATAGCAGGCCAGGTTCAGATCACTCTGCTCTACATTCGTCGGCAACCCGGTGCTTGGTCCGCCCCGTTGCACATCCACGATCACCACCGGTATCTCCGCCATGACCGCCCAACCGATCGCCTCCGACTTCAACGAGATCCCGGGACCCGACGTCCCCGTCACCGCGAGGTAGCCCGCATACGACGCGCCGCACGCCATCGCAATCGCGGCCAGTTCATCTTCCGCCTGAACAAAAATCCCACCATACTTGGGCAGCTCGGCCCGTAACGTCTCCATGATAGTTGACCAGGGCGTAATCGGATAACCCGCGCCAAATCGAATCCCCGCTGCGATGGCGCCGTAAGCTAACGCCTGATTCCCGTCCATCACCACGCGCGGCCGGTCGCCCCGCGGGATCGCACCGGCAAACCGGTAGTCTTCCGTCAACTGTCCGAGGTTGTACGCGTAGCCGGCATGGAACGCTCCCAAGACCCGTCGCACCACATCCTCGCCCTTGCTTCGGTAATAATCCTCCAACATCCGCTCCAGCTTCGGCAGATCCAGATCAAACAACCGGGCCACCAACCCCAGCACAAACATGTTTTTGCCCTTGTCCTTGCCGGTGCCTCCAATGGCCTCAACCGTCAGACTACTGATGGGCACGCCCAAAGTGCGGTACCGGGTCGGATTTGGCTCGGGCTGCACTGCATCCGAATCGTAAATCAACAGCCCACCGGTCCGCAGCGTCGCGATGTGGTTCTGGTACGAGTGTTGGTAAAAGGCGACCAAAATATCTACTTCATCCCCGGCACTGAGCACCTCACCGGTACCCAATCGAACTTGGAAAATACTCGGCCCACCCGAAATTGTGGCCGGGATGGTCATGTACGTCATGACATCCTTGTCCGTGCGCCCCGCCAACCGAGCCAGAAACCCGCCAATCGCCTGGATCCCGTCCTGAGAATTGCCCGCAAACCGAATCACCGCATCCGTCAACGGCCTCGAGACCGATTCGCTCATGACTTGCTCTCCTTGTAACGACGCGCGCGCCGCAATCCCAACTGCGACCACCAAAATCATAACAAACACCCCCACACTGTCAACGAACCCACCACACTCACGATCCACTCAGAGTCAGTGGGTGTCGGCATCAAAACGGCGAGATAATTTGCTCCAGATTATGTTGAGCATCGGTATGACGCGAGACCTGTGGCAACCTGAGGTTAGCACAATTGAATCAGCGGATTGTGGACTCGCGGGCTAGACGCCGGCTGATTTTTTTAACCGCGCCAATCTCGTAATTGAAAGCATGACATCCCTCAAGAGGCCGATGCGAAACCGATTGCCTGTCTCCTGAGAGGCCATTCCCACGAAGTTTTCCACGCGAACGGTCTACTAAAACTCACACCGTTTTACTTGCCTAGTAAAGCGGTGTGGGATATACATCAACAGCACATGAACGGCGAGTCTCTTGGTGTAGCGGCAAATAGGTCAGTTGCGGTCGCTTTGGCAATTGTGGCGGGGTGGCTCTTGACAGTTTTGCCGCCTGCAGCCCACGCGGAGCTGAGCGCGACGGACGATTTTGAGAGCTACACCGGCAACCCCACGGGTACCCCGGGCGGGACAGGTAACTGGACGTCGAATTGGCAGGGTTGCTCGCAGTTTGATGGCGGCACGTTTCTGAGCACTGCCGCCAAAATAAACCCTTCACCAGACGAGCAAAGCTACGGTCTGTTTGGCAATGGTGGCAGCAACGGTACCGGCGTGCGACGCGCGTTCACGGCGAGTGCCGGACAGTTGCGGTTCAAGTGGAGTTACCGGGCCGACTACAACGTCACGGCCGACGATGGCAACCCCAGCTTGGCGCGAAGGATCGCGTTCACGTTACGCAACGGCGATAACACCGACCATTTCAACGGCCAGCGCCTGTCGTTTTTCTTCGCCGAGGGGAATAACAATTTTCAATGGTACGACGGCACGGATCGCAACACCAACGCGGTAACATTCGGTGTTGGTCACGTGTACGATTTTGATTTGATCGTAAGCACCGGCCTGCGCGTGTACACCTTGGTGGTCTCTAACCGCAACACCGCCGGTAACTTCAAGTATAACGGCTCGTGGACCACCGGCAGCGCCGGCGATACGCTTGGCTCTGTATCGTTCCTGATGCGCGGTCCCGCGGGCGCGGGTAACGATGCGTTTCTTGATGGTGTTTCGGTCACCCGCCACGGCGTGCCGTGGCCGGGCGGAGCGGCCGCCGGTTATGCCAGTCACCCGGCCAGCCGCATTCATCA
>JANWVU010000080.1 GCA_025056465.1 Verrucomicrobiia bacterium | reverse complement strand
GTGCGTTCCAAACCCTGCAATCCAAACCCGATCGCCGCGGCAGGTTCGCGGCGCATCAAGTGCAGCGCCGTGCGCCGCAATTCGCGTAAAGGGTAGTAATGGCGGTTCGCGAATGCCGACCACACACTGACCCGTCGCAAACGAACGGCCCGGTCTAAAATTTCGTCCGTTCTCTCTGCCGAATATTTTGGGAAATCTGCTGCCTGGACCGCCGGTAGCTCAGGCGCTAATGCAGTCCGCACAAAAATCGCGTCGCGGTCATCCACATACACGCAATGCCAATCTCGACGCCCATGAAAGTAAAAAAACCAATCGGGGATCATTTGATGCGGCACCAAGGCGATGTCGGGTTGATACTCTTCGATGTGGTGATGCATCAAACGTAGTTGGCGCAACTCCACGTACCTGCGGTAGAATGCCTCGCCAACAACCTCCGAGCGCCCATCGATGAACACTTCGCGGCGGGTCGCGAAGTGCACGTAGCCACCGGCGTCCCAGTTATTCAACAAGCGACCGGTCGGCACGTGCTGATTGAGAAACTCGCACGCGCGCACTGGCAACCAGTCCTCATTGAACCGATGACCCACGCGCATCCCATTGCGTTCCTGCGCGTAAAGGTAACCGTTTGCCCAGAGCCACAACAACACCCCCGCCGTCACCGTGGTCAAGCTCACCATGACCCGCCCGACTCGGACGGCGAGCGGCCGCGATTCCAATCCTACGATGGCGGCTGGTAAGGTGGCGATGACATAGTAGCCGAAGTTTTTTTGCGCTTTCCAGAAAATGTAACCGAACAACAGCAGCGCCAAGCCATCCACCAACGACAGGCGTCGCCCTTGGAGCAGAACCCCACCGGTGCCAAGCACCATGTAGAGGTGCATGAACAACAACCATTGCAGCAAAACGAAGGCGCCGGTCGCACTGTACTGCGAGAATTGAAACGGCGAGAGAAACTCCGCAGTGCCGACGGCCTCCGATTTGAACAAGCTGCCGGCTTGCAACTTCGCCAAATGGGTAAACGGGAAAAGCAGACCGGTGAGACCATACGGGTTGATCAGACAGGCAATCAGCGACAACCCGCTCACTGCCATCAGTAACCAGTCGGCTTGCCGCCCGCGTCGCAGTTCATCAACCGCATAGATTCCGATGACGACCAAGCCGAGAACGAACAGCGCATGGCAGTTCACCCACACTAGCATCAACACCGGAAGGATCCAAATTACACGTCGGTGACCGCGTCGGTATTCCTCCAGAGTCAGCCACACCAGATTGAGCAGCACCCAAGAGATAACGTGGCTGCGTGGTTCCCAAAATTGACCCAAGGCAAACAGCAACAGCAACGGTGATAGCCACGGCGATAGTTCACCCTGACGGCGTACGCTGCGCCAAACCAATAGTGCAAAGGAGGCCAGCGTGAGCGCGATGTTGACCACCACCAATGCGCGAGTGCCACCGGTTTGATACAACCACCACCATCCAGCCTGTGACAACCATTGCAAGTTGATATAAGGCTCGCCCGCGCGCGTCCAAGTGAAGGTGTCCACTCGCGGCGGGTGGCCCGTCTCGATGACATATCGGCCGCTCGAGAGGTAAAAACCAATATCAGGCGAGAAAATTTCGCGGTATCCAAGCGCGATGCTGAGCAGAGTCACTGCCACCAAACCGATCACACTCCAAACGGTTCGCTGCCGCTGCGAAAATGAGGGCGAGCCAGAGCCGGCCTGCCGCGTCGCCGGCTTGGGCATGGATCGTCTCGCTACCACGAGCAGGTGGCGCCCAGCGAGAAATCAATACCGCGCCGGTAAGCAGACCGAGTGATGTCAGAGGTCCAGCTAGCCCGGTAAACCTCCCGGATGAGAGGGTCCGTGAGGTTTTTGGCGCGAAATGTGATTCGCCAATGTTTGCCAATTTTCTGCTCGACGCTAAGGTCGAGGCTCTCAACCGGCAACTCAAAGACGTCCGGGTTGTAGTTGGTGGCGAGTGCCTGACCTACAATGAGTTTCTCACCTGAGAGGTTGTAAAACAGGCCGATGGCGGTGCCGGTGCGCGGGTTATCATAAACGATGTTGGCGTTGGCGAGGTAGTTGGGCTGACCCAACATGGCACGCGAGGTTGCATTGATTCCGATTGCTTGTAAACCAGCTTGCTCCTCTTCGGGAAGTGTGACTTCCGAGCTGATGAGAGCGAGGTTGCCGCCAATGGTGAAGTCCGCGAGCCACGGGGCGAGAATATCGAGGCGTTGACGCACTTCGAATTCGATGCCCTTGACCCAGCCCTCCGGGTAATTGACTGGCTGCGCGAACCGGCTTCCACCACCCACAATGAACGAGATAAGCTCAATGGGGTCCTCGATTTTTTTGTAAAAGGCGCTGATGGCCACCAAATCGCCCGGGCGCCGAAACCATTCCAATCGGAGGTCGTAATTTTCGATTTGGCTGATGACGAGGTCAGGGTTGCCGACAAACTGGTCGGCACCAAGAAATTCAAATGTGCGCACAGGAGCCAATTCGCGAAAGGTCGGCCGTGCGATGGTGCGACTCCACGAGGTGCGAAGATACAATTTGGGCAGGATTTCCCAGATAGCACCGATTTGTGGCAGCAAATCCCATTGACGTAGTGCGGTGCTGGCTTCCTCATCGGTCGCGAGCTCAAGATTGTACTCGCCGGTATCGGTGCGTCGCAGAACCGTGATTGTACCGTTAGGGCTGCGGATTTGGATGCTGAGGTCCGTCAATTCATACCGCGCGCCACCGATGAGCCGAAACCAAGAGGTGAGCGGTAATTCCAGCATTGCGTAACCCGCGCCAATGATTTGCTCTGCGGAATAATCAATGTCGACGTTGCTCGGTTGAAGATACCACAGCAACTGGTTGATGGCCGGCGCGCCGTTGGTGGCCAAACCGATCCGATGAGGTTCCAGAAACACATCCGTCCACAAACCTGGCCCGGGGTAAGCACCATAAGAAAAGTTTTGGTCGCGAGCCGGTCCTGAACCAAGCTGGGGCGCGAAAATGTAAACCACCGAGTCCTGCCGGAAAGTACGCTCTGTGAGGTCATAGAACGGGCCAAACTTGAAGTTTCCTTCCGTGTCGGTCCACTGACGAAATGGAACCGTGAGGTTAAACTGGCCTTGCAAACTTTCCTCCTCGACATCGCGCCAAACGCGTAAATTGCGGTTGAAGGGGTCGCCGAAAAACGCCGAGCCGCCCCCAATCGGATCGTAAACATTGCGGAAGAAACGTTGGTCCGGTTCGTACTGCCGCGTCGCGCTGTAGGCGCCGACCCAGTCCGCCTTCAGTCCGCCCAACTCGTCGAATACGTGTTGGCCGGTCAACTGCGTCGACTGCATGGTGCGCTCTTTGTAGCGGAGGCTTTGCGATTGCAGATACTCTGCCGGATCATCCCGCGATTCCAAAAATCGCGCCTCATCGGTCGCGATTTGATTATGCGTGAACACCAACCCCAACTGATGGCGTGTGTCCAGCCGGTACCCCAAACCAAACAACGCCCCCCATTGCACCTCATCGGTTCCGCGCGCATCCTGATATAGCGTGCCCGGGTCCGGCTCGGTGTTGGCCGAGGGAAACGTCACTCCTACCCGCCGCTGGCCATTCTCATAGAACTTGTAATCTTGCTTATATGCGAATCCTGCGGTGAACCCCGCGCTGGCATCGGCACCCAATTCGATCCGATCCCCACCGGCCAAACCGAATCCATAAGACGGCCCGACCGTCTTGCGACTGACACCCATTACAGGAGACAACGATCGCGTGAGTCGGTCGATTTGCTGCGCGTTCGGCAAACGATTCGATGCGATTACGGGGTTGAGGCTGGGCCCGAGATACGCCGGGATCTCCCGCGCGCGGAACGGAATATCGCGCCCGCCATCATCTAACGCCCAAACCGGCGCGCCCCCCCCCCGGTATGTCAGGAAGCGGTCATTACCAGTCGTTTGCGTGTTGTACTCTGTGCTACCGGAGATGGAAAAAAATCGTCTCTCGGGCACGGTGCGGGTGCCGATTTTGACTGTTCCACCTGTTGAGTCACCTTGCTGGTCGGGTGTAAAACTTTTCAAAACCGTGATGTTCTCAATCTGCGCCGCGGGGAACTGATCCAACTGAACCGCCCGCTTATCCGCGTCCGACGTCGGCAGGCGCACATCGTTGAGGAGGGTTGTCGTGTAGCGATCCGCAAGTCCGCGGATGACCACGTACTTGCCTTCCCGCACCGTGGTCCCCACCACGAGTCGCAACGCCGCCGCCGCCGTGCCGGCTCCCGCTCGCCGCATCAACTCCGCGCTGATGGCATCCTGCAGGGCTGTTGCCTCCTGCCGAATTTCCAACAAGCCCAACTCCGTCCCGGCACCCAGATCGAACCCCCGCACGACCAGCTCTTCCATCTCATACACCTCGGGTGCCAACTCGACGCGAAGCTCCACAAATTGACCACCCGTGACCACCACGTCCGCTTGGACTTTGCGGACGTACCCGTCTTTGGAAATCGTGACCGTGTATGTGCCTGGCTTTAGATCATCAAACGAAAATAGCCCGTCCTCCGAAGTGGCACGGTTCACCATCGCTTCCACCACGTTGACCCGCGCTTGAGCAACCGGCTCCCCACTGTCGGCGTCCACCACCACTCCCCGCAAGCCACCCACCTGCTGGGCCATTCCGATCGTGGCGGCCATCACCAGCACAATCCCAACCACCCACCTCCCGATTTGTCCCCCCGCCAACGCGCGGCGCATCACCATGGCGGTCCCAATCGCTCATACAACTGCCGCAACAACTGCTGCTCCTCATCCCGCAGCGACAAGCCCGACAGCCCCATTTGCCGGCACAGTTCCACCACCGCCAACACCCGCGGTCGCGAATTGATCAACTCCCCAGCAAGCTCCAACCCGCGCCGAAACCGCGCCCGTGCCTCCGCCTCGTCACCTACTCGCACGTATCCCCCAATCAACACCGCATAGACCATCGGTTGGTCAATGTCTTGCGTCAGCTCCATACCCTGCAACCCAGTATCCAACAATTGCCGCGCGCGCCCTGGCTCACCCAACCCCTGCCACACCTCCGCCACCCGCACCACGTACGGGGCACGCGCATCGGCGGCTATGTCTGAACGACTGATCAACGCTTCCAACTCGCTTACCAACCCGCGCGCCACCTCGGACAAGCCGGCGTCTTTCAAAACACCCGCCCCTTCCGTCACCACCTCCAAATAAATGTCGAACGGCAATTTTTTTGCTGTCTCCACGGCCCGCTCCACCGCCTTCCGACATCGCTCGGCATCCCCACGCACGGTGGGATGGCGGGCCATCGCGAGGTACGCGCGCGCTTGAGCCATGCGAATCTCCATCGGGTGCGCCTCACCCGCCGACTCAATAGCCTCCCAGGCCTTTTCGACCTCCCCTCTGTCGAGCAAACTGACCACACCGGCCGGCAGCAACGCAGTGCGCTCCTGCGGTGACTCGGTTAGACCAGCCACCCGAAGCCCTTCCTCGTGCTCTCCCATGCCGACCAACGCAGCCGAGACCGTGGCAAGCAGTCGTGGTCCCGTCCAATCCTGAATCTGCCTCCCCAACCCCTCCGCCAACTGCAACCAGCGCCGTGCTTCCTCTTTTTGTCCGCGCGCCCAAAACTGCCGTCCCAGCTCCACATACACCAAACCACGCCGCCAGCCGGTGACTTGCTCGACCCGTTGCGTGACCCAATCAAGCTGGCCTTTTTGCGCCGCCGCAATCAACGTGTTGGCTTGGGTCAAACCCCGATCATGCTCATCCGTCCGTAATGCCGTCGCGAACTCGAAACCCCAGGCGAACGGGTCAGACACCCGCTCGGAGTCCGTCACCTGCGCAGGCGCACAAATCCCAAACAACGCGCTCCACACCATCACGCCGAGCCCGAGACGGCGATAATCGAAAGCCGTTCTCCATGCCTCGCGAGCGGCAGGTTTGCCTCGGCCTCGCGACGGACTGTTACGCATTGGCGGCAGCCACGCGACTGAAGTGAGTAGAGTACTCATGCGGCTCGTTGCTTCTGCAGATCATCCGTGTCGAAGTTGTGACGGGCGGGTGACGATTCCCCGAATCCTCGGCCAGCGCTTCCCAACAACCGCTGGTAAAAATACCGGCAGGGACACGAACCCTTGCCGCCCCCAAACAATCACCCGGAGGGGGCATCGCGCCCAGCCTCCGGGTGAATTGTGCGAGGTTACTTGCCTGCGTTATTGCAGAGCTTCAACCTTGTAGAACTGCCGCGTCGGCAACCCGCGCGTGTCCACAAACGTCTTGGTGGTGCCATCCCCGACCACCACACCGATCGGCCCGAAGTTCACATTGTCCGGGCTGGCCAGCACGACATAGCTCTTACCCGCCAACGTCGGGAAGCTGATCGCGCTGTACAGTGTGATATCGGTGGTGCCGGGTGCGGCGGGGCACGAATCGCTCGGCACCAAGCCCAACTTGTCAATCAGCGTCCACCCCGTGGTCCACATACAACCATCGGGCTGGAACGCGCCTTTGTACCCGACCGGCGTGAAGAATCCATCAACCGGCGCTACACGGGTCACCGTACGAGCGGGGCTACCCACCGCAGGTCGTGGATCGACGAACGTCGGATTGAACATGCGATTGGCGGCCGCACTTGTGGTCCTGTTCAGCGCGACGATTGGCAGCGCGCTCGCGACTTCATTGTTCCAGTTGGTGCCAATAAACCCAGCGCGCCAGTTCTCGTTAAACGGATTGGGTGGCTCACTCCCGCTGTGCACAGCGGTGTCACCACGAATCGTATTCCAGTTTGCGCTGGTTCCTACGATCCCAACTCCGCTCCCCACGCCGCACTGCCAGACCACATTGTCGCGGAAGTCGGCTTGGTAGCCCTCTGATTGCACCTTGTAGTAATAGCTCGACGGCAGGTTCGTCCCACCGCCCGTGAGATGGAAGCTGAAGTCATTAAACGCCGTCACGTACCGCTGACGCACGTTGATCGCCGTGTCACCACCCTCGTTGGACAACGCCACGGCAGGACCACCGAAGTCGAGGAACAACGAGTTGAAGATCTGCTGACCCGCGTTGTCCCGAAGCATGGCACCGACGTTTGCACCTTGCGAGGTGTAGCTACCGCCGCCACCCGACTGGCCTTTCCCAATCATTGTCGCGTTGTAAACGACGTTCAGCGAGTACGGTTGGCTCTGGTCAGGATTCAACCCACCGTCGGATTCAAAGCCCCGGTCAGGTATGCCGGAACCGACTGCCGTACCACCGCAGTCCGCTTGTACATTGAAGATGAACTGCGCGCGGCCGCGCCAACCTTCATCGGTATCGAATCCATCGTCGCCAATGCCCCACATCGCAACATATTTGATGTCCACGGTGCCACCAAAGATCTCAACCCCGTCGTCGAGGTTATTCACCACTTCCACATGGCTTACTTTGGTGCCCCGACCGACGCCACCCAGCGTCAAGCCGTTGATTTCGCTGTTGGGCGCCAGACCAAACCCACCGTAGCGGATCGAGATGTAACTGATCGAACCACTGTTATCATCGTCGTTGTTGCCACCGTATCGGCCCAACGTCCCATCCGCGACCAAGCCCTCGAGCTGGTTGTCCCGAATCGGGTTGGGACCGCTGGCGGTGTTGACCGCAATGAACGTCCGACCTAACACACACACACCACCCCACTGAGCCGTAAGTTGCTGGTAGGCATTATACGGTGAGGTTGCAGTGCAACCGGGCACGTTGTTGTCGTTCTCATCCGTGAACACGATCGGGTTGGTAGGTGTACCATTCGCAACGATCTTCGCACCACGCGTTACCACCAGTGCGCCGGGATTGTCTGCCCCCGGCGTGTTCGCGTCACTTAGCCCACGAATAACGGTGCCGGGTTCGATCGTCAGCGTCGCCCCGCTTAGCACATACGTGATGTTCGTAAGCACATATTCGTTACTGGCAAGCCACGTCGTGCTCGCCGTGATTCGCGAATTCACCACAACCGTGGGCTTGCCACCGCACGAGGGCGGAATCGTTTGCCCTTCAACCTGATTCACTACCACCAACCCCGCACCAGCAACCATGCCGGCCAGGGCAATTCGCTTCCATGTTTTGCTCATTTCCATCTTCCCCTTTTTCTTCCTCGTTTGTTAAGAACGACGACGCAGTGCCGCCATCAGACCCAACGCACTCAAGCCCACCAATACCCCCGCCGTCGGCTCGGGAATGGTGGTCAAGTTCGCGCTAATATTCTCTTCACGGTAAATATTTAACCCTGCTCCATCGGCTGGCACGGTCCACCCAATGAACGCATCACCCAAGCCATAGCCGTATGGGTCACCACCAAGATCGTCTCGGTACGAGCCGAATGCCTGGTTCGGTCCGGGACCGGTAAGACCCGGCGAATAGGGCAAGTTGGGGTAGAAAACAAACAGCAGCTTGTCCCCCGTCGTGACGCCGCTAACCAAGCTAAACGTCACGACCAACGCCCCATCCGGATCGGTTCCCGTGAGGTTCCACATGCCCAACAAGATGTCGTCCGTGTCAGGGCTCCACAGGCTGTTAACCAACAAAGGATCAGACGCGAATGTCAGGTCACCAAAACCGTCATTCGCCCCGTCAGCGAGCAGAATACCCGTTCCCGTTCGAGGCGTTATATTGGGCAGATAGATGTTCAGATTAATTGCGGCGTGCAGGTCATTCACCCCTGCCGCGATCAACCCAGCAATAACCAATGATCTCAATAACTTCATTTTCATTTCCCCTCCAATTTGATTCACTATTTGGTGTCTTCAGTCCGTTGACTTAGTACGGTGGATTGTTGCTCCACTCCGCATTGAGCGCTGTTCCACCCTTGCGACGAATCACAAAGCCCTGCGAGGGCTGAATGATTTTCTGATTCGAAACATCCACCCCAGGGGAGGCTGCACTCACCCAAATGTTCAGGTCGCTTCGGTGGAAGTATGTACCTCCACCACCAGCGGGCTTGTTGAACCCAGTTACCAGATTGTCAAACAAACGTACTTCATCTCGACGATTCGGCGGCAAAGCATTGGGACTGGATGTAAATGCTGGCGTGCCCGCCAGACCAAGTTCTGCAAGGCTGACTGGCACTGGCCGTCCGCTACTAACAGGGACGTCATTATCGGAGGCGTCCCGACGTACCCGCGTTCCAACCCGACCCTCGTCCACTTCGCCCAGCGTAAACACTCGCAAGGTCACATTCGTGCCTTGGTTCCGCACCACCAAGTACTGCATTGGTTTCAGCACCGTATTATTGGCGTTGGCGCTTGGTGCAGCGGTACTACGCCAGAACCCGTTGGTCTGGTGAGTTCCGAAAAAGAACGTACCTCCCCCACCTGCCGGCCGGTTCAACAGTCCGGTGGAAATCTCATCAATCAGCCGGACTTCCGTGCGACGAAACGCCGGAGCGGTACCCGTGGAGTTGATGAACGACGTTCCCTCGAGCCATGCCGGGAAGGCCGTCCCTAACGTCCAGTGCGCTTCAATCTGGAACGTGTCGCCTACAGAGACACCCGCCGTGTCATACGCCAGCGTCAGCGTGTTGGCCGTGTTGGCAGTGATCGTTGCCCACTGACCATTTTTCGCACCGCTGGTGTAACGCACGTAAAACAAGTTCGCGTACTCCCCCGGCGTAAATGGCGTGCCTGTCACCGTAATCGAGTTCGCCGTCACGCTTGCTACCGCGCCCGTGAACATCACCTCAGTACGGAACGGAATCGCCATCACGAAGTCCGAGGAAGGCGGAACATCTACGTAGTTGTATCCCACCGTCGGCCCACCATGAGCCAACAGCGCTGGCCACAGCAGGAGCCCCACTGTCGCCATTTGTTTGATCCGTTGCTTCACTCCATTCCCTCCTTCTCCTGTTTTTGGTTGTTTGCAGAGGTTTTGTCTGGTCCCCCAGACGCCCCGCAACCTAAGAAAAAAATCCCAACTGTTCCGTCGGCATTCAGACCACCAACACAAATTTTTGGACAAGTATGCTTTTGGCATATCTCCGCTAGCATGAGACATTTAAGAAAAGCCGTAACCTTTCTGTTACACGAGTTCGAATGTCGTCACCGACACGTAACGGCCTACTCCCTCATGCTTCGCCCAAACGCTTCGGCCACGATACCGCGCAAAAATGGCGTCTCCCC
>JANWVU010000007.1:27386-38702 GCA_025056465.1 Verrucomicrobiia bacterium | reverse complement strand
CGACAAGCCCAGGTTGCCGCTCATAGCGAACGCACATTCACCAATCTCGGGCACACCCTCGTGGTCACGGGCCAAACCGATGCCGGGCTGGCGGCCTTGGAACGTGCCGAACAGCTCAACCCGCGTTGCCCCACTGCCAAATACAATCTCGCGGTGGTGCTGGCGTTGCGCGGCGAGCTCGATGGCGCGCAGCAAAAGCTACACGCGTGTCTAGAGCTTGCTCCTGACGATCCGACCGGCTGGGAATTGGCTGCTCAACTCGCCGAGGCACGACGGGAGCATCGCCACGCATTGCATCACTACCGGCGCGCGATTTCGTGCACACTCGATGTGGGCGTGCGGTTGCGATTTGCGCGATTTCTATTGCGACACGGTCGCACCCGCGAAGCGCTCGCCACTTTGGAGGAGTGTCAATACCTCGAACCGGGTAACGCGGGCACCTATCGGCTGCTTGCCGAGCTATTGACCGCCATCGGGCAGACCGCGCGTGCAGCGGAGGCGCGCGAGCTGGCCGCTTCGCTCGACCGCCATTCCTGACGTTGCGTGAAAACGCAACGGGCGGCGACGCTGTCGCATCGCCGCCCGCGCTCTGGTTCCCCTTCGTTCCCTTCGTTCCCGGTAGCATCGAATCGGCGCCTGCCGGTGTCGCCGTGTAGGCGACCGGCGCCGCAGTTACTCCAACATCACCTCGTGGCGCACTTCGTAGATGACAACGGTGCCGCTGATTTCGTGCGCAACGATAACCAACGGGTGGCCGGTCGGGCTGGCACTGGCGGGCACGAACTCGACGCCCTCTGGCGCCACGTCATCGGTGGTCCAGACGTAATGAACGAAGCGCGGCGCCAGCGGGTTGGTTAGCTCGTACATCATTACTCCGCCGATGCGTTCCAACCCGATGAATCCATACGTTCGCCCGTCGATTAGACCTAGCGCCAAACCTTCGGGCTCGGGCCCCTTGTTGTCGCTGCGGGTGTCGAACGGGTGCCCGTTGAACTCGGCCGGTCGGAGCGAGGCGGTGATTTGCTCCATCTCATCGGCGCTGTCATAAACCAACGTGATCGTTTGATCGGGATTGACCCGCCACACGGAGAACGACCGGCCGCCAAAGGTGTAAACCTGGTCATAGTCGCCGTCGTTATCCGTGTCGCCCAGTGTGGACGTGATGACCAACCGTCCGAGCGCGGCGTTGTCGCGTAGCGCCGCGCGGTTGGGAAACGCCGTGGCATCGAGCGTGATGTTGCGCAACCGCACTTCCTCGTTGAACACCGGCGAGTAATCGCGTCCGTCACCCTCGTTGGCCGTGACAAGGTACCGAACCCCACCGGCCTCAAAACATGCCATCGCGTCGGGCTGGTACATCCCTAGGACGGGCCATGGGGCGATGTTGATGGCGTTGTCGCGGTCGCTGGCGTCGAGGCCGCTCAACGTCCAATCTTTGTAACCGAGCGGGCGAATCGCCAGGGCACGCGCAGTGAGCAGGTTGATCACGGCCACGGCGTTGTTTTCCTGCAACGTGACATAAGCCAAGATAGAATTGGGTGCGACGGAGACGTACTCGGGTTCGAGGTCTTGCGCCACGGTGGCGTTGGGGCCGAACAACCGCACGCCGGCTGCACGCAACGCATCGCGCTGACTGTTGAACGCCGCGAAAGAGACTTGGCGGACATCTTTCGGGGTCAGGCGCAAGCCCGGTGGCGTAAACGGCAACCGTGCCGCCAGCCGCAAGCGCGCCACGTTGACGACGGTGACGGAGCCTTCCGGGTCAAACGAGTAATCCGGCGACGGTTCGCCTTCGTTGGCCACGACCACCCACGCGCCGTTTGGCGCGAACGTCACCATGTCCGGCAGGGCACCGGCAGTGGCGACATCCACCAACCGAAGTGCCGGGTTGTAAAACGCAACCAGGCCGGGTTGATGTCGGCCCGCGCTGTCGCGGCGTTCGATGGCCACCGCGATCAAGTTGCTCGAGACGGCAACGCTATTCGGCGCGGCGATCATCCCTGCCGTGGAGAACGCGCCTGCAATATCAATCCTCGTTACCAACGTCGGATTGGTCGGCACGGCCAAACTCACCACGTCCACGCTGCCGCTGGTGGCATTGACCACGAACAATTGCCGGCTTGGTGCGTGGTATGCGGTGATTTCAGCAGCACCGGCTCCCAAACCCGAGTTGTACCGGCTGAGGAAATGCATCCGCGGCGCGCCGTCGGGCGGTACGGGCGGGTAGGCGGCCGAGTCACTGCGGAAGTTGAGGTTCTGAATGCGGTCGTCCTGCCCCAGCGTCAGGTCGGGATGATCAAACGCCAGTGCGAGGTTTGGATGATTCGCGAGGAAATACTCCGCCATGGCATCTTGCTCGGTTCCGTTGTCGGCGAAGGTGGCGCCACCGGTGCGCACACCGGGCGTGAGCAGATCCACGCGATTTTCGGCCAAGGCCGGGAACGGATACGCATCGCCCCCGTTGGCTAGGAAGTTCAGCGTCACCAAGCGAATTGGCCGGTTTGGATCGCCCAGCAACACGCCGTCCTGCTTCAGCACATCGAGCGTCGTGCCGTCCCAGTCCATGATGGACGCAGACAACACGCGCGAGCCCGGTGGCAGGTCGGGATCGAAACTGAACCGGACACCGCCGACCTGCGGGAATTGACCGGGTGTTTGACCGGGTGCGGTGGCGGCCACGCCGTGCTCGAGGATTTGCAACAGCTCCGCTGCGGTGACCGTTAGCAACGTCAAACCGTTGTTGAACCGCAATGTGTTTTCGATGTCGAGTTGCGACACCTGCGTCTCCTGCTTGCCCGACAACGGATTGGCGCGCGTGGGCAACAACGCGCCGGTCATGCCGTCCACATACCCGATCAAATCCCGAATGCCGCCGCCGTTTTTCAGGGACACCCGCACGGTGGGGTCATACTGCTGCGCATACCAGAGGTTGGCGTCGGCGCTGAGGTCACCGAGGTTGGTTTGCTGGGTGCGGACAAACGCCCGGCGTCCTTCGAGGAATACCGCGCTGTTGCCGACGACGTTGGAATCTTTGTTGATGACAACGCTGGTGAGCGCATCAGTGATGATTTTGACGCGCGCAGCTTTGGTGCCCGGTAGGAATGGATCGGTGAGGTTGCCCCACAAATCCTGCACACCTTGCGAATCGGTTACGTACGCGCCGCTGACGTTGGGGTCCACACTGCTGGGCACAATGTTGCCCGCGGCATCGAATTGGATGACCAACCGTCCAACATACCGGTACCGTCCATCGGTGCTCAGCAACGCGACCGGGTTGCCATCGGCATCGTTGAGGAAGAGCGGATATGGCCCTGCTGCCACATCGCCAGTGCGCAGCCGGTCGGTGGCGTTGGCCAGAATCGTATCGGACCCGCCGCCGATGACGATGTCCACCCCGCGCAATAGCGGGATGAGCTGTTGCTCGAAGGCAAGCTGTTGGAGATGGGTGACGAGAATGATTTTGTTGATGCCACGGGCGAGCAACTGATCAATGACCGGCTGCACGATTGTGGCCAGCAATGCCATGTTATTGGTGCCGGCGCCGGGATTTTTCACCTTGGTCTGGCCGGGCGAGGAGATGGTTTCCAGTAATGGAGTTGTGACGCCAACAACGCCGTACTCTTGTCCGTCGCGCACGATAATTGTGGCGCTGGCGAGTTTCTTTTTGGCGGCGGCGGCGGTGAGGTCGCCGAGCGAACCTTTGAACTCGGTGTTGGCGACGATTCCGGTTTGAACCAGCCCGCTGAGATTGGGGTCGGCACTGAAATCGAGGTTGCAGCTCAGGTAGGGGAAATCAGCGCCGAGCCAGCGCGCGTCGGGGCCCGGTCGGATGTCGGGACCGATCAACTCGCGGACTTTGGCGGTGCCGAGATCGAACTCGTGATTGCCGAGCGCGGAGGCATCGAACCCGATGATGTTCATGATCGCAATATCGGCGCGGCCCTCCGCCTCGCGTGCCTGCGGCCAGCCCAGCGCCGTCCTAAGCGGCGTGCGCAATGCAATGTCGCCGGCAGCGGAGAAAAACGGGCCCGGTATGTAATTGTCACCGGCGGAAAGCAGGATGGAAGGAATGCTGTTGGCGGCAGCGTTGTTCTCCAACGCCTGCACCACGGCGGCGAAATTGGCCGCGTCCTGAATGGCCACCACACTGCCTTCCAGGTCTGATGCGTGCAAAATTTGAATCGTTGTTTGCGCGCTGGTGCTACCGGCCCACGCGCACAATCCCAAGCACAACCACTTCGTCCACCCTCCTGTCATGACGGATCTCCCTCCCTCGATTGAATGTTGCTGTGACGTTCCTGTGAACGTGCGCTGATGGCTACTGCGCATTCGTGGCGAACGGATGACGAGCCGCCAAACTATCCGCAACTTTTGTGGAGCACTTCGCGCCTCATCACCACCGGCATCGCGGCGAGGAGGAGGCAGGGCTTTGCGGTGGGAGTGGGGCGTGATATAGAAGCGGGCCGCGTGAATGTCCGGCGTGTGATGGTGGTGCAGCAGTCGCCTCGCTACGAGTTGGCGGAGGTGCGGGAGTCGGTGCGTCGCGCGTTGGCGGGTTTGGAGTTGTCGTTGTCGGATTGGATTCGGGCGGGGGAGCGGGTGCTGTTGAAACCGAATTTTATCCGGCAGTCGCACACGGAGCGACCGGATGAGTGGGAGCAGATTATCACGCACGGGGCGGTGATTGCGGCAGTGGCCGAAGAGGTGGCGGCAGCGTTACGGGGGCGGGGCACGATCACGGTGGCAGACGGGCCGCAGACGGACAGTGATTTTGACGCGATTTGCGCGCGGACGGGGGTGCGGGAGTTGGCCGGTAGGCTGGCCGACCGGTATCCGGATTTGAAATTTGAGATTTTGGATTTGCGGCGGGAGTGTTGGCGGACGGTTAACGGGGTGGTGGTGGAGCGGCGTCGGTTACCGGAAGATCCGCGCGGGTACACGCTGGTGGATTTGGGTGAGCGAAGTTTTTTCCACGGGAAAACCGGTCGGTTTTACGGGGCGGATTATGATACCGGGTTCACGCAGCAGCATCACAGTGAGGGTCGGCACGAGTATTTGATTTCGCGGACGGCGCTCGATGCGGATGTGTTCATCAGTTTGCCGAAGTTGAAGACGCACAAGAAAGTGGGGGTCACGCTGAATTTGAAGGGTCTGGTGGGGATCAATGGCGACAAAAATTATCTGCCGCATTTTTGCATGGGAACACCGGCGGAAGGCGGGGATGAGTTTCCGAGCAGCGATGCGAAGGCGCGGGTGCAATCGCGGTTGATTGCGGCGTTCAAGGCGGTGGCGTTGCGGACGGGTCGGGCGACGGAGTGGTGGGCACCGTGGGCGCGGCGGTTGGGTGCGCGGGTGTTTGGCTCGACGAGCAAGGTGGTGCGGAGCGGAAATTGGTGGGGCAACGATACGACATGGCGGATGACGCTGGATTTGAATCGGATTTTGTTGGAGTACGACGGGACGGGACAACTGCGGCAAAAACCGTTGCGGTATTTGAGTATCGTGGACGGGATTGTGGCCGGTGAGGGCGACGGCCCGATGGAAGCGGATGCGAAACCTTGCGGGGTGTTGGTGGCGGGGTTGCACCCGGTGCCGGTGGATTTTGTGGCGACGCAGATCATGGGGTTTGACTGGCGCAAGATTGCGTTGATTCGGGAGTCGTTTCGGTTGGTGGATTTTGGGCCGCAGGATGTGGAGTGGTGTGGGGACCGGCCGCAGTTTCGGTTTCGGCCGCATTTCGGTTGGGTTGGGCACGTGGAGCTGGACGGGGAAGCGGTGGCGGCATGATTGCGGGCAAAGGGATTTACGATCGGCTGCCGGTAGCGTTGCAAACGGTGGCGGTGAATTGGCGGAGCTGGCGCGGGTTTCGGGTGAAGTACGGCGGGGTGTTTCGTGAGAGGTTGGCGTGGTTGGAGGCGAACGAGAAGAAGTCGCGGGATCAGTTGTTGGAGGAACAGGCGCGGGCGTTGCGATCGTTGTTGGAATATGCCTGCTGGCATGTGCCGTATTATCGGCGGTTGAATGCGCCGCCGGATGATTTGAAGGCGTGGCCGATCTTGGAGAAGGCCACGGTGGTGGCCAATCCGAAGGATTTTTTGTCGGACGAATTTTCGCCGTCGGAGCTAATGGAGATTCGCACCAGTGGGACGACCGGCACGCCGCTGCGGGTGCGGTTCACGGCGGAATATCATCAGACGGAGATGGCGTTTCGGTGGCGGCACAAGGCGTGGGGCGGCGTGCCGTTTTTGAGTCGGGGCGCGTATGTGGCGGGGCACCCGGTGGTGCCGAGCGATCAGCAACGGCCGCCGTTTTGGCGATGGGACGCGGTGGAGCAACGGTTGCTGATGTCGTCATATCATCTCACGGAAGCGAATTTGCCGTACTACGTGGAGGCGTTGCAGCGGTATCGGCCGGATTTTGTGCATGGGTATCCGTCGTCGGTGTATTTGGTGGCGCGGGAGATTTTGCGGCAGGGCGGGCTACCGGCGGGTGGGTGGCGGCCAAAGGCGGTGTTTACGGCGAGTGAGACGTTGCTGGATTTTCAGCGGGCGACGATTGAGCAGGCGTTTGGAGTGAAGGTGTTCAATTGGTACGGGCAAACGGAGTTCACGGTGAACATCGTGGAGGATGCGCAGGGGAAGTTGCGGCAGCGGACGGATTATGGGGTGTTGGAGTTGTTGGAGGATGGGACGATGGTGGGGACCGGGTTGAACAACCGGGCGATGCCATTGATCCGGTACCGGATGGGGGATCGCGCGGTGGCCGGTAAGGATACGGACGGGTTTCCGGTGATTGAGCGACTTGAGGGACGGGTGGAGGATTACGTGCGGACGCCGGACGGGCGAATGGTGGGACGGTTGGATCATTTGTTCAAGGATGTACAAGGGGTGCGCGAGGCGCAGATTTTGCAGCGGCGGCTGGATGAGATTGTGTGCCGGATTGTGCGGACGGATGGGTACGGACCGGAGCAAGAGGCGGTGGTGCGTGCGGAAGCGCGGCAACGGTTGGGGCCGCAGGTGACGGTGCGGTTTGAGTATGTGGATCGGATTGAGCGGGGGCCGGGAGGGAAGTTTCGGTTTATCGTGACGGAATTATGAAACAACTGGTGCAGGATTTTGCGAGCGGGGACATTAAGTTGGTGGAGGTACCGGCTCCATCAGTGCGGCCCGGTATGGTGTTGGTGCGGAATGCGGCGTCGGTGGTCAGCGCGGGGACGGAACGCAGCACGGTGGCGATGGGGCAGGCATCGTTGTTGGGCAAGGCGCGGATGCGACCGGATCTGGCGCGGCAGGTGTTGAAGAAGCTGCGCACGGAAGGCGTGGGGGCGACGGTGCGGAAGGTGCGAGCGCAGTTGGAGAGTTGGAAGGCGCTCGGGTATTCGTCGGCGGGAACTATCATTGAGGTGGGGGAAGGTGTCGAGGGTCTGGCGGTCGGGGATCGGGTGGCGTGTGCGGGGCAGGACTATGCGAGTCATGCGGAGCTGGTAGTGGTGCCGCAGAATTTGGTGGTGAAGCTACCGGATGAGGTGGCGTTTGAGCATGGGGCGTTTGCGACGTTGGGGGCGATTGCGTTGCATGGGGTGCGACAGGCGCGCGCGCAGTTGGGTGAGCAAGTGGCGGTGATTGGGTTGGGATTGATTGGGCAGTTGACAGTTCAGATTTTGCGAGCGGCGGGCTGCCGGGTGTTTGGGTTTGATCCGCGTAGCGAGGCGATGGCGCGTGCGGGCGTGGCGCGACCGTCGGCGGACTCGATGGACGCGGTAATCATCACGGCTTCGACGACGAGCAATGAGCCGTTGGTGACGGCGGGAGAGTGGTGCCGGGATCGGGGTCGGGTGGTGTTGGTTGGGGTAACGGGGATGGAGGTGCCACGGGATTTGTATTACCGCAAAGAGTTGGAGTTTTGTGTGTCGCGGAGTTACGGGCCAGGCCGGTACGACCCGTTGTACGAGGAGTATGGGTTGGATTATCCGATCGGGTATGTGCGTTGGACGGAACGGCGAAATATGGAGGCGTTTGTGGAGTTGGTGGCGGCCGGTCGGGTGGACGTGGGATCGTTGATTACGCACAAGTTTGCGTTGGAGGATGCGCCGCGGGCGTATGAGGTGATTGCCGGTAAGAGTGATCAGCCGGTGGTTGGGGTGGTGATCCGGTACGGTGAGGCACCGGTGGTGCGGACGAAACGGGTCAGTCAACTTTCGCCGGGGCCGGCGGTGTTGGGAATGATTGGGGCCGGTAACTATGGTCAGGGCGTGTTGTTGCCGTTGTTGAAGGCGCAGCCGGGCGTGGCGTTGGCGACGGTGTGCACGGCCACCGGGGTGAAAGCGGAGAAGGTGCGGGAGAAGTTTGGGTTTGCGGCGAGCACGACGGATTGGCGGTCGGTGGTGGAGGATCCGCAGATCAACACGGTGGTGGTGGCGACGCGGCACGACATGCATGCGCGGATTGTGGCGGCGGCGTTGCGGGCCGGTAAGACAGTGTTTTGCGAGAAGCCGTTGTGTTTGAGCGAGGAAGAGCTGGAGGAGATTTTGGAGGCCGGTAGTGAGCGGTTGATGGTGGGGTTCAACCGTCGGTTTGCGCCGTTTTCGGCGAAGGTGCGAGCGGTGTCGGGGCCACGGGTGATGTGGTATCGAGTAAACGCGGGGCCGTTGCCGGTAGGACACTGGGCGAGTGATCCGACGCAGGGCGGTAGAGTATTGGGCGAGGCGTGTCATTTTGTGGATTATCTGCAGTTTGCGGCGCAGGCGCGGCCGGTGCATGTGTTTGCGCAGGGTTTTGGGGCGGACAATGTGCAGATTGCGATGCGGTTTGCAGACGGGTCGGTAGGCGTGGTGGATTATTTTGGTGTGGGCGACAAGGAATTGCCGAAGGAGTATTTCGAAGTGTCGGGTGGGGGTCGGACGGTGCAGGTGGAAGATTTTCGGGATAAGGGCCAGGGGGAGATGATTCGGCGGTTTGTCGAGGCGGCGAAAAGCGGCGGGCCGATGCCGGTAGGGTTTGATGAGTTGGTAACGAGTACGCGCGCGACGTTGGCGGTGGTGCGGTCGTTGCAAACAGGGCAAGCGGTGATGTTGTGAAGGAGGTGTTGCAGCGACTGCATGCGTATTGTGCGGCGCAGCAGTGGCGCGGGTTTGATCCATATGATGGGTTGTTGTCGCCGTGGGCGCGATGGCTGCCGGGGAAGTTTGCGCGACAGGCGTGGACGCAGTTGCATCGGCGCAGCCCGGTCAATTTGCGACGGTTGTGCGGGATTCGACCGACGTGGAATGCCAAGGGGCTGGCGTTGTTCATCATGGGGGGCGCAAACGGGGAGTTGCGCGAGTGGTTGCTGGGGTTGCGCGCGCGGGGAGGGGGATGGGGGTATCCGTTTCCGTGGCAGTCGCGGGCGTTTTATGCGCCGGCAGGGACGCCGAATTTGATCTGTACGTATTTTGCGGTGAAGGCGTTGGCGGGGGGGCACTTGGGCGAGCCGACGGCGCGGGAGAGATTGGACGAAAAGGCGGTGCAGTTTGTGGAGCGGGAGTTGGTAGTCGAGCGGGGGAGCGAACGGTGGATTACCTACATTCCCGGCAGCACAACGCAGGTGCACAACATCAACATGTTGGGGGCGGCGTTGTTGGGTCGGCCGGATTGCATGGAGTGGTCGGTGAAACGACAGCGACCGGATGGCTCGTGGTGGTACGGGGAGGCGTCGAATCAGCGGTGGGTGGACAATTTCCATACGGCGTACAGTCTATTGGCGTTGCGGGAGCAGGGCGGGTTTGAAAAGGCGATGGAGCGGGGGTTTGATTATTGGCAGCGGACGTTTTGGAAGCCGAACGGTGAGCCGCTTTACCACCATGACGGCAGCGGTCCTACGGATGTACATTGCAGTGCGGTGGGTGTGCTGACGTTTCTGGCGTTCGGCGAGCGGGGCCGTGCGCGAAAGGTAGCGGAGTGGGCCGTAGACAACATGTGGGATGAGCGAGGTTTTTTCTGGTACCAGCGAAAAGGGCGGCGGGTGAATCGGATTTGTTACATGCGATGGACACAGGCGTGGATGTATTATGCGTTGAGTCGGTTGGTGAAAAGCGATGAAGAAGCGCGTGCTTAATGTGGTGGGGGCGCGGCCCAATTTCATGAAGATGGCGCCGTTGATGTGGGCTTACCGGGAGTATCCTGAGGAATTCGAGCCGGTATTGATTCATACCGGGCAGCATTACGACGCGAACATGTCGGATGCATTTTTTGAGCAGTTGGGGCTACCAGAGCCCGATGTGTACTTGGGCATCGGGTCGGGGAGTCACGGGGAGCAGACAGGTCGGATGTTGATAGAGTTGGAGAAAGTGATGCAGCGGGACCGGCCCGATTTGGTGGTGGTGGTTGGCGACGTGAACTCGACTTTGGCGGGGGCGTTGGCGGCGGCGAAGCTTTGCATACCGGTGGCGCATGTCGAGGCGGGGCTGCGGAGTTTTGATCCGACGATGCCTGAGGAGATCAATCGGAAGCTGACCGATGCGATTAGCGAGTATCTGTTCATCACCAGCGAAGATGCGCGGGAAAATTTGGTGCGGGAGGGGGTGGCAGCGGAAAAGATTTATTTCGTGGGTAACGTGATGATCGATACGCTGATGCGGATGAAGGATTTGGCCGCGCGGTTGGATGTGCGGAGCAAGTTGGGATTGGATGGCGAGTTTGGGTTCGTGACGTTGCATCGGCCAAGCAATGTGGATGAGCGGGAGACGTTGGCCGGTATCCTGCAGGCGTTGCGGACAATTCAGGAGGAATTGCCGTTGGTCTTTGCGGTGCATCCGCGAACGCGGGCGCGGATGGAGCAGTTTGGGTTTTGGCAGGAGGTTTCAGACCTACCGCGACTGAAAGTGACTGAGCCGTTGGCGTATTTAGACAGCTTGTGTTTGATGCAGCACGCGCGGTTGGTGCTTACCGATTCCGGTGGGGTGCAGGAAGAGACCACCGCGTTGGGGGTACCCTGTTTAACGTTGCGAAAAAATACGGAACGACCCGTAACGGTGACGGAGGGCACAAACACGTTGGTGGGAACCGACCCAGACCGGATTGTGGAGGCGGCACGGGAGGTGATTCGCAGTCGGGGTAAGCGCG
This sequence comes from Verrucomicrobiia bacterium, assembly GCA_025056465.1. Classification (GTDB taxonomy): domain Bacteria; phylum Verrucomicrobiota; class Verrucomicrobiia; order Palsa-1439; family Palsa-1439; genus JANWVU01. The sequence continues at coordinate 27,603 of JANWVU010000007.1, read as the reverse complement.
GACGGGTGCCAAAATTGTGGGATGGGAAAGCTGCACAGCGCATTGTGGAGGTGCTTCGGCAAAAGTAGTTGCGTTTTCGCGGAGCTTCAGAAAAATCCCGCCATTCATGGCCCCGCCAACCACAACGCAGCCGGGAAACGACCCACGAATCAGCGAAGGGATTGACCTTGAGCTGCTGTGGATTCAACACGGCAAAAAAATCATCGCGGCGGTGGTG
>JANWVU010000007.1:0-27288 GCA_025056465.1 Verrucomicrobiia bacterium | reverse complement strand
GAAAGCATGGCAAGTGATTGGACTGGCTGGCCTCGTTGGGTTGGCCGTCAATGCATATGCCGATGTGCAAAATATCCGCCTCAGCGGCGATATCCGCGTGCGCGGGTATTACCTGGTCAACACCGCGGGGAGTGGATCAAGGCAAGACAATATTCAAGACTTGCTCGTAAGCCAACGCACGCGCGTGTCGGTTGAGGCGGATTTGGAGGATAACATCCTTGTTGTTGTGACCCTGAAGGCGGAAGGGCTGTGGGGTCAGGACAACCAGACGGATGACGTTGTTGACGGTTCAGGAGCAGGAACCGCCAACGCTAACGATAATGAAGCGATCAACCGCAACTGGGACCTTGGTGTTGCGGAAGCCTATGTTCAGTTCAACGAGATGTTCTACGCACCGCTGACGCTAAAGGTTGGTCGGCAATACCTTCACTATGGTCGCGGCTTGATTTTCAGCAGCGTCGAGCAGGAGTACAACTTCGATGCGGTGCGTGCTGTGTTGGATTATTACCCGCTGACAATCGACGTTGTTTTGGCCCGTTTGGGAGAAAACAGCTTGTTTAGTGACATCAATGAGGAAAACGATGTCAACTTGGTCTTTGTTAATGCGCGTTATGAGTTCACAGACGCTTTGCTCAAGAACGTCGAGGCCTACTTCGGCTACGTCATTAATAACGACAGCTCCATGTCCACACCGAGTCGCGTACCCCCAATCGCAAATGATTCGGCTGGTTCGCCCATGATCGTCGGTGTGCGCAGCGACTTCAACATCACCGAGAACTGGGAGATGTGGGCCGAGGGTGCTTATGAGTTCGGGAGCGCCACATCTGGCGACAACATCAGTGCGTGGCTGGCGAACGTCGGTGGACGGCTGACCCTGAAGGACACAGAATGGACACCGGCGTTTAATGCGAACTACATCTTCGCCTCGGGTGGTGGCAGCGATGGGCATAATAACTTCCGTCCGTGGTTCGACTATGTGGATGGATACAACGGCTATCTATTCATGCCGTTGCTGTCCAACATTCACATCTTCAACCTCGGCGCGTCCATCAAGCCCAGCGAGAACACCTCGTTCTCTGTTCAGGGTTACTACTACATGAAAGTGGATAAAGAAAATCCGTTCGCCTCGGGTAGCAATCGCAACGTAGATTTTGGCGGACTTGGTTGGGTGTCCGGCACCAATTCACGTGAGCTGGGTTGGGAAATCGACGCCATCTTTGGCTACGATTACAGCAAGGATGTGCGTTTCCAACTCGTGTATGCCGCGTTCATTCCCGAAAACGGCATGCACAGCGATCAACCGGCGCAATCGGTTGCTCACCTGGTACGTGGCGAACTCACCGCCCGCTTCTGAGTTACCCGCAACGAAATTCACAGAAAAGCCCCTCGGTTCGCCGAGGGGCTTTTCTTTTTCAAACAGGCAACGCCCCAGCCCTAGCCTCCGTTACGGCTGGTGCTTGAAATACAACGCACTCAGTGGGGGCAGCGTTAGGTTCAGTGAGAACGGCCGGTTGTGTTGGGGTACCGGGTCCGCCTGAAAACCGCCCAAGTTTCCTAAACCACTACCGCCATACATCGTGGCATCACTGTTGAGAATTTCCCGCCAAAAACCGCCCTGCGGCACCCCGATGCGATAGTTGAAGCGAGGCACAGGTGTAAAATTACAGACCACCAAAATCACTTGATCGCGTTTCTTGTTCCAGCGCAAAAGACTAACGATGCTGTTTTGCCAATCGTTACAGTCCACCCATTCAAAGCCTTCCGGAGCAAAATCCAACTCGTGTAACGCCTCTTCGGACCGGTAGGTACGATTTAGGTCGGCCACCCAGTTTTGCAGACCGCCATGCATGGGGTACTGCAACAGGTGCCAATCGAGGCTGGTGTCGTGACTCCACTCGCTCCATTGTCCAAACTCACCACCCATGAATAGGAGCTTTTTGCCAGGCTGGGCGTACATGTAGCCGTACAACAACCGCAAATTGCTGAACTTATCCCAATCGTTGCCCGGCATTTTGTTAAGCAAGGATCCCTTCTCGTGAACCACTTCGTCGTGCGACAGCGACAATACGAAGTTCTCGTGAAACGCGTACAACATGCGGAACGTGAGCTGATTGTGGTGATATTTCCGATAAATAGGATCCTTGGACATGTATTTCAGCGTGTCATGCATCCATCCCATGTCCCATTTCATGCCAAAACCCAACCCGCCCACGTATGTGGGGCGCGAGACCATCGCCCATGACGTGGACTCCTCCGCAATGGTTTGGACATCGGGGCAAGCCTTGTAAACCTCTTCGTTAAGCCTCCGCAAAAAGGCGATCGCCTCCAGATTCTCGTGCCCTCCGTATTCGTTGGGAATCCACTCGCCGGGCTTGCGTGAGTAGTCCAAATACAACATGGAAGCTACTGCATCTACCCGCAAACCATCTACATGGTACTTCTTAAGCCAAAACAGCGCGCTGCTAATCAAGAAACTCCGCACCTCATTGCGGCCATAGTTGAAGATAAAACTCTTCCAATCCGGGTGGAACCCCTTGCGTGGATCCGCATGCTCGTACAAGTGCGTCCCGTCGAAATAGCCTAGGCCGTGCGTGTCCGTGGCAAAATGCGACGGCACCCAATCGAGAATCACTCCGATATTATGCTGATGCAAATAATCCACCAAATACATGAAATCCTGAGGCGTTCCATACCGGCTGGTTGGCGCAAAGTACCCGGTGGTCTGGTACCCCCATGATCCACCGTAGGGATGCTCCATGACCGGCATAAACTCCACGTGCGTGAACCCGGTATCCAAAACGTACTCCGCTAACTGATGCGCCAACTCCCGGTACGTCAACGGACGCCCGCCTTCCTCCGGCACCCTTCGCCACGAACCAAGATGGACCTCATAAATCGCTATCGGTGCTTCCAACCCGTTATGCTTCGCGCGCTTTGCCATCCACTCCGCATCGCCCCAATCGTATTCCAAATCCCACACAATCGATGCCGTCTTTCGCGGCACCTCATGATAAAAGCCATAGGGATCTGCTTTATCCACCCGGTAGCCGTGATACCGTGACATCACATAGTACTTGTAATGCGCTCCTTTCCCCACGCCCGGTATGAAGCCTTCCCAAATCCCGCTCGAAGCCCGCGGACACAACGGATGACTGGCTTTGTCCCACCCGTTGAAATCCCCAATCACGCACACCTGCGCCGCATTCGGTGCCCACACCGCAAAATACGTCCCCGTCACCCCGTCCACTGTTACCGGGTGCGCTCCCAACTTGTCATACGCCTGAAAATGCGTGCCCTCGTTGAACAGGTACAAATCCAAATCGCTCAACAACGAAAAATCCGTCCGCACCGGACCGACCCGCGCGCGGCTCGTTTCTGTCTTCGCAGTTGATTTCCTTGCCATGGTGTTCCTCACCGTATAACAGACCGTCTCGAGGCCGCGAATCATTTTTCCGTCGGCCATCCCATGAACCAAAACGAATGGCTCGATGTTGTGGACGATCATGATCGCGTCATCGGGCGTGCGCTGCGCGAGCAAATTCACGCCCAGAATCTGCGTCATCGCGCCGTTCACATCTTGTGGTTCAATTCCCGCGGCGAGCTATACGTCCAACAACGCGCCCCAACCAAAGACACCTTCCCAAACTGCTACGACTCCAGCGCCGCTGGTCACGTCGCCCCTGGCGAAGACTACGACACCGCCGCTCAGCGCGAGCTGGCCGAGGAACTCGGCCTTACCGGCCTTCGACCCCACCGGCTCTTCAAAATTGACGCATGTCCCGAAACCGGCCACGAATTCGTGTGGGTTTACCGACTTGACGGCGATCACACTCCCCAGCCCAACCCCAACGAGATTCAGTCCGCCCGGTTTTGGTCTTTACCGGAATTGGAGACGGCGCTGCGCAATCAACCGGAGCAGTTCGCCCCCTCATTCATCAAAGTTTTTGACCTCTACCGGTGTTTCCGTTAGAAGCGTTGCCATGCCGCGGGTCGAATTTCTCAACGCCGCCAAACAAATTGACTGCGGTCAATACGCCAACCTCCGCAAGGTGGCGTTGCTCCACGACGTGCCTGTGTACAAACCGCTCCACGAAAAGTTCAACTGTCACGGCAACGGCCTGTGCGGCACCTGTCTCGTTGAGGTGGTGGAAGGAGCCGAAAATCTCTCGCCCAAAACCAAACGCGAACTACTGAAACTCAACGGCCAACCCCCGAACCGCCGCCTCAGTTGCCAATGTCAGGTGCTCGGTGATGTCATTTGCATCACCGCCGCCGCGCTTGACTGACCTTCATGAAACCGGCCACACGTTTGCACACCATCGTTGCCGGCATCCATCGCTGGAACAGCTGGCACACCGAGTGGAAAATTGATTTCAGCAGCTACGCCGTCGTAACCAGCGCGGGCGTCTGGTTCCTCGATCCTATGCGACCGGCTCCAGCCCTCGCCAAAACACTTCGCAGCCTGGGCGAACCGGTAGGCATCTTCCTCACCAACGCCAACCACGAACGCGATGCCGATTGGTTCCGCCGCGAACTTCAAATCCAGATTTACGCTCACGAAAAAGCCATTCCCGAATGCGATCTCAAAGTGGACGTGCCCGTTGTGGACGGCGAAAAACTACCGGGCGACCTGCGCGTCATCTACCTTCCCGGCGCCGGCCCCGGTGAGTGTGGCTTGCTCTGCGAGAAAACCCTCCTACTAGGAGACGCGCTCATCCATCCCAAAAACAAACCCGTCGAGCGCCTGCCCGATGCCTATTGCGAAGACCCCCGCCAGCTCGCCCGCTCGCTAAAGAAACTCCAAGATTTCGCGTTCGACAACGTCACGTTCGCTCACGGCGAGCCGCTCGTCGGCAACGCCGTGAAGCAACTAACTTCGCTGATCAAATCTCGCAAAACCACCAAATCCTCATGAGCAAGCAATACAACAAAATACTCAAACGCCAACGGCGTCGTCGGTACCTTCAACGACTTCGTGCTCGTCACGCCAAGAAAACTACCGCCAGTTCAACCTGACCGCCGTTTTGCGGCTGCCGGGCGCGCCGCCTCATCGTTTGCCGCCGACGACGCGACCGACGCCACTCGTCGCTCGGCATACCGGCAATACTGCTCGGAGATGTCAATGTGCACGTAATGCCGACCGGTCTGCCGCGCCACCACCGCCACTGTCCCGGTACCTCCAAACGGATCCAGCACCACGTTGCCCCGGTAGCTGTAAAACTTGATCAACCGGTAAATCAGCCGCTCGGGAAACGGTGCCGGGTGCGCATCCCGCCGCATCTGCGCTCGTTGCGCCTGAACCTCGCGCAACTCCGGCCGGTCACGTCCCTTGCGGCGCACCGCATACCGACTCTTCAAAAACGGCAACCGTCCCCGAGTCTCCGGCGGAATCACCCAAAACCCATCACTAAACTCAATAAACTCCTCCGCCGTGATGTCTGCTGCCGACCTGTCACCGGGTAACTCCCACTGCCCTTTTGAGAACACCATCACATACTCCCAACTCGGCACAATGTGTGGATTGCTCGGCAAACAAAATGAGCCCCACGCCGTTCGCCGCCGCATCGTTTGTTTGTACCAGATGATCTCCGTGCGCATGATCAGTCCCAAATCCCGCAACTGTCGCGCCGTGTCGTGATGCAGCGGCTTGAAGTCCCGAATGCTCGTCGGACAGATATTCAACGCGAATCGTCCCCCCGGCACCAACACGCGGCAAATCCCCTCCCAAAACGGTCGCAACCACTCCAAGTATTCCCCGTACTGCAAACTGTCTTTGTGCCGGTCGTACTCCAACCCCACGTTGTAGGGCGGCGACGTAATCGCGAGGTGCACCGACTCGGCCGGCATGGCGCGCAACACCTCCCGGCTGTCCCCACAAATGATCTGATCCAACCACCACCCGCCAGCCCCGTCCCGTTCCTCAAACCGAATCATCAACGTTGTGTCCTACCAAATAATTTCTCCATTTACCAAACTTGACCCATCTGCCTCGCGTCCCTACAAACCGTTTCATGCAACCGGTACGAATCGCCGTTATCGGCGTGGGCAGCATGGGCAGCACCCACGCCAACGCTCTCGCCCAAGGGAAAATCCAGCGCGCAACGCTTTCCGCTGTTTGCGACACAGATTCCAACCGTTTCTCTCAATGGCCACAAATACCCGGTTTCACCAACCCGCACGACCTGCTCCGCGCCAAAATCGCCGATGCCGTCGTCATCGCCACCCCGCACGTTGATCATCCCGTCTCTGGTCGACTCGCGCTCGAAGCCGGGCTCCATGTCCTCGTCGAAAAACCCATCGCCGTTCATAAAGCCGACGCCCAAAAACTTCTCGCCGCTCACACCAATCCCCAACAGGTCTTCGCCATCATGTTCAATCAGCGCACCGACCCGTTCTACCGCAAAATCCGTGAGCTCGTGCAAACCGGTGAGTTGGGCGCCATCCAACGCATCCAATGGACCATCACCACGTGGTACCGCTGCAACGCCTACTATCGCTCCGGTACATGGCGCGCCACATGGCGCGGTGAGGGCGGCGGTGTCCTCCTAAATCAATGCCCCCACAACCTCGATCTCTTCCAATGGATGTTCGGCATGCCGGCCCGCGTCCGCGCGTTCTGCCGGCTCGGCCGCTACCATCCCATCGAAGTTGAAGATGACGTCACCGCGTACATGGAATACGCCAACGGTGCCACCGCCACCTTCATCACCTCCACCGGCGAGGCGCCCGGCACCAACCGGCTCGAAGTGGCCGCCGATCACGGCCGCCTCGTTTATGAGAACGATAAACTCGCCTTCCAACGCACCGAGATGCCCGTCAGCCAATTCACTCAGACTGCCACCAGCATGTTCGCCGCGCCTCAAACCACCACCACCGAGTTCACATTCCAAGATCACGGCGGACAACACAACGAAATCCTCCAAAACTTCGTGGACGCCATCCTCGACGGCAAACCACTGATCGCACCCGCTTCCGAAGGCATCAAATCTCTCGAACTGGGCAACGCCATGCTCTTGTCCGCAATGGAAAATCGGACCGTGGAACTCCCGCTCGATGCCGCCGCATACCAACGCCTCCTTGAAGACCTCATCCGCAAATCCACCAAATGAAACCACACCAACTCGCCGCTCAGCTTTACACTGTTCGTGAATACTGCAAAACGCCTGCCGACATCGCTGCCAGTCTCAAAAAAATCCGCGACATCGGTTATCCCGCCGTTCAACTCAGCGGCCTCGGTCCTATCGCCGAGGACGAACTCGTCCGCATCTGCCGCGACCTCGGTCTGACCATCTGCGCCACCCATGAACCCAGTGCACGCATCCTCGATGAACCCCACGCCATCGCCGAGCGACTTAAAAAACTCGGCTGCCGCTACACCGCTTACCCCTACCCCGCCGGCGTAGATTTTGGCTCGCTCGCCTCCGTTCGTGACCTCGCTGCCAAATTAAATCATGCCGGCAAAGTCCTACACGATGCCGGTTGTGTCCTCTGCTACCACAACCACCATATGGAATTTCGCCGGTTCAACGGCAAAACCGCCCTCGAAATCATCTTCGCCGAGACCGACCCGCGCTACCTCCAGGCAGAAATCGACACCTACTGGGTCCAATACGGCGGCGGCAACCCGGTGACCTGGTGCCAACGTCTCGCGGGTCGCTTGCCGCTAATCCATTTGAAGGATTTCGCCATCAATGACCAAAACCAAATCACCTTCGCCGAAATCGGTCACGGAAACCTCGATTGGCCCGCGATCCTTCGCGCCGCAGACTTAGCCGGGTGCCAGTGGTTCATCGTCGAACAAGACACCTGCCCCGGCGACCCCTTTGAATCCCTCGCGACCAGTCTCCGCTACATCCGCCAACACCTACTCACGCCGTGAACAATCCACCCGTGACCTCGGCATCTCAGCGACCCTACCGGGTCCATTCATCCCCACCTGACCTACCGGCTTCACCCATCACTACCACCCCAAATCCCCCGCCGCCAACATCCCCGCAAAATCCCCAAACGACATCACCTCAATCCCATCCTCCGTCCACCGTCGTGGTCCGACCGGCATCACAACAATCCGCCGCCGCAGTCCTTTCAGCCCGTCAATGGCTCGCAATCCTTTGCACCACGTTTCCGTGAACGTCGTACCCGACTTCACCTCCACCGCCACAAATTCGCTTCCTCGTCGCAGGAGAAAATCAACCTCCGTCTCCGTAGCCGCTGCTGGCGCCCAGTAGAAAAACTCATCGAACAATCCCTGATAATCCCGATAAGCCCGCAATGTTTGCGCCACCAGCCCCTCAAACAACACACCCCGCTCTTCCGGCAACAGCGGTCCCTCGCTTCGTTTCACGGCGCGCACCAAACCCGGGTCGCACCAATACAGCTTGGGTAACTTGCGCTCTCGAACGCGCAGTTTCGCCTCGTAAGCCGATAACGAAAAACAAAGCAGCGTGTCCTCCAAAATCTCCAAGTACCCGTGCACCGTCGTCCGCGCCACACCGGCCTCTCGCGCGATATTTGTCACATTGATCTGTTGACCATGAAACAACGCCGCAATCGGCAAAAACCGCACGAACCCCGGCAGGTTGCGCACCAGCGCTTCCGCCTGAATTTCTTCCTTCAAGTACAGTTGTGTGTATGCGCGCAACGTCTCGAGCCGATCCGTCGAAGCCCACACCACCGGAAGCAGTCCGTGTCGCAGCGCGTCCTCCAAATCGAACCGGTCTCCCAATTCTGCCGGCACGAACGGATGCATGGCACGCAACAACGCGCGCCCAGCCAGGAGATTTACGCCAGCCCGTCGTAACTTCCGCGCACTGGACCCACACAACACGAACCGACGACGCGATTCTTCAATCAGCCGGTGCACCTCATTGAGCAACTGAGGCACCCGCTGCACTTCATCAATCACCACCCACTCGCCTGCCGGCAATGCACGCACTTCCGACGCCAAAGATGCCGGCTGCGTCAGCAACCGCTGATAAACATCCCCGTCTAACAAGTTCACCCAGTTCGCTTGCGGAAACAACGCGCGCAACCACGTGCTCTTGCCGGTGCCACGCGGACCCAAGAGAAAAAACGTTTGTTCCGGTGCACGAAAAATTCGTGGCAGAATCACTGTCGACCTCACCGTCAGTTTGCATCACAAACTGACGACTGACACGTCGCTACTGCTCAAATACTTCCAAGTTGGACTCTGCAAAAAGCCTAGATTAAAACCCAACAGCGTTCCCGATTGGAATCACTGCCCCGGTAGGCTACCATGCCCTTCATGGCTCACTCACTCGCCGACGCTATTCACAAAGCCTGCCAAACATTCCAATCCCTGGCTGCTCAGCAAGCCATCTTCGATCAACTCGTCGCTGCGGCCGTCACCACCCTACGCAGCGGCGGGAAAATCCTCACCTGCGGCAATGGCGGTAGTGCTGCCGATGCTCTTCACCTCGCGGAGGAACTCGTTGGCCGATTTGCCCGCGACCGACATCCCCTACCGGCTCTCGCACTCAATGCCGACCCCACCTTGCTGACGTGCATCGGCAACGATTACGGTTTCGAGCACGTCTTTGCCCGGCAGGTCACGGCATTGGCCGAGCCGCGTGATTTGCTTGTCGTGTTTTCCTCCAGCGGCAATTCACCCAACATCGTGCACGCATTGAAAGCCGCCCGCGAAAGAGGTTGTCGCTCCGTAGCGCTCCTCGGCAAAACCGGTGGGGCTGCGCGTGGGTTGGCCGACATCGAGTGGATTGTTACCGGCACCGACACCGCACGCATTCAGGAAGCCCACACGCTCATCCTGCATTGTCTGCTGGAAGCAATCGAACGCGAACTCGGACTCGGTTAAATGGCCGTGCACCCGGCCTAAAACCGGATTTGCAATTGCACCGAGCCGCCGCCCGCCAGATACGAGTAATCGAAGTTCGGCGCACCGGAGTGGTTGGCTCCGTACTCCCCGCTCACCCGCAGCCGGAAAAACTCCGTTGGATCCCATGTGGCACTGATGCTCAGCAGGTGGTTCAGGTCGCTGCGGCTGACCTCCACGTACTCCTCCCAACGCAGCCGGTACAGTAACTGGACGTGCCACGCGGCTGCCGGGAAAAACTTCAGCCCTACATACCCGGCATTGTCCACGCGATGAAGGCTACCGGGACTCGTCGGTCGCCAATCCAGTTGGTACCCGTAGAAAAACCACGTTCGTTCCCACCACGCATGCCCGCGCCAGATGCCGACCATCAAATCCAAACCTTTGAAAAACTCATCCTCGCCATCTTCCAAATACAACCGCAATCCCCGCAACCCGCCATACACGTTGGCCTGATACCACAACCGGTGGCTCAGCGTGACGCCCACCTCATTCCCATCAAAATCCAGCTCGTCATGATCGTGGTACCGGACCAAAACATACCGTGCGTACACCGTGCCCAACCATGCCGAATCCCACCGCGGCGACCATGCCGCCTCAAACGTCTGCTGAAAAACACCGTCATCCAACCGGCCTTGCTCCAGCAACAAAATGTTCGAGTGATAAAACCAATCCGACGTGCTCGACAACCGCAACGCTCGCGCGGACGGATGCCGACGCAACAACACCTGCCGCCCTAAATCCCCGCCCTCCTCCGGATCCACCGCCTCGCCGCGTCTTTGCACTTCCTCCTCGCGCACCGGCCACGGATCAGGCGGCACCAGCTCGTCCACCAACCGGCTCTGCGGCTCCTGCGCCCAGACCCCAATCGCGCACACCATAACCAACCACCCCGCCGACACTCGCCTGATCACCGACATTGTGGACATGGTGCTTGCTCCGACAAACTGCTCATCGCCCCGCTATCGCGCGCGGCCCCATCGTGCACCGCAACCGGCACATCAACCGGCAGCATTGGATCCCGCTGACCCATGCGCGGCCCGCGTCCGATCAGGAAAAACCGCCCCTCCTCCAACAACCCGCGCCGCAGCTCGCGTTGTTGCCGGTCGCGTTCCTGCTCAATCGCCTGTTGCCCCGGTACCGGTCGCCCAAACCGCTGCAACAACCCGGTACCCTTGAACAACGTGTCGAGATCAATCTCCTGCGGCTCAGCCAACAACGGATCACCCAGCGCATGCAGAATCATCTGCCCCGCTCGCAACCGCCGTTGTTGCCGGCCATCAGGCGTCATCACCGTGCCGCGACCCTCCAGGAAAATAAACTTCGCGGCCGGTCGCAAAGGATCACCCGGTCGCCGCCCATCCACGAGGAAATGCTCCGCAATGACCGTCGTTCCCTCAATCGCCGCCGTGATCGCTGCCGTCACAATTTGGCCGCCACCCGTGCCACGCGGAACCGAGATCAACGATATTCCCTGCCGCACGTGAAACGCGCGCGTCTCGGGCTCAAACGTGAAGATGCTGCGCGACCCCAACCGGGTCACCGACCGGTTATCAAACTCCAACTCCGCCAGCGACCGATCCCCTGTTCGCACCACATCGCGGCCCCGCACGGTATCACCTACTTTGGCCGGGCGTTCTAATTCCGCGCGCGCCTCCCGGTAGGTCACCTCGTTGAACATTTCCGTCACGCGCGCCTCGCGCGGGGGCATTTCTTGCGCCTCCAATGACCCCACCATTGCGGTCAGAACGATCCCCAACCAACCCAGCCTCACGTGCGCTTTCATGGAGAAAAAAGCCAGTTGCGACCGCTGAGCGTTGTGGCAGAGTTCCTGCAGTTTGTCAATTGGTGGATGTACCCGTTCACCTCGATCACAGACCTGGACGCGCGTGCTGTCATGCTCGCCACGCATGCGGATCATTTCCCCCACCGTTCCGCCCGGTTCTTGGAAACCGCGTTCACGGCGATCGAACAACTCTTTGCCGGTAAACTCCCCGGCTACCTCCCCTGCGACCTGCCCTACCACAACTTCCTGCACACCTGCGAAACGGTCGTCACGCTCGCCCACCTACTCGACGGCCACCTGCGTCGCAACAGCCCACCGCAACTTACCGGCCGCGATTATGAGCTCGCGGTCACTGCCATGTTGCTGCACGACACCGGCTATCTCCGCACCACCCACGAAACCTTTCCCGGCACCGGTGCCCGTTTCACACGCACTCATGTCGAGCGCAGCGTCGCGCTCGCCAACCAACTCCTACCGGCCTGGGAGTTCACCGCCGCCGAACAGGAAACCGTCCGCATCGCCATCCGCGCCACGGCGTTCCCGCCCAAAATTTGTGTCCTGCCGGACGCGGCCCCTCGCGAAACGTTCCTCGCGCGCGCCGTGGCCTCGGCCGACTTGATTGGTCAACTGGCCGCACCCGATTACCCCGAACGACTCCCGCTGCTTTTCGCCGAATTCAAAGAAGCCGCCACGGATACCGCCGAACCCATGTTCGGCTACCACAACGTGGACGACCTCCGCCGCCAAACCCGCGCATTTTTCGAGCAGACCGTCCTGCCGCTGTTGGAAAACGAATTGGGCGGTGTTCACCACGCCCTCGCGCATCATTTTCCCGATGGCGTTCATCACTATCTGCGCGCCATCGAAACCAATCTGCAACGCATCCAACTCGCCAGCGCCCCAGCCCGGTGACGCCGACACGGTGAGCAGGTGCCGGCAGCTCAGGGTCACTGTCTTGCTTTTTGAAGTCCGCTCTCTAGACTCACCACATCGTGAAATCTTCCGCTTATGCCGCTGCCGGGGTGGATATTGACCTCGGCGACCGGCTCAAACGTCGCCTGCCGGCTTTGGTGCGACAAACTCACCGACCGGAAGTGCTCGGCAAAATCGGCGGGTTTGGCGGCTTGTTTGCATTCGACCGCAAGAAATACCGGCAGCCGGTATTGGTCAGCAGCACCGACGGCGTCGGCACCAAACTCAAAATCGCCGTCCAACTCAACCGCCACGACACCGTCGGCCAGGACCTCGTCAACCATTGCGTCAACGACATCGCCGTGCTTGGTGCCGAGCCATTGTTTTTTCTCGATTACATCGGCACCGGCAAACTGGATCCGCGCGTCTTTCATGATCTCATCGTCGGCCTGGTGCGCGCGTGCCGCGCGGCCGGGTGCGCGTTGATCGGCGGTGAGACTGCCCAAATGCCGGGACTCTACGCGGCGGGCGATTACGACCTCGTCGGCACCATCGTGGGTGTCGTGGAACGGGAAAAAATTCTAGATGGATCCCACATTCGGCCTGGCGACGTGCTGGTCGGGCTGGCCAGCACCGGGTTGCACACCAACGGCTATTCCCTGGCACGCGAAATCCTGTTCGCCAAACTTCGTGTCCGGCTCGACGATTATTGTGGCCGACTTGGATGCACGTTCGGTGAGGAGCTGCTCAAGATTCATCGCAGTTACTGGCCGGTACTGAAAACGTTGCGGCACGATCCCGCGTTGCATGGCGCGGCGCACATTACCGGTGGCGGGTTCCTCGACAACATCCCGCGCGTGCTCCCGCGCGGTTGTGTCGCCGTGATCCGGCGCGGCACATGGCCGGTGCTGCCCATCTTCACCATGTTGCACGAAAGCGGTGTCGCCGAAGAAGAGATGTACCGGGTATTCAACATGGGCATCGGCATGGTGCTGGTGCTGGCGCCCGATGCCGTCGCGCGCGTGCAACGACTCGCGCGCCGTGCCCGCATACCGGCTTACGTGATCGGCGAAATCCGACGCGGCAAAGCCGGTGTGGAGCTGGAATGAGATGGCGTGGCGCGGGCGGTTGCCGCCGCTGTGGGTGCGGCTGATTGTGCTGGCGCTGATCGCCGGCGCACTGTTGATCCTCAAACAATTCTACGGGTTCACCGTGGTGGTTGGCACCAGCATGGTTCCAACGCTTCACCCGCGCGAGCTGTGCCTCGTGGAGCGCGTGCGCGACTACCGGCCTCAACGCGGCGACATTGTAAGTTTTCGCACCGCCGACGACCCGCCGTTGTGGTTCGTGAAACGAGTGATTGGGCTACCGGGCGAAACGGTGGCGTTGTCCAACGGCGTGCCCTTGATCAACGGCCAACCGCTCGATGAGCCGTACACGAAACAAAATCCCACATGGAATCTCGCACCGTTCACGCTCGGCCCCAACCAGATTTGGGTGCTCAGCGATAACCGTCGCGCCGGCTACGACGACTATGTACAGGGCGTCGTGGCCACACGCCTGGTGCGCGGCCGCATCATCTGCCATTGGCGCGGATGGTGGGTTGCCCCCGCATCGTGATTCTGTGTCCGAACGGGTTCGACCCGTTAGCTACGGCACCGCGCAACGACCGGTGCTGCTCACCCGGTCAACCGGCCTCCGTGTGTGACTGGTCTGCGCCGTGAGCCTGGGTCAAGGCCGGTAGGCACTGCGCTCGCACGGAGCCTCGACAAGATGACAATCCGCCGGTGATTGCCGACAGACTGTCAAGTGCGCAGGCGCCGCAATCCGGGTAGTATCTCTCGCGTTTCGCTGATTTTGCCACGGTTCTGTTTCGTTTTTGGTACATGGCACAGGCCATGCGGGGGGAGCGCGACGGGTGGCAGGGTCGGCAAAATCCTAGAAGCGAGGTTTTTATGAGTCCCGCAACCGGTCGTTCCTCCGATGCTGCAGAGAACGAGATTAACCGTCGCGATTTTGTTCGGGGTGGCGTGGTCGCGGCCCTGGGGATGGTTGCAGCGGTTGGTTCCGTGGCGCACGCGCGACGGCATCAACCTGTCCGCGACCCGGTAGGACCTGAGACGACGCGCGCGCTACCGGCTCCCAAGACGATACCGGAGGATGAGACGGCGGATGTGTTGGTGCGGATGCAGGCCGAGTTGCGGCGGGCCATGGCCAAGCCCGTTGAGCAACGCCGTTGGGCGATGGTGATTGATACGCGCAAGTGCGTGGGCTGTTTTGCGTGCACGGTGGCCTGTATGGCGGAAAACAAATTACCGCCCGGTGTGGTGTATCGGCCGGTGGTCCAGGAAGAGTTTGGCCAATACCCGAATGTGCAGTTGCGGTTTTTCCCGCGACCTTGCATGCAGTGCGATCAACCGCCCTGCGTGCCGGTCTGTCCGGTCAACGCCACCTGGAAACGACCGGATGGCGTGGTCGCGATTGATTACGACAAGTGCATTGGCTGCCGCTACTGCGTGGCGGCGTGTCCGTACGGCGCGCGCACCAGTGATTTTGGTCATTTCTACACCGAGGGCACGCCGCAGCGGATGCCGTACGAGACCCTGCCCAATCACGAGTACGGCAAATCGTGGAGCCGGGAGCGTCATGGCTCGCCGATGGGCAACGCGCGCAAGTGCCAGTTCTGCTTGCATCGGTTGGAGGAGGGCGAGTTGCCGCAGTGTGTCACGACGTGCATTGGGCGGGCCAATTATTTCGGCGATGCGAATGATCCCGGCAGTCTCGTGGCGGAGAAGTTGCGGGCGGCGAACCAAGTGAAGTTGCTCGAGGAAAAACACACGAAACCCCGGGTGGTGTACCTGGTGTGAGGCGCGTCATGAACAAGCGAACGACGTTGAAGTGGATGTTGGGTTTGGCGGTGGTGGCGACGTTGGTCGGCGGGATTGGGTTGGTGCAGAAGTTTGTAACCGGCGAACGATTGGCAGGGTATGGCAGCTATGTCCCGTGGGGTTTGTGGGTGGCGCTTTATTTTCATGGCGTGGGGATTGCCGGTGGCGCGTTTGCCATCGGCGTAGTCGGGTATTTGTTGGGCGTGGCGGGGTTTCGCGAACACTTGCGCGTGACGATTTGGGTATCGGCGGTTTCGTTGGTGATGGGGTTGTTCTCGATCTGGCTGGATCTGGGTCAGCCGTGGCGGATGTACCGGATTTTTACGGATCCGAGTTTTACCTCGATGATGGCCTTCAACGCCTGGATGTACATGTTTTTCCTGACGCTGATGGCCATCTGTTTTGTTCTCAGTGTGCGAAAAGACTCACCGACGGCGTTGCATGATCGTTCGGGATGGTTGGTGCCGTTGTTGATGGTCGGTGGCTTGATCGGGATCGCGTTTCCGAGCCAGAGCGGCGCGTTTTTTGGTGTGGTGGACGCCAAACCGTACTGGCACACGGCGATGCTGCCCATCATGTTCCTCACGTCGGCGATTGCCGCCGGTGGGGCGGTGTTGTTGCTGGTGTTCACGTTTGTGTTGCCGGAAAACACACCGGCCTCCGCGCCGCCGCTGGCGATGTTGCGTCGGGTGACCTTGGGCGCGGTGTTGTTTTATCTCGGGGCGGAGTTCGCGGAGCTGAGTATCGCGTACTGGTCACCGGTCTCGGCGCATCGAGATGCGTTCAACCTCGTCTTGTTTGGCCCGTTCTGGTGGGTGTTTTGGGTGGTGCATCTCGGCGGCGCGGCAGTCGGGTTGGCGTTGTTGAGCCGGCAGGGTTCGTTGCCGGTCGTGGGGACGGGCGCGTTTGTGGTGGCGCTGACCTTTGTTTCCTCGCGGCTGAACATTCTCATCCCCGGTCAGGCGGTGGAACAGTTGAAAGGGTTGCGCGAAGCGTTCATGCATCCGCGGCTCGAACATTACTATGAAGCGACGCAAAACGAATATCTCGTCGCGTTGTTCATCGGAGGGATCAGCGTGTTGCTGGTGGCCGTCGGTATCAAACTGATCCGGCAACTCGTTGATTCTCGGGAGGCAACCGTGCCATGAAAGACACTCCGTTTGATCCAACCCGTCGGCAGTTGTTGGCGAAGGGTGCGTTGCTGGGCGCGGCGACGGCGGCCGGCCCGGTGCCGGTTTTGGGTGCGGCAACACAGCACGCGGTGTTGAACAGTGCGCGGCCGGATGCGGCGTATGAGCTGAACGATCCCGAGAACATCCTCTACTCGGTTTGTTTGCAGTGCAACACGGGTTGCGGGATCAAATGCAAGATTCAAAACGGTGTGGTGGTGAAGATTGACGGGAATCCCTACAACCCGTGGACATTGTACCCACACGTGCCGATGAGCGCCTCGCCGTTTGAGGTGGCGCGGCTCGACGCGGGATTGTGTCCAAAAGGTCAGTCCGGCGTGCAAACCGCGTACGATCCGTACCGGATTCGCAAGGTGTTGAAACGCGCAGGCAAGCGGGGCGAGAACAAGTGGATCACGATTGATTTTGCTCAGGCGGTGAAGGAAATCGTCGAGGGTGGGAAACTGTTCGCCCACGTCCCGGGCGAGGAGAACCGGCAGGTCGAAGGTCTGCGGAGCGTGATGGTGTTGACCGACGATCAAGTCGCCAAAGAGATGGCGGCCGATGTGAAGAAGATTTGGGACAAAAAGATGACGGTGGAGGAGTTCAAGCAGAAGCACGCGCCGCACCTCGACAAGTTGATTGATCCTGATCATCCCGATTTGGGTCCGAAGAACAACCAACTCACCATCATGTGGGGACGACTGAAAGGCGGGCGCAGCGATTTCCTGCGACGGTTCGGGGCGGGTTTTGGCACGATCAACCTGCACGGGCACACCACGGTTTGCCAGGGGTCGTTGTATTTCACCAGCAAGGCAATGAGCGAGCAGTACGAGGCCGGACAGTTTACCGGGGGACAGAAGTTTTACTGGCAGACGAGTCTGGAGAACGCGCGGTTTGTGTTGTTTGTGGGGGCGAATTTGTTGGAGGCCAATTACGGGCCGACCAATCGCGCGGTGCGGTTGATGGAAAACCTCGACCGGGGTGAAACGCGCATTGCAGTGGTGGATCCGCGGTTCAGCAAGCTGGCGAGCAAAGCGTGGAAATGGTTGCCCATCAAACCCGGTACCGATGGAGCGTTGGCGATGGCGTTCATTCGTTGGATGCTGGAGCGGGACCGGTACGATAAGGCGTTTCTGGTGAACGCAAACAAGGCCGCCGCCACAGCCGCCGGGGAGTTGAGTTATACCAATCTCACGTGGCTGGTGAAGATTGACCCGAAGACCGGCGCGGCCGGCGCGTTCGTGCGCGCGGCGGATGTGGGATTGGCCACCGCAGAAAAACGGGTCGTGCCCGATCCCAAGGACAAAAAGAAGACCGTCGAGTACGAGGAAAAATTCATGCTCGTGATGAAAGACGGTCAGCCCGTGGTCGTGGATCCGAATGACACGAAAACGCCCGTGACCGGTGATTTGTTTGTGGACACAACGTTGGCGGACGGGACACGCGTCAAGACCGGTATGCAGCTCGTGAAGGAAGCGGCGTTTGAAAAGTCGTTCGAGGAATGGTGCGCGATTTGTGAGCTGGATCCTCACGAGGCGGCAGCGGTGGCCCACGAGTTGATCCGACACGGCAAACGAAGCTCCGTGGACATCCATCGGGGCGTGAGCCAACACACCAACGGTTTCTACAATGTGTTGGGTTGGTACACGGTCAATGCGATGCTCGGCAACTTCGATTGGCAGGGCGGCATGAGCGTGCCCAGCACCTACAGCTACGATGGCAGCAAAGGCGGGCCGTTCGATCTGACGAATGTGCCGGGCAAAATCACGGGATTTGGCATCTCCATCATCCGCCATGAGGTGGACTACGCGAAAACAACGATTTTCAGTGGCTACCCCGCGAAACGAAATTGGTACCCATTGGCCAGCGACGTGTATGAGGAAATCATCCCCAGCATCGGCGAGGCGTATCCCTACCCGGTGAAGGCGTTGTTCATGTACATGGGGTCACCGGTGTACGCGTTGCCGGCCGGCCACACCAACATCGAAGTGCTGCGCGACGTCAACAAACTGCCGCTATTTTTCGCCAGTGACATTCTCATCGGCACTACCAGCATGTATGCCGACTACATTTTCCCGGACCTCAGTTTTCTGGAGCGCTGGGAATTTCACGGTTCGCATCCCAACATGAATCTCAAAGTCCAACCGGTGCGCCAGCCGGTCATGGCGCCGGTTCCTGAGACCTGCCGGGTTTTCGGCCAGGAGTTGCCCATCAGTCTGGAGTCGTTGCTGATGGCCATCGCAGAGAAACTCGGTTTGAAGGCGTTTGGCGCAAACGCGCTGGGCGAGGGTCAGCCGCTGAATCGCCCCGAAGACTACTACCTGCGCGCGGTTGCGAACATTGCCGCCGGCAGCAAGCCGGCTGACGCCGTACCGGATGCCGACTCGGAGGAGCTGGCGTTGTTCGAGAAATCGCGTCGCCACCTACCCAAAACCGTTTACGACCTCGCGTACTGGAAAGCGGCCGTTGGCGACGCGCTGTGGCCGAAGGTGGTTTATGTGTTGAACCGCGGCGGGCGTTTCCAAGACCCCGCCAAAATGACCAGCGGCGACAAGCTGCCCAATCCTTTCGGAAAACTGTTGTGTTTGTATCAGGAGAAAACCGCCAAATACCGCTACGCGGGCAACGGCGAACCCTACCGGGGATACGCGCACTACCGGCCGATCGCCGATTTCACCGGCCGCCCGCTCGACCACTTGGGCAAAGGCTACGACCTGCATCTGATTACGCACCGCACGATCCTGCAATGCAAGACCCGTACGATCACCAATTACTGGTTGTTGCCGATGATGCCCGAAAATTTCATTTCCATGAACCCAGCCGACGGGGCACGGCTCGGGTTGCGCAACGGCCAATACGTCAAAGTCCTCAGCGCGACCAATCCACGCGGCGAGTGGGAGTTGGCCGATGGTTGGCGAAAACCAATGGTGGGCAAGTTGCGGCTCACGGAAACGGTTCGGCCCGGTGTGGTAACGTTTGAGTTGGGCTTTGGTCACTGGGCGACTGGTGCGGCGGATGTGGTGATTGACGGCCAACGCATTCGGGGCGATGCGCGCCGTGCCACCGGGGTAAACGCCAACGCGGCGATGTGGACGGATCCCGCGCTGCGAAACAATACCTGTCTGCTGGATCCGGTCGGCGGTAGCGTGAGTTTTTACGACAGCCTAGTGCGGATCGAACCGGCATAGGACGGTTGTTTCCAGTTCGTAACGTAATTGATGTTGGAACGTCACGTGTGTCGTAAACACGAAGTTCCATCACGAGGGAGGAGAAGCGAGCATGAATCAAGTGCAACGATGGCGTTGGTTTCGCGCGGTGTGTTTGGGTCTGATGTTGGTTGGCGCCGGGCAGGCGCACGGGCAGGCTGTGGATGCGTTGTTGGAGATGCTGGTGCGCAAAGGAATCATCACCGACCGCGAGGTCAAGGAGTTGAAAGAGCAGGTGGATGCCGACCTGGCACGCGCGATGAACCGCGCCAACAAAAACAAGGTCGCCGGCTGGATTGATGAGATGCGGTGGAGCGGCGATGTCCGGCTGCGCGCGGAGTTTTTCGACAATGAGGACCAGAGCAATCAAGCCGACCGATGGCGGTTTCGCTACCGGCTGCGTCTGGGTGTGGAGGCGAAATTTGTTGAATGGGCCACGGTAGGGTTGCGGCTGGCCAGCGGAGGCACTGACGATCCCGTCAGCACCAACGAAACGCTCGATGACATGTTCCAACGCGATGTGATCGGGATTGATCTCGCCTATGCGCGAATTCAGCCACCAAAAGCGGATTGGATCACGGTGACAGGCGGTAAGATGATCAATCCGATGTGGCAGCCGTCGTTCAATTCACCGCTGGTTTACGACGGCGATGTGACCCCGGAAGGTCTGGCGGAGCAATTTGTGTGGCGGTTCGGTCCCGACCAACGACATGCGTTGTTCCTGAACGCGGGGCAATTCGTCGCCAGCGAAATCATTCGCTCGGCGGATGGCGACGGCTTTGCGTTCGATGTGCAGGGCGGCGGTGAATTCAAGGTCGGACGCGACCCCAAAGCACCGTGGTTGCGCACGCGATTGGCAGCCGGGTTTTTCTGGACGCACAACATTGATACCAACTCGCTGACAACCCGATCGCCCAACTTGGGCAACATGGTGCGAGTGTTCGGGACCACGACCAACTTTCTCGCCGATTTTGAGGTGGTCTCGGTGCGCGGCGACGTGGCGTGGGAGCTTCAACGCCAGCCGTTCTTCGGCACGCCGGCGATCGTCACGGTCAGCGGCGAGTACGTCAAAAATCTGGCAGACGCGTACGAAAGCTTGCGCGGCGCGGTGACCAACGTCTCACCCGATCAAACGGAGGGTTGGACGGTGCAGGTGGCCTTCGGTGAGGCGAAGAAGAAAGGCCAGTGGCAGGTCGCGTATCAGTACAAGTATCTGGAAGCGGACGCGGTCTTGGATTCGTGGACGGACTCTGATTGGGGCACAGGCGGCACGGATCGTGAGGGGCATGTCGTCAAGGCAGCCTACAATTTCCAAGATTGGTGGCAGGTGGGCTTGACCGCGTTCATCACGGAAAAAATCAGCAACCGGCCCGACAGCGGGCACAACATCAGCGCCCCACGGCGCGGAGAGGATTTACTGCGCCTCCAACTGGACACGCTGTTTCGGTTCTGATGTTGGGCGGTTTTCGCCGGTTGACACACGGGTGTAACGCCGCCGTTACAAATGTTCAGTCGAACCCGGTAAGCAGCTAAAAAAGAGGAGAGCATGAAAACGATGACAAAATGGTTTGCAGTTGTGTTGATTGGTGGGAGCGTGTTGACGACGTCGGCTCACGCAGGGGAAGCCATCCAAGTGGATCCGGCGTTGCCCGAGTACACCGCTGTCAGCGGTGTTTCCGGCAACCTCAAAAGTATCGGCTCCGATACCATGAACAATCTCATGGCTCTCTGGGCCGAGGGCTTCTCGAAGTTCTACCCCAACGTCAAAATCGAAATCGAAGGCAAAGGCTCAGGCACTGCCCCACCGGCTTTGGTCGCCGGCACGGCGCACTTCGGACCCATGAGCCGTCCCATGAAAGACGCCGAGCTGGATGCCTTTGAGCGCAAGTATGGGTACAAGCCCATGGCCGTGCGCACCTGTTTCGACGCGTTGGCTGTCTATGTCCACAAGGACAACCCGATTGAGAGCCTGACGTTGCCGCAGGTGGACGCGATTTTTTCCAAGACGCGGCGCGGCGGGTATCCGCGCGACATTCGCACCTGGGGTGATTTGGGACTGACCGGCGAGTGGGCTGACAAACCCATCAGCCTGTACGGACGCAACAGCGCCAGCGGCACGTACGGGTATTTCAAAGACCATGCGTTGTTCAAAGGCGATTACAAGGATCAGGTCAAAGAGCAACCGGGTTCGAGCTCGGTGGTGCAAGGGGTGGCGTCGGATCGGTACGCGATTGGGTATTCGGGCATTGGGTACAAGACGGCGGACGTGCGTGCGGTGCCGTTGGCGCATCGGGAAGGCGAGCCGGCATACGCGGCGGACGTGGAATATGTTTACAGCGGGGATTATCCACTGGCGCGGTATCTGTTGATTTACGTGAACAAGGAACCCGGCAAGCCGCTGGATCCGTTGCGGGCGGAGTTTTTGCGGTATGCGTTGAGTCGGCAGGGACAGGAGGCGGTTATCAAGGATGGCTACCTGCCCATCCCTGAGCCCATCGCGCGGGAGGAGCGACTCAAGTTGGGGTTGAAGTGAGCAAGTTGATGCTTCGCGCGGATCGCAAGCTCGTACGCGAAGAGCTGAAAGCTTCACGGGATGGCAACCACTCTCGTTGAGTCTGGCCCTGTCGAGGCAGCCGCCCCACGACGTCGTCAGACCCGTCGTTCGGTGCGGGTCATTGACCGCATTACAACCGTTGTCATCACCGTTGGCGGATTGATGGTCATCGTAGCCGTCTTGGGCATCCTCGTTTACCTGATCACGGTGGTGGTGCCGTTATTCCGACCGGCTCGGGTCACGGAGCAAGCGCACGCTGACTTCTTTGCGGATTCGGTTCCGGAGCTGTTGATGTGTGAGGTGGACTCTCATCGTAACCATGTGATGTACGTTGATCGCTCGGGTCAAGCCGTGCTGCTCGATGCGCGCAGCGGGCAACGTCTTGAATCGCTGGCGCTAACCCCACCGGGAGCCGTCATCACCGCTTGGGCGCGACCGTTGGCTTCCGAACGTCTGGCCTTGGGCTACGCCGATGGACGAGTTCAGGTGGGAGTGTTGCGAATCGCGGCCGGGCGACTGGAAGTTGCGATGGATGAGCCGGTGCAAGTGGCGTCGCCGGGCGATGGCATTGTGCGGCTGGATTACAAAACGAGCGAGCGACGCGAGGTTTTCACCGCGTTGACAACCAAGGGGGAATTGTTTTGGGACGAGGTCACCCGCCGTCAGAACGTCGTCACTGGCAAAACCACGGTGCGGGTCGCGAAACACCAGCTCCCGTTTCCAACAACCACTCCGCTGCCGGATTTTCTCCTGCAAAACACCCAGGGCGACCAGCTCTATCTTGCATGGCGTGACGGCACGATTTGGCGGTACGATCTACGACGAATCACAGAGCCGCTCATCGCCGAGCAAACGGATCTGACGCCGGCAGGGGTCGAACTAAAGCAACTCCAATTCATGTTCGGCGACCAATCACTCGTTGCGGGGGATTCGCGGGGCGAAGTTACGGTTTGGTTCCGCATCGAGCAAGCCGGCGCAAATTCCACGGACGGCTACCGGCTCGTACCCGCCCACCGGCCTGAACCACACGGCGCGGCGGTGCAGGCCATGGCCATGTCAACACGCGATAAATGCTTCGTGACCGCCACGGTGGATGGCGAAATTTTTTTACGTCACATGACCAGCGACCGCGTGTTGCTGCGACAGCGGTTGCCGGACTCTGTCGCGGTGCGAGCGGTGATGTTGGCTCCACGAGGCGACGGGATCTTCGCGCTGGATGAACGCGGCCGCATGTGGTCGTGGGGCGTGCATAATCCGCATCCCGAAACCACCTGGCACACGTTGTTCGGCAAGGTTTGGTACGAGGGATACAACGAACCAACCTACACGTGGCAATCCTCTAGCGGCACGGACGACTTCGAGCCGAAATTCAGTCTCGTACCGCTAATATTTGGCACCATCAAAGCCACGGTTTACTCGATGATGTTTGCTGTGCCCATCGCGTTGTTGGCAGCCATCTACACCAGTCAATTCCTCGACAAACGATTGCGGCCGATTATCAAGTCGGGTATCGAGACCATGGCGTCCCTTCCCAGCGTGGTTTTGGGTTTCATCGCGGCGCTGGTGTTGGCGCCCATCGTGGAGAACTGGATTGTCGCGTGCCTAATCGTGTTTGCACTGGTTCCCTTGTTCGTGTTGGGGGGCGCATTCCTCTGGCAGATGATTCCACCGCGAGTTGCCTGCCGGTATCAAGGCTGGCCTCAATTTGTCATGCTCATCGTTTTGGTCATTGTCGCTCTTTGGGCCGCGCGGTATTGCGGACCATGGTTGGAACAACTGCTGTTTTGGGGCGACTTCAAAGCGTGGCTCGACGGTCGGATGGGAACCGCCGCACCGGGGTTGGCTATCGCCGCATGGCCATTTTCAATTGTCTTGGTCGCGTGGGTGCAACATCTACTTTTCCGACGTCTCGGTTCCGCACGACGCACGGAAACAGGCCGCGTTCGCATGGGCTTGATCGAACTCGGACGGTTCATTGGCGTGATGGTGGTGGGCACGTTGGTGGCATACTTGGCCGGTTGGCTCATGGCCTCGTGGGGTTGGGATTTGCGTGGTTGGTGGCTGGGCACGTATGTCCAACGCAACACGTTTGTTGTCGGATTCGTGATGGGTTTTGCGGTCATTCCCATCATCTACACCATCTCGGAAGACGCCTTGTCCAGTGTCCCCGAACACCTCAAATCGGCCTCACTTGGATGCGGAGCCACACCGTGGCAAACGGCGATTCGCGTCATCCTGCCGGTGGCGTTGTCCGGGATTTTCTCCGCCATCATGGTGGGATTGGGACGCGCCGTGGGTGAAACGATGATCGTCGTCATGGCTGCCGGCAACACCCCGTTGATGGACTGGAACATTTTCAACGGTCTGCGCGCGCTGTCTGCCAACATCGCTGTGGAGCTACCGGAAGCGGTCAAGGACAGCACGTTGTATCGGGTCCTATTTCTCGCCGCGTTGACGCTGTTTGTTATCACCTTCGTGATCAACACCGCAGCCGAAGTGATTCGTCAACGTTTCCGTCGTCGCGCCTTCCAGCTATGAGTGCCCTACCCTATCGTCAACGCCGCACCAGTCTCACCGCTCGTGGCGAGCCGATGGTCTGGTTGACGGGAGCCGGTTTGGCCGTGGCGACCCTAATGATCAGCGGCCTGCTGCTACTCGTAATTCTGAACGGCACCGCCACGTTCTGGCCCAAACCATTGCGCCTGGTCACGCTCGCCAACGGACAACAATTCCTTGGGGAAGCGACCCGGTATGAAACCCTCGTGCGCGAGGGTGTGTTGGTTGAGCGGGTGCTGTTGCGCACCGGCAACTTTGATCTTTACGGCGACGACTTCAAATGGGTCAATCTCCGCGACCTACAGCGCGTCGAATACCCTCTCGACGCGTGGTTGTTCGAGCGACAGGAGTGGGGGCCATTCATTGGGTATATCCGCGCAGTTCGCATAGATGGTGTGCCGGTCACACTCGAACAATTTGAAACTCTCCGCCGCGATGCGCGCCAGCGCTTTCGTCAAATCCGTCACCTCGAAAAACACGTGATCGGCGGCATTAACGCACGCCTCGAAGCACTCCGGTTGCAACAGCGTCGGGCGGAGTTGCAAAGCAAAACCCTCGACATCTCTGACAAACGTGCGGCACTCGAGGCCAAGTACAATGAGGTCACCGCTCAACTCACGGCCCTGCGTCGCGAAGATCAGCGGTTCACCGTGCTCCTTGCGGAGGCCGGTGGTCGTACGAAAGAGTTGCGTCTTTCTGAAATTGTTCGCGCCTACCCTGCCAACCGGCTCACTACCACGCAACAAGCCCGCGTCTATCTCAGCCGGTGGTGGGAGTTTCTGACCAGCGAACCACGTGAGGCAAACACTGAGGGCGGAGTCCTGCCGGCTATCTTTGGCACCGTGCTGATGACATTGATCATGTCAGTGGCCGTGGCCCCGTTCGGTGTCATCGCGGCTCTCTACTTACGGGAGTACGCTCGTCAAGGCCCATTGCTCAGCGCGGTACGCATCGCCGTCAACAACCTGGCCGGCGTGCCCAGCATTGTTTTCGGCGTCTTTGGGCTCGGCTTTTTTTGCTACGTCGTGGGTGGCACAATCGACTCGTTGCTCTACCCGGAGAAACTGCCCACACCCACTTTCGGCACCGGTGGGATTCTCTGGGCCTCGCTGACCTTGGCGTTGTTGACGGTGCCGGTCGTCATCGTTGCCACCGAAGAAGCCCTTGCTGCCGTGCCGCGATCGATGCGAGAAGGTTCATATGCTTGTGGCGCCAGCAAATGGCAAACGATCTGGCGCATCGTCCTACCGCGCGCCATGCCGGGTGTCATGACCGGGTTAATCCTCGCCATGGCACGCGGTGCCGGTGAGGTGGCCCCGTTGATGATCACCGGGGTCGTTAAGCTCGCTCCCGAGTTGCCCATAGATGGTAACCCACCATTCTTCCATCTCTCGCGCAGTTTCATGCATCTGGGCTTCCACATCTACGATGTTGGATTTCAATCGCGTAACAGCGAAGCCGGCAAACCCATGGTTTACACCACCACGCTGTTGTTGATTCTCCTGATCGCCCTGCTCAACATCTCGGCCATCTACATCCGCAACCGACTTCGTCGCCGATTCGTTGGCGCCCAGTTCTAATGCCTTTCCTTTTTCATCACACCGGCTACCATGACCATCACAACTGAAACCAAAATGACCGCCACCGCCACACACGCTACGCCTCTTCGCGCGCCCACTCAGTCGGCCACTGGCGCGGCCCCCAACACGCCACCGGTAGCCGACCAAGACATCGTCCTCGATGTACGCAACTTCAGCCTCTGGTACGGCACCGCGCAAGCGTTGCACGAGATCAACCTCAAATTCCCGCGTCACAAAGTCACCGCCCTCATCGGCCCCAGTGGTTGCGGCAAGTCCACGCTCATCCGCTGCATCAACCGCCTCAACGACCTGGTTGATAACGTCCGCATCCATGGCGACATGCTTTTGAACGGCCGATCCATATACGGGCGTGACGTCGACGTAATCGAACTGCGCAAACGAACCGGTATGGTCTTCCAGAAGACCAATCCGTTCCCCATGAGCATCTACGAAAACGTCATCTACCCGCTGCGTATCGATGGCGAAAACCGACGTCGGATCCTTGACGAGGTCGTCGAGCGCAGTCTGCGCCGCGCCGCGCTCTGGGACGAAGTAAAAGATCGGCTCCACGAATCCGCCCTTCAGCTATCGGGCGGCCAACAACAACGACTTTGCATCGCTCGCGCCATTGCCGTCGAACCCGAGGTGCTCCTCATGGACGAACCCTGCAGCGCCCTCGATCCCATCGCCACTGCCAAAATCGAAGAGCTGATCCATCAACTACGCGGCCAGTACAGCGTGATCATCGTCACGCACAACATGCAACAGGCTGCCCGCGTCA